>NZ_HG322950.1:1532500-1865000 GCF_000689415.1 Pseudomonas knackmussii B13 | reverse complement strand
GGCAATTTAGAACTGCCAAATGCAAAAAAGGCCGGGGTCATTTCTGACCGGCCTTTTTGCCGAATTTGGTCGGGACGGAGTGATTCGAACACTCGACCCCTTGCACCCCATGCAAGTGCGCTACCAGGCTGCGCTACGCCCCGACGTTACTTCCGGTTGCCCGGTAAGCGGATCGCACTATACCGCAAGGAATCCATTCGGCAAAGTACTTTCCTGATTTTTTTCAGCTACTTGCGTAGCACCTGCAGAACGTCTTCCAGCTCGGTGATCATCTGACGAATGAGCAGCTTGTACTGGGTTACGTCTTCACGCGCTTCGTCACCAGAGAGGCGCTGACGCGCCCCACCGATGGTGAAGCCTTGATCGTAAAGCAGCGCGCGGATCTGGCGAATCATCAGCACATCCTGGCGCTGATAATAGCGGCGATTTCCGCGACGCTTGACCGGGTTGAGCTGCGGGAACTCCTGCTCCCAATAACGCAGCACGTGCGGTTTGACTGCGCACAGATCACTTACCTCACCGATGGTGAAGTAGCGTTTGCCCGGAATCGCAGGCAGTTCGGCGTTATGACTTGGTTCCAGCATAAGCCTCAACCCTGGCTTTTAGTTTCTGGCCTGGACGAAAGGTGACGACGCGGCGAGCCGTGATCGGGATCTCTTCCCCGGTCTTGGGGTTGCGCCCAGGGCGCTGGCGTTTGTCGCGCAGGTCAAAATTGCCGAAACCGGACAGTTTCACCTGTTCGTTATGCTCCAGCGCCTGGCGGATCTCTTCGAAGAAGAGCTCCACCAGTTCCTTGGCTTCCCGTTTATTCAGGCCCAGCTCTTCATACAGACGTTCGGCAATCTCAGCTTTCGTCAGAGCCCCCATACGCTACTTCCTTAACGTGGCGTTGAACCTTTGCTCCAGCGAGGCAACGATTTGCAGCGTAGTCGCGTTCACCTCGTCATCATTAAGAGTGCGTGATGGATGCTGCCAGGTCAAGCCAACCGCCAAGCTTTTTCCAAGCGGATCAATGCCTTTACCTTGATAGACGTCAAACAGCCTGAGGTCCGTGAGCCACTCCCCCGCCTCCTCGCGAATAGTCGCGAGGATCGATTCGGCCGGAACATCGCGATTCACAACCAGCGCCAGATCGCGGCGCACTTCCGGGAAGCGCGACAGTTCACTGAACTTCGGCAGTCGGCCACGCACCAGCTCACCCAGCACTAGTTCGAACAGATACACCGGGCGATCCAAGCCCAGCGCCTTGGCAAGCTCCGGGTGCAGCGCTCCCACGTAACCCACCAGTTCACCCTCACGCTCCACACGAGCAGTCTGCCCCGGGTGCAGCGCCGGGTGCTCGCCCGGGACAAAGGTGAAGCTGTCGGCTGCGCTAGCACTGGCCAGCAGCGCCTCAACATCGGCTTTCATATCGAAGAAGTCGACGTTATCACGCACGTTCGCCCAGCCCTCAGGCTGACGGCCGCCGCAGATCACACCGGCCAGCATGTTTTCCTGCTTCAGCCCCTCAAGCTGCCCGACAAAACGCAGGCCGCTTTCGAACAAGCGAACACGGGTTTGCTGACGGTTCAGGTTGTGCTGCAGCGCCTTGACCAGGCCCGGCCACAGCGAGGCGCGCATGGCGGCCATATCTGCAGAGATCGGGTTAGCCAGCGTCAAGGGCTTTACGCCCGGGTGGAACAGCTCGAACCACTTCGGATCGATGAAGCTGTAGGTAATGGCTTCCTGATAGTCGCGAGCAATCAGGAGACGGCGCAGCGCCGGCAGCTCTGCCTGGGTCTCGGACTTGTTGTTCGGGGCCAGGCGCGCTTGCGGATAACGTACCGGCAGGCGGGTGTAGCCATACAGGCGACCGAGCTCTTCAATCAGGTCGACCTCCAGGGAAACGTCGAAGCGATGACTGGGAACTCCCACCGTCCAGCGCCCTTCCCCATCAGATTTCACCTGGAACTCCAGCGCGGAGAGCAGGCGCTCGATTTCCGTAGCGTCCATCTTCATGCCCAGCATCTGCTCGACACGCTCGGCACGCAGCACCACCGGCTCAAGCTTCGGCAGATGCGCCTCGCTAACTTGCTCGGTAACAGGACCTGCCTGCCCACCCACGATCTGCAGCAGCAGTTCGGTGGCGCGCTCCATGGCGCGACGGGCCAGCGCGAAGTCCACGCCACGCTCGTAGCGATGCGAGGCGTCGGTGTGCAGGCCATACGAGCGAGCCTTGCCAGCGACAGCGATGTTGTCGAAGAAGGCGCTTTCCAGGAACAAATCGCGAGTCTTCTCACTGACACCACTGTGCTCGCCGCCCATCACGCCAGCCATAGCCAGCGCGCGCTCGTGGTCGGCAATCACAAGGGTATCGCCGCGCAGAGCCACTTCCTGGCCGTCCAGCAGGACCAGCTTCTCGCCCTCTTCAGCCATACGCACACGAATGCCGCCCTTGATCTCATCAAGATCGAAGGCATGCATCGGCTGGCCCAGCTCGAGCATCACGTAGTTGGTGATGTCCACTGCTGCGTCGATGCTACGGATATCCGAACGTCGCAGGCGCTCAACCATCCACAGCGGGGTCGGCTTGCTCAGGTCGACATTGCGGATAACCCGGCCGAGGTAGCGCGGGCAGGCGCTCGGCGCCAGCAGTTCGATGGAACGAATATCATCGATGCTCGGGGCAACCGGCTTTACGTCAACGAAGGTAACGGGCGCTGCGTACAGCGCGCCGACTTCGCGAGCAAGACCGGTCAGCGACAGGCAGTCACCGCGGTTTGGGGTCAGACCGATCTCGATCGAGGCGTCATCCAGCTCCAGGTAGTCGCGAATGCTCGCACCCACCGGGGCATCGGCCGCCAGCTCCATGAGCCCTGCGTTGTCGTCGCTGATTTCCAGCTCTTTGGCCGAGCACAGCATGCCGTTGGACTCAACGCCACGCAGCTTGGCCTTCTTGATCTTGAAGTCACCCGGAAGCTCTGCGCCAATCATGGCGAAGGGGATCTTCAGGCCCGGGCGCACATTCGGCGCACCGCAGACGACCTGGAAGGTCTCGCTGCCATTACTGACCTGGCACACGCGCAGCTTGTCTGCATCCGGGTGCTGCTCGGTGCTGAGCACCTCACCCACAACCACGCCGCTGAAGACGCCGGCTACGGGAATCACGGCATCGACCTCAAGGCCTGCCATGGACAGACGAGCAACCAGCTCGTCACGGGAAACCTGCGGATTCACCCAGCTCCGCAGCCACTGTTCACTGAATTTCATCCTGCTCTCCTAATAATTCGTTGACGTCGTGCGCGGCCTAGCGGAATTGCCCGAGGAAGCGCAGGTCGTTGTCGAAGAACAGGCGCAAGTCATTGACGCCGTAGCGCAGCATGGCCAGACGCTCGATACCCATGCCAAAGGCGAAGCCCTGGTACTTTTCTGGATCGATGCCGGACATGCGCAGCACGTTCGGATGCACCATTCCGCAACCCATCACTTCCAGCCAGCCCGTTTGCTTGCACACGCGGCAGCCTTTGCCGCTGCACAGCACGCACTGGATATCGACCTCAGCCGAAGGCTCGGTGAACGGGAAGAAGGACGGACGGAAGCGCACCGAGAACTCTTTCTCGAAGAAGGCGCGCAGGAACTCCTCGATGGTACCTTTCAGATCCGCGAAGCTGACGTCTTCGTCGATCAGCAGACCTTCGATCTGGTGGAACATCGGGGAGTGGGTCAGGTCGGAGTCGCAGCGGTACACACGGCCGGGGCAGACGATGCGGATCGGCGGGCGCTGGCTCTCCATGGTACGCACCTGCACCGGCGAGGTGTGGGTACGCAGCAGCATGTTCGCGTTGAAATAGAAGGTGTCGTGCATCGCCCGCGCCGGATGGTGGCCGGGGATATTGAGCGCTTCGAAGTTGTGGTAGTCATCTTCGACTTCCGGCCCCTCGGCTACTTCGTAGCCGATACGAGTGAAGCACTGCTCGATACGCTCCTTGGTACGGGTGACCGGATGCAGGCCACCGGAGGACTGGCCGCGGCCCGGCAGGGTCACGTCGACACGCTCAGCCGCCAGTTTGGCTGCCAACGCCGCGCCTTCAAGATCGGTCTTGCGGGCGTTCAGCGCGTCCTGAACCTTTTCCTTGGCAACGTTGATCAGCGCACCGACCTTGGGGCGCTCTTCGGCCGGCAGGTCGCCCAGGGTCTTCATCACCTGAGTCAGCTCGCCTTTCTTGCCGAGGTAGTGAACCCGGATCTGCTCCAGGGCGTTGACGTCTTCGGTGTTCCGCACGGCGTCCAGGGCCTGCGAGACCAGCGCGTCCAGGTTTTCCATGTACCAACTCCAGATACAAAAATAGGGGAAGAGCGGTAAGGCTCTTCCCCTATCGGTGACGTTACCTCCGGACCGAGATCCGGTAACTGTCGTAGGGCTTAAGCCAGGCTGGCCTTCGCTTTCTCGACAATCGCGGTAAACGCCGCTTTTTCGTTCACAGCCAGATCGGCCAGGACCTTACGGTCGATCTCGATGGCCGCCTTTTTCAGGCCAGCGATCAGACGGCTGTAGGACAGACCGTTCATACGAGCACCGGCGTTGATACGGGCGATCCACAGGGCGCGGAACTGACGCTTGCGCTGACGACGGTCACGGTAGGCGTATTGGCCGGCCTTGATCACCGCCTGCTTGGCAACGCGGAACACGCGCGAACGCGCGCCGTAGTAGCCTTTGGCGAGTTTCAGAATCTTCTTGTGACGACGACGGGCGATCACGCCACGCTTAACACGAGCCATTTACATATCCTCCAAAAATCAACGCAGACGCAGCGAGCGTTCTACACGGCGTACATCAGACTTCGCGAGCAGCGAGGTGCCGCGCAGTTGACGCTTACGCTTGGTGGTCATTTTGGTCAGGATGTGGCTCTTGAAAGCGTGCTTGTGCTTGATGCCACCAGCAGTCACTTTGAAGCGCTTCTTAGCGCCACTCTTGGTTTTCATCTTTGGCATGTTTGGTACTCCGCATTCGTTAACAACTGATAACCATCAGGCCTGCCAGTGCCCGGGAGGTTATTTACGCTTCTTGGGAGCGATGACCATCATCAGCTGGCGTCCTTCCAGCTTAGGATGCTGTTCCACGGTGCCGAATTCAGCGAGATCGGTTTCGACCCGCTTCAACAGCTCCATGCCCAGCTCCTGGTGGGCCATCTCACGGCCACGGAATCGCAAGGATACCTTGGCCTTGTCCCCATCACTCAGGAAACGTACCAGGTTGCGTAGTTTTACCTGGTAATCCCCTTCTTCCGTCCCTGGTCGGAATTTGATTTCTTTGATCTGTTGCTGGTGCTGGTTCTTCTTCGCAGCCGCCGCCTGCTTCTTCTTCTCGAACAGGTGCTTGCCGTAATCCATGATGCGGCAGACAGGAGGCACCGCATCAGCAGAGATTTCCACCAGGTCCAGCTTGGCCTCTTCGGCGTGGCGCAGTGCCTCGTCGAGGGTGACTACACCGATCTGCTGACCGTCAGCACCGATCAGGCGCACTTCACGTGCGGTGATGTTCTCGTTGATCGGCGGTTTCGGGAGAGCCCGCTTATCCTGTCTCATTTCACGCTTAATAATGATTACTCCAAGTCTTGGCGACCACGCCGGGAAACCGCCCCAGTCAGTAGCTCGACGAACTGGGAAAGCGGCATCGAGCCGAGGTCTTCCCCTTCGCGCGTACGTACGGCGACGGCCTTCGATTCAACCTCCCGATCCCCAATAACTAGGAGATAGGGAACCTTGAGCAAAGTATGCTCGCGGATTTTAAAGCCGATTTTCTCGTTTCTCAAGTCGGACTTGGCACGGAATCCGCTTTGCTCGAGCTGGCGGACCACTTCTTCCGCCCATTCGCCCTGTTTATCAGTGATGTTCATCACCACCGCCTGGGTCGGCGCGAGCCAGGCTGGGAACAGGCCGGCGTAGTGCTCGATGAGCATACCGATGAAGCGCTCGAAGGAGCCAAGGATCGCGCGATGCAGCATTACCGGACGGGTACGGCTGTTATCTTCGGCGATATAGCTGGCATCCAGTCGCTCGGGCAGGTTCGGGTCGTATTGCAGGGTCCCGCACTGCCAGTTACGGCCCAGGCAATCCTTGAGGGTGAACTCGATCTTCGGACCGTAGAAAGCGCCCTCGCCCGGCTGGTATTCCCACTCCAGGCCCGACTCGTCCAGCGCATCGGCCAGCGCGCGCTCGGCGCGATCCCACAGCTCTTCGGAACCCACGCGCTTGGCCGGGCGGGTCGACAGCTTCATGGAGATGTCGGAGAAGCCGAAGTCGGAGTAGACCTGCAGGGTCAGCTTGATGAAGTCGGCAGCTTCCTTCTTCACCTGCTCTTCGGTGCAGAAGATGTGTGCGTCATCCTGGGTGAAGCCACGAACGCGCATGATGCCGTGCAGCGCGCCCGAGGGCTCGTTGCGATGGCAGGCGCCGAACTCAGCCAGGCGCAGCGGCAGATCGCGGTAGGACTTCAGGCCCTGGTTGAAGATCTGCACGTGGCACGGGCAGTTCATCGGCTTGACCGCGAAATCGCGACTTTCCGACGAAGTGGTGAACATGTTCTCGGCGTAGTTCGACCAGTGGCCCGAACGCTCCCAAAGAATGCGGTCGACGACCTGAGGGGTACGAACCTCCACATAACCGTGCTCGCGCTGCACTTTGCGCATGTACTGCTCGAGCACCTGATAAACCGTCCAGCCGTTGGGGTGCCAGAAGACCATGCCCGGCGCTTCTTCTTGCAGGTGGAACAGGTCCAGCTGCTTGCCGATGCGGCGGTGGTCGCGTTTCTCAGCTTCCTCGATGCGCTGGACGTATGCCGCCAGCTGCTTCTTGTCGCCCCACGCCGTGCCGTAGATACGCTGCAGCTGCTCGTTCTTCGAATCGCCGCGCCAGTAGGCGCCGGAGATCTTAGTCAGCTTGAATGCCTTGAGGAAACGAGTGTTGGGCACGTGCGGACCACGGCACATGTCCACGTACTCTTCGTGGTAGTAAAGGCCCATGGCCTTCTCATCGGGCATGTCGTCGATGAGGCGCAGCTTGTATTCCTCGCCGCGGGACTTGAAGACCTCGATGACCTTGGCGCGCGGAGTCATCTTCTTGATGACGTCGTAGTCCTTGTCGATCAACTCGGCCATGCGCTTCTCGATCGCCGCCATATCGTCAGGCGTGAAGGGACGCTCGAACGAGATGTCGTAATAGAAGCCTTCATCGATGACCGGACCGATGACCATCTTGGCAGTCGGGTACAGCTGCTTGACCGCATGGCCGACCAGGTGCGCGCACGAGTGGCGGATGATTTCCAGCCCTTCCTCGTCCTTCGGGGTGATGATCTGCAGGGTCGCGTCGTGCTCGATCGGATCGCAGGCATCGACCAGCTTGCCGTTGACCTTGCCGGCCACGGTGGCCTTGGCCAGGCCCGCACCAATGGATTGCGCCACCTCGGCCACGCTGACCGGGTGATCGAAAGACCGCTGACTACCGTCGGGAAGAGTAATGATGGGCATGGCGCCTCCTCTCCTAGTGGTGACCCCTACGAAAGGCCACATGGGTTGGGATGTGCCAGTAAGCGTCGCCCGCCGGGCGTGCCTGCCTCACAGTGGCAGGCGCCTTGTCGGCACCCTGCGCATTCGCGCGCGGACGGAGATCACTGGAAGATCGAATTGGGGCCCGGAAGCTCCAGGCCAAAATGAAGCGTGCATGGTACTGCAATTCGCCGAAACTGACGAGCGGCAGCTAGAGCGTAGCGATGAAACCCAGCACTGCACGATTGAAGGCCGCTGGACGAGTGGCGTTCATCCCGTGCGAGGCACCGGCGATGCGCGCCACCTGAGCAACCGGAAGCACCTTGTGCAGCGCCTCTGCCACGCTGGGAAATGGCTCCGGACTGCGCTCGCCACTGATCAGTAGCGTGGGCACATCCAGACCGGACAACGCCGCAAGCGAGAGAGGCTCAGGCTGATCGGCAACCTGGCCTATCAGGGTCATGGCGTTGTCCGCCGCCATTTCGCGAAAATGCCGGGAAGACCGCTGCCAGACGCCTTCACCGCTCACGGTGTCGACGAACAGCTGCAATCCAGCCTCTCGCTCGCCCTGCCTGATCAGCTGTAGCGCCTGCTCGCGAAAACGATTGCGCTCGGCCGGCGCGACCGGAGCGACCATACCTGCCGCACGAAACACATCTGCCGCGAAGTCGCCACCCGGATCGGCCAACACCAGCGAGCGCAAACGCTCGGGAGCCGCCAACGCCACCCTCAAGCAGAGATTGCCGCCACGCGAATGCCCCAGCAGATGCGCCGACTCGCCAATCCAGTCGAGCAATGCCAGCAGATCCTCTACATGTTGGTGCGTAGTGAAATCGCCGCCCTCGCCGCTCCAAGCCTCCGGATAATAGTGACGCAAGCTCGGCACTATCAGCCGGCAGTGCTCACCCAGCCCGCGTAATTGCCATTGCCAATAGCGGTAATCGCAAAGGGAGCCGTGCACCATTACCAGGGGCGCCCCCTCCCCCTCTACCTGACACGAGAAGTCACGACCATTCAGGCGCAAGCTCAACAACGGGGAAGACATCGTTCTACCTCTTGAACAACACACGCAAAACGCGGGCGAGATCGTTCGCAAGAGCTCGCCCTTTATTGATTGAACGCAATTATCCGCGCATCCGGGGTCAGCAATAAAGTCGGCAATCGAAATGGTCTTCGTCAATTCTTGAGACGAAGTAGAAACGGCATGCGAAGAGATTGCACAGTCGGCCGCTTTAAATTAATAATTTCGCGCCCATAAAAATTCCGAATCCCGAATTCGTCACTCTCGACTCATTCGGCAAGCGTTTCGGAAAGACCCTCCTGGAGTGCATCAATGTCCAAACTTGCAGAATTCCGCGAAGCCGAGCGCCTGCTCAAAGAACAACTGGCCCTGCTGGAAAAGCTGAAAAGCGACAGCAGCCTGAAGAAAGAACTGGAATTCAAGGACGAACTGCAGGCCCTGATGGACGAATACGGCATGAACCTGCGCAACGTGGTCGAGATTCTCGATCCGCATGGCACCCGCAATGCCGTGCCCGCAGCAGTCGCGCCGCGCCGTACTCGCCAACTGAAGGTCTACAAGAACCCGCAGTCCGGTGAAGTCATCGAGACCAAGGGCGGTAACCACAAGACCCTGAAAGCCTGGAAACAGCAGCACGGCGCTGCAACCGTCGAATCCTGGCTGCAGAGCTGATTCACAAAGGGCGCCCAAAGGCGCCCTTTTTCATTCTTCCTTACAAACTCGACTTGAATAAAATCTGATCAATCGCGTAGAATCCGCGCCGCGAGTTACGAACCAAGGTCGCCCCTCCCAGCACCTCCCCGATTGGGCACGCTACTGGGATCCACAGGGCCTCGGCCAATAGCCAGCAGAACGTCGACATCCTCCCAGGCTCGATCCCGACTCGGATCGCCAGATCGACGCCAGCAGCTGAAGCTTTCAGGATTGCCATCCTTCGCCTGCGCATACCTGACGAACAACCTGAAGTTTTCATTCGCTGCCATATTCCAGTCACAGAGCTAACGCATCCTCAATTGACCGGAGTTTTTTACGATTCGAACGGTCTATAGCACCGTTACAGTTTGGAAGACCAAGACAACATGAAAAAGACCATCCAGATCCAGGAGGCGATCCGCACCCTCAAGGTGGCATTCGCCCCGCTCAACTGCATCATCATGGCCGCGCGCAAAGACAGTTTCAGCTTCACGCTGGTCAATGAGCACGGTATCGCCCGCCACAGCGAGCGCCTTTATCCGCAGCAGTATCAGAACCCGGAGCCGCTGCAAGCCGTTATCGAGCGTGTGCAGACCTCGCTCGCCGCCTGATCGCCAAGGCAAACGCAAAGCCCCGCATCGAGCGGGGCTTTTCATATCTGCAGCATTTACTACTGCAATTTCAAAGCAGACTTCACAGCCTCTATATCGGCCTTCTGCTCCTGATACTGCGCCGCCGGGGAGGCATAGCTCAGCGAATAAGCCGCCTCCTTGCCGACCGCCACCTGCAACACCTGCTTCAGCACCTCATTGCCGTTCTGGCTCACCGAGCAGATCAACTCCACCGCCGCCAACCCTCCCAAGGTCGCATCCTTCGGCTTGCTACAAGCCGCCTGGAGCCCCTGGCGAAGAAAATCAATCTGCAATGACTTGCGCATCTGCAGGATCACTCGCTGCATGTCCACATCATGCGAAGCCGCCAGGCGACTGCGGGTGACTTCCATGACAAGCACCTGAGTACCGTCAGCCGCCAGCTTGACGCCCCGCTCGCGCACCAGCGGCACGTCATCCGTCGGAGCCTCCGGCGAGCGCGAAACCTGCCACCCCGCCGGCCAGCTCACCACACCCTCGTCGGCCGACCACGCGACAAAGGCTGCCCCCATTCCCAGCAGCGCCACGCCCAACCTCGACCAACCCCGCATAGAACCTCCAGAAACCTGCCGCAAGCCTTGCAGCACGACCATGAGCGGCAGAACCACTCCACTTTCGCCAGGCAAACTACACTGTTTTTTCGTCGACAGCCTGTTCCGCCCGGACGCCTCTCAAGCGTCGCCCGACCGGCCCACGACAGCACCAGGGACAGGAATGGCTCAAGAGGGATACTCGATGCATAGCGAAGAGCCCCAGGGAAAGGAGATGCCTTTTCCACCCCGCACCTCCGACAGCGCCGCGTCGCATGAGCCCGCTTCACTCTTCCCGGTTGCGGCGGACGAGCAGGAGCGCCTGCGATCTCTATATAGCAGCGGCTACCTGGACACACCGGCCAACCCGCAGTTCGACACCTTCACCCGACTGGCTGCACATCTATATAGCGTGCCGATTTCGGCCATCTCGCTGATTGCTGCCAAACGCGCCTGGCTTCTCTCCGCCAGCGGCCTGCCCCACGGCCTGAGCACACCGCGCGAAGACTCCTTCTGCGCCCGCTGCAGCCTCCGGCCCGGCGGCGTGATGATCGTCGAAGACGCATCCCGCCACCCAGACTTCCAGGACAACCCACTAGTCACCGGCCCGCTGGGTTTCCGCTTCTACGCGGGTGTCGCGGTCAAGGATGCAGACGGTCGCGCCCTGGGCGTGCTCTGCATAGTCGATACCCAGCCGCGCAGCGTGCGCGAAGACGAGCTAGGACATCTGTGCGACCTCGCCAATTGCATCTCCGCACTGATCCAGCGCGACCAGAAGATCTCCCAGGAGACCGACCGCGACCCCATCAGCGGCCTGCCGAACCGCCAGGCCCTGCTGCGCGCGCTTTCCGAGAAGCTCAGTCACTACCATCTCGGCGAGAGCCTTCCAACGCTGATCACCTTCGACATCGAAGGTTTCGAACAACTGCGCAACGGCCTCGATCCGCGCGACGTCGACGCCCTGCTCAAGGCTTTTGCCGGGCGCCTGGAAGACTGTTTCCCGCAAGCCGAGCTGCTAGCCCACCTGGGCGCCGACGAATTTGCCGTAGTGCTGCCGCAACAGCTGGAAGGCGAACAGCTGACATCGATGATCCAGAACGCCATCAGCCGATTGCGCGAACCCTTCGGCCTTGAGGAGCGCACGCTTTCGCTGGAAGTCACTGCCGGCCTGGCCTCAACATCAGAAGAACAGATGAGCGCCGACCGCGTGCTACGCAATGCCATCCTCGCCAAACGTAGCGCGCACGGATTGCCGATGGACAAATGGCAGAAGTACTCACCCGAGCTTGAGGCCAGTCTTCCTTCGCTTTACAGCCCGCCGCAACTCAACCTGCGCAACGCCCTGCAATTCGGCGAGCTGTCACTGGCCTACCAGCCCATCGTGCAATCTCCCGAACGGTGCATCGCGAGCTTCGAGACCCTGCTGCGCTGGAACCATCCACAACTGGGCAGCGTGCCGCCTTCAGAGTTCATCCCCCTGGCGGAGAAGAACGGCATGATCATCCCCATCGGTACCTGGGTGTTGCGCGAAGCCTGTCGCGAAGCGGCGCGCTGGCCGCAGGACGTGAAGGTGTCGGTGAACGTCTCGCCGCTGCAGATCAACCGCGCCCTGCCCACCCTGGTCGCGGAAACGCTGGCCGAATTCGGTTTGCCGGCGGGCAACCTGATGCTGGAGGTCACCGAGAGCACGGTGCTGGAGGCATCCGAGGAGAACGTCGCCATCCTGGGCGAGCTACGCAGCCTGGGCGTACAGATAGTGTTGGACGATTTCGGCACCGGCTTCGCCTCGCTCAACTATCTGCTGCGCTTCCCGTTCGACAAGATGAAGATCGACCGCTCCTTCATCAGCGGCGTACTCGAGCGCCACGACTGCCAGACCATCGTTCGCGCCATCATCGGCATCGGCGAATCGCTGAACATCCCGATCATCGCCGAGGGCGTGGAAACCGCCGAGCAACTGGCCTGGCTGCAGGAAAACGGCTGCCGGCTGATCCAAGGCTACTTCACCGGCCGGCCGATGCCGCGCAACGCCATCCGCGCGCTGCTCAGCAGCATTCATCACGACTCCAAGGTTGCCTGACGCCTACGACGCAGCCTAATCCGCGGAATGAAGTGCGGAAGGATCATCCTGCCCCAATCAAAAGGGCAATAGAGCAAGCAGCCCTGATGACGAACACCCTCAACTGCCCGCAGAGAAAAAGCACCCGCGAGGCCGGCAAGCCGCCCTAGTAGGCTCCATACTCTTATTAGGATCCGCGCCAGCAGGCTCAATGAGCGTATATGAAGAAACTATTCGTCTTGGTCATGCTGCTGATCCTTGCGACAAGCAGCCAAGCCTCCGAGTTTTGCACGGGCATAGGGCTGTTCGCTCGCGCCGGCGCCATGTATCGAGACCAGGGCACCACCGAGGAGCAGGCCATTGCGGCCGTCGACCAAGGCAGCAGCAAGTACGATGCGGACACCAAGGTAGTAGTGAGGTACTTCTTGCGCTTCGGCTATCGCGGTAACCAAACGCCCGACCAGGCCTTCGCCAGTGCCGAGCAAAAATGCCGGCAGTACGAAATCGAAAGCGCAGAAAGCAATGCGATGAAGTGAGCTCTGTCAGAAGCCGCTCCCGACCCCCATCTCCCGCCGCTCCCGCAGCCGAGCAAGCCCTCCTCCAGCATCCAACCACCCCCATTCCAACATCGCCAACCCACGCGGTCATCTGACGAAGGTCGACAACGCCCCACTGATGGCTATCGACTGCGTTCTGCTTTCTATATAGGAGGTCGAACAGGTTCAGACAGGGCGGCTGCCTGGGAGCGTCGATGACCGAACGGCAGCAGGCCGGGTATGAGAAGGAGCTGGTGCTATACCAAAAAATGGAGCCGGCCTGAGGCTGCAGGCCGAAAGGCGCTTTCCGCTGGACTTTCCAAAAATCGCCCAAAACAAAAAGGGCGACCCTTTCGGATCGCCCTTTTCGGTGCTGCCTAAGCAGCGGATTTGGTAGGCACAATTGGACTCGAACCAACGACCCCCACCATGTCAAGGTGGTGCTCTAACCAACTG
This sequence comes from Pseudomonas knackmussii B13, assembly GCF_000689415.1. Classification (NCBI taxonomy): domain Bacteria; kingdom Pseudomonadati; phylum Pseudomonadota; class Gammaproteobacteria; order Pseudomonadales; family Pseudomonadaceae; genus Pseudomonas; species Pseudomonas knackmussii. The sequence continues at coordinate 1,851,532 of NZ_HG322950.1, read as the reverse complement.
AGCTATGTGCCTGTCGTGTGGGGCGCATTCTACGCGACGCTTTTGTAGCGTCAAGCACTTTTTTCGCTAAGCCACTGAAAAAGTGAATTTTTTTATGTTCGACCTTCCGTAAATTATTTTGCACAGGCACTAGCCGTCGGAATTCGACTCAGGTAGCATTCGTCCGTCTCGTAAAAAATAACAAACACAGGTGCAATATGCCGCACACTCCCTACCCCACTTCCTATTACGCAGCCTCCGCCAATCCGGTGCCGGCGCGTCCGGAACTCCAGGGTGAGACCGAAACCGATGTGTGCATCATCGGCGCCGGTTACACAGGTCTGTCCACCGCCCTCTTCCTGCTGGAAAACGGCTTCAAGGTCACCGTCCTCGAGGCCGCCAAGGTCGGCTTCGGCGCGTCCGGCCGTAACGGTGGTCAGATCGTCAACAGCTACAGCCGCGACATCGACGTCATCGAACGCACCGTCGGCCCGAAGCAGGCCCAACTGCTCGGCCAGATGGCCTTCGAAGGCGGCCGCATCATTCGCGAGCGCATCGCCAAGTACAACATCCAGTGCGACCTGAAGGACGGTGGCGTGTTCGCCGCTCTCAGCGCCAAGCAGATGGGTCACCTGGAGTCGCAGAAGAAGCTCTGGGAGCGCTTCGGCCACACCCAGCTGGAACTGATGGACGCCAAGCGCATGCGCGAGATCGTCGCGACCGACAGCTATGTCGGCGGCATGCTCGACATGAGCGGCGGCCACATCCACCCGCTGAACCTCGCCCTGGGCGAAGCGGCAGCCGTGGAATCGCTCGGCGGCGTGATTCACGAACAGAGCCCCGCCGTGCGCATCGATCGCGGAGCCAACCCGGTGGTTCACACCCCGCAAGGCCGCGTGAAGGCGAAGTTCGTTGTGGTTGCCGGTAACGCCTACCTGGGCGGCCTGGTGCCGGAACTGGCCTCCAAGTCCATGCCGTGCGGCACCCAGGTGATCACCACCGAGCCGCTGAGCGCCGACCTGGCCAAGTCCCTGCTGCCGCAAGACTATTGCGTCGAGGACTGCAACTACCTGCTGGACTACTACCGTCTGACCGGCGACAACCGCCTGATCTTCGGTGGCGGCGTGGTCTACGGTGCGCGCGATCCGTCGAACATCGAGGCGATCATTCGTCCGAAGATGCTGAAAGTGTTCCCGCAACTGAAGAACGTGAAGATCGACTTCGCCTGGACCGGCAACTTCCTGCTGACCCTCTCGCGTCTGCCGCAAGTGGGCCGTATCGGCGACAACATCTACTACTCCCAGGGCTGCTCCGGCCACGGCGTGACCTACACCCACCTCGCCGGCAAGGTTCTGGCCGAGGCGCTGCGTGGCCAGGCCGAGCGTTTCGACGCTTTCGCCGACCTGCCGCACTACCCGTTCCCGGGCGGTCGCATGTTCCAGGTTCCGTTCTCCGCGATCGGCGCCTGGTACTACAGCCTGCGTGACAAGCTGGGCGTGTAATCCACACACCCCGCCAAAGAAAACGGCGCCTTCGGGCGCCGTTTTCGTTTCTCCGCTCAGGACCCCGGACAAGCCGGCAACGCCTGGCACTGCCCAGACGCCGCCCCACTGCCCGGTGCCGCTGCAAAGCGCGAGTCACCCGGCGCCAGCTGACGAGCACAACTCGCGGCCACCTGTGCCTGCGATGCGCAGCCCCGCTCGCCCAGCACGTTGGCGAGGTTGTACCAGCCCGCAGCGAAGTCCGGGCGCGCCGAAAGGCTCTGCCGCAGCGCGCCCTCCGCCTCGTCCAGGTGACCGGCTGCATAGCGCGAATTGGCCAGGGCGAACCAGCCCAGCGGCTCCTTCGGCCAGGCGTGCGTCGCCGTGCGGTAGGCTTCGTCGGCCAACGGTTTCTGCCCGGTTTCTTCCAGGTCGTGCGCAGAACGCAGCCAGCGCAACGAGTCGGCGGTTGCCGGGAGACGATCGGCAGGAACGGTCACCATCGCCCAACGATTGCTGCGCGCCCAGGTAACGTCGAATGCCGTGTAGTCGATCACCAGGCGTTGGGTGATGCCCGAGCGCAGCACCAGTTCGTGGCGGTCGCGATCAAAGCCGACCACCACTGCGTAGTGCCACATCGGCAGCCAGTCCAGGCCGTTGTTCTGCAGCACCAGCACCGGATTGCCGGCCGCGACTTCCTTCAGCACGTCTTCCAGCTTTGGCCGCAACGGATAAGCCAGCAGCCCCTGCTCGCGCGTGGCCGCGACCAGCTCGACCTGCAGGCTCCCCTGGCGCCCCGGGATATAAACCCGCTCCTTCAACTGCCGCGGCGTAACCCGCACGCCGCGCTGGTTGAGCATGGTCGCCAGAGCCGCCGGGCCGCACTGGAACTCCTGCTGGGGGAAGAACTGCACATCGGTGAGTTCGACGCGCGACGGCAGCGCATCGATGTCCGTCGGCAGCTGCGGCGTCCTGGCACAACCGCCAAGCAGCGCGGCGGCCAGGACGAGGGGCAGCGCCCGGTAACTCAACGCTGGCACCGGACGAAGGTGAAGATGTGCGTGATGCAGAGCATGTCGGTGATCACGAAGATCAGCAGGAACAGGATGATGATGCCGATGATCCCGCCTGCCGGCGCCTGGTCCAGTTGCTGGTTGAATTGCGCCAGCTCCTCATTGGAAAGACTCTTGATGCGCTGCTCGACCTTGCTGCGCTCTACGCCCATGGACTGCAGTTTCTTCTGCACGCCCTGGTCGTCCAGCATGTGCAGCAATTGCTCACGATCAACGTGTTGCTGCTGAGCCTCGAGCACTTCACCCGTGCCCACCATTGCCGCCTGCGCCAGCGGAACCTCCGCCACCACGGCCAACTGGGCAGCGATCAGCACCGCTGCCAGACGCTTTACCCGCTTTGTCATTGTCATTCTGGGGAACCTCTCCTAAGACACGCTCGCAAGGAACCCGGGCAAACCCCGGATATCAAGACGCAGCCCGACCGAAACCGGGCGCACGCCATCGCCGTCGAGACAGCCGTTGTCACGGCCGCTGACATACTTCGTAAGATTTCTTCTTAAGAATTTAGTTCGAAGCGCAGGCGCGGCCAGTCCAGCTGGAGATAGCCGAGGTAGACGCAGGCAGCGTCGTGAGGAAGGAGAAAGTGCTCACCGCCCTCCGCCGCGAGACCGGCGCGGCGAAGATCCAGGCGCAACAGGCGCCCCCAGGCGTAAGAGGTGAGATCGATGGACGACTTATTGATGCCCGCCTGCGGCCAGCGGGACTGACACCAGCCCAAAATATCCGCCGGCTCATGCGCATCTGACAGGGCATCAAGCTGTACCGCATCTTCACGCCAGCCGATCACCTGCTGAGGGCCGAAGGCCGGCTGACGATCCAGCGGCAATGGCTGGACCCAGCGGCCGTCTGCGCGCTCGGTCAGCTCCACGGCCAAGGGACGCCAGATGCGTTGCTCGATGGCCCAGAGCAGATCGCCGTCGAAATCCAGCGACGGCCTGCCCGCCACCTGCAGGCGGAACCCATCGCAGACCAGGCAGCAATCGCCCAGTGGAATTCGCAGTTGACTCACGCTCACATCAGCCTCGCAGCCCGACGACCTTGGCGGGCAGGCGCGATTCTAGGGAAAGCGCGCAGCGGGCGGGAAGCCCGTCACGGCGACGGAACGGTCTTTTGCTTCGCCTTCTGCCGCTCCAGGTAGTCGAGCTTCCATTGCTCGACGCCCAGGTGCGCCGGATCCAGGCTGGCCTCCACGCCGTAGCGCGCCTTCAGCGCCGCGACGTCGGCGGCATGCTCGATCAGGAAGCGGTCGAAGCGCTGGATCAGCTCGGGGTGTCGCTCGCTGGAAAGCCGGAAGCTGCTGCGCGTATGCGGAAGTGACGGATCGAAGACCAGCGCCCCCGGGCGGGCGCGGATGTTGTCCAGGTAGTAGGTGGCGACCACCACATTGAAGTAGGCGCCATCGGCCTCGTGCTTCAGCGCCTGCTGGATCATCTGCCGCAGGTCGCCGCTGGGCAGGCGCTCCACCCCTCCGCTGTCGATGGCTTTCTCGTAGCCCCGCGGCGACCAGCCATCGACCACGGCCAGGCGCTTGAGCACCGTAACCCCGTGACCAACTCGCTCGGGCGCAACCAGCACGCCATCGACGTACTGCACCACCGGCTGGCTGTAGCGCAGCCTGTGCCCAGCCTTCTCTTCGCCGGCCCAATCCGGGTTATCGGGGTACTTGAGGTCCACCTCACCTGTGAGCAACGACGGCAACAGCTGCGACACCGGCAACGGTCGGTACTCCAACTGCACACCAGCGCTGGCCGCAAACTGGTCGAGCAGTTCGCGGGCAAAGCCCTGGTAGCGCCCCTGCGCATCGGTGCTGTAGTGCGGCAGAAATGCCAGGCTCTCCACACCCACCACGTAGGTCTGCGCCAGCGCCGGCAATGGCAGCGCGGCAACCATCGCCCAGCCGAAACCCTGGAGTTTCATGCTCTCTCCTTGTCGATCTTGTTGTTCTTGTTTCGCGCGGCGCGGCTCAGCCGCCGGTCATGCTCATGAAGCGCAGCACCTGCACCTGCTCGGCGGCGTCGAAATGGTGGCGCTGCGGCTTGAGCTGCAGTGCATCGACCAGCGCCGCGCGCAGGCGCTCGCTGTCGCCGGGATGGCTGCGCAGCAACTGGCGAAGATCCAGCGCACCTTCGTGCCCCAGGCAAAGCACCAGCTTGCCTTCGGCGGTGACGCGCACGCGATTGCAGTCGCCGCAGAAGTTGTGGCTGTGCGGTGAGATGAAGCCAATGCGGCTGGCGAAACCGTCGACGCGGAAGTAGCGCGACGGGCCGCCCGTGCGTTCAGCGCTTGGCAGCAACGCCCAGCGTTCGGCCAATCGCGCACGCACTTCGTCGCTGCTGCACAGGGTCTGCGCGCGGCTGTGGCTGTCGATGCTGCCCAGCGGCATTTCCTCGATGAAGCTGATATCCAGGCCCCGCTTCAGGGCGAAGGCGGCGAGCTCGCAGACCTCGTCGTCATTGCGGCCTTTCTGCACGACGCAGTTCAGCTTGATCCGCTCGAAGCCCGCCGCACGCGCCGCCTCGATGCCATCCAGCACCTGCGGCAGCCGATCGCTGCGGGTGAAGGCGGCGAAGCGTTCGCGGCGCAGCGAGTCGAGGCTGACGTTCAGGCGGCGCACGCCGGCGGCGCGCAGCTCGGCGGCGCGCTCGGTCAGTTGCGAGCCGTTGGTGGTGATCGCCAGGTCGTCCAGTTCGTTGCGTGCGCCCAGCCGCGCCAGCAGCCCGGTAAGCCCCTTGCGCACCAGCGGCTCGCCACCGGTGATGCGGATACGCCGCACTCCCAGGCCGATGAATGCGTCGGCCACGGCGTAGAGCTCTTCCAGGCTGAGCACCTGGTCGCGCGGCAGGAACTGCATGTCTTCGCTCATGCAATAGGTGCAGCGGAAGTCGCAGCGGTCGGTGACCGACAACCGCAGGTAGGTGATACGACGGCCGAAGGGGTCGACCAGGCGGGTATCGGTCATGGCGGCGGCAGGCTCGCGGAAGTGGATCACCGGCGGGACACCGGAGCGGCCGACTGTAAAGAAAAACTGAACGGCGGGTCAACTTCTCTCCGGCACCTTGCTTGAGAGGCCCGCCGGCCCGGTGCTACCATCCCCGCCCCACCTACGCGGCAACCCGCGCACGAGTAGCCTCAGGACCATGACCAGCATCCGCGAACGCAACCGACGCCTGATCCTCCGCGCCGCCAGCGAAGAGTTCGCCGAGAAGGGCTTCGCCGCGACCAAGACCAGCGATATCGCGGCCCGCGCCGGACTGCCCAAGCCCAACGTCTACTACTACTTCCAGTCCAAGGAAAACCTCTACCGCAGCGTGCTGGAGAGCGTGGTCGAGCCGCTGCTGCAGGCTTCCGCGCCGTTCCGCGATGACGATGAGCCGGCCGAGGCGCTGAAGTCGTACATCCGCTCCAAGGTGCGCATTTCCCAGGAACTGCCGCACGCATCGAAGGTGTTCGCCAGCGAACTGATGCACGGTGCGCCGCACCTGCCGAAGGAATACCTGGACGAGCTGAACGCCCAGGCGCAGCGCAACATCGCCTGCCTGCAAAGCTGGATCGACCGTGGCCTGCTGGCGCCGGTGGACCCGCACCACCTGCTGTTCACCATCTGGGCGGCGACCCAGACCTACGCCGACTTCGACTGGCAGATATCCATGGTCACCGGCAAGGAAAGCCTCAGCGACGCCGACTTCGAGGCGGCCGCCGAGACCATCACCCGCCTGGTGCTGCGCGGCACCGCGCCGGAAGGCGGCGAGGCCGACAAGGGCGAGGCGCGGTTGCGGCCATTGCCGCTCTAGCACTCGCGCCTAAGCGCCAACCCCGCAACGGGTTTGAACGGCTTTTCGTAGGAGCGAGCTTGCTCGCGAAACGAGTCCGCTGCGGGACCGTTCGCGAGCAAGCTCGCTCCTACAGGTCCATCCCGCCCTTTGGCAATTAACGGGTTATCGCCCTACTTCTTTGGGTCCCCGCGTTCGCGGGGATGACGATTCAGTTCCGTCACTCTCGCGAACGCGGGAGCCCAGTAAACAGCAGTCTTAGCCCGCGTCAGCAAACAGCCCGGCGGCCTGGATGCCGCGGATCGCGCATTGTTCGTCGATGTCCGAAGCGTCGCCGCTGATGCCGATGGCGCCCAGCACGCGGTTGTCGCTATCGCGGATCAGCACGCCGCCCGGTGCCGGCACCACATTGCCCTGGGCCAGGGTGTTCACCGCCGCGATGAACGACGGGCGCTGCTGAGCGTCCGCCGCCAGCGCCCGCGCCGACTTGCCCAGCGCCACTGCGCCCCAGGCCTTGCCGATGGCCACCTGCGGACGCAGCAGGCTGGCGCCGTCCTCGCGCTGCAGGGCCACCAGGTGGCCGCCGGCGTCCAGCACCGCCACGGTCAGCGGCGCGGTGTGCAACTCGCGCCCTGCGGCCAAGGCGTTGCGGGTGATGTCCAGCGCGGTGTTCAGGTTGATTTCGCTCATCGGGAATTTCCTCTTGGAGTTGTAGTAGGCGTTGGCCCGCACCCACCCGGCGGGTGGACGCGGCATGGCAAGCCCCCTAATGCAATAGCCGAAGGCAATCCCGGACGCAATCGATAAATACAATCCTGCGACAATCTGTACACAACATTTCAAGCTAAAAATCGACAATCAAAGTATCGACTAGCCGCTCAAGAATGCCGGGCTTCCCAGTATCCCGGGGTGTTGTAGATCGCCTTCAGGTAGTCGATGAAAAAACGCACCTTGGCCGGCAGGTAGCGCTGCTGCGGATACACCGCCTGGATGTCGTAGGCCGGGATCTCGTACTCGTCGAGCACCGTCACCAGTTCGCCGGCCTTGAGCTCGGCCTGGATCTCCCAGGTCGAGCGCCAGCCGATGCCCAGGCCCTGCTTGACCCAGTCGTAAAGCAGCTCGCCGTCGTTGCAGTCGAGGTTGCCCGACACCCGCACCGCCACCTGCTTGCCGTCGCGCAGGAAGGTCCAGCCGCGCTGCTGGCCGCCCTGCAGGTTGAACGCCAGGCAGTTGTGCCGCACCAGGTCCTCGAGGGTGCGCGGCACGCCGTGCAGCTCGAAGTAGCGCGGCGCGCCACAGACCACGCGGCGATTGGGAAAGAGCTTGATCGCCACGTAGTTGGGGTCGGTGACCTCGCCGATGCGGATGCCCATGTCGTAGCCCTGGCGCACCAGGTCCACCAGGCTGTCGGTGAAGTTGAACGACAGCTTCAAGTCCGGGTAGCGCGCCAGGAAGGCCGGCGCATGCGGCGCGATGTGCCGGCGGCCGAACGCCGCCGGTGCCGATATCACCAGGTGCCCGCGCACCGAGTTGCCGCCGCGGGTAACGCTGGCGTCGGCCTCGTCGAAGTCTTTCAGCAGGCTGCGCGCACGCTCCAGGTACTGCTCGCCGAGGTCGGTCAACTGCAGGCCGCGGGTCGAGCGGTGCATCAGCTTGACCCCGAGGTGCTGCTCCAGGGCGTCCAGGCGCCGGCCCATGACCACCGGGGTCACGCCTTCGCTCAAGGCGGCCGCGGCGAAGCTGCCATTGTCCGCTACCAGGACGAAACTGCGAATGAGGGTATAGCGGTCCATTCGATACTCCAGATATCGACAGAACTGAAGTATCCATCAATTCCGCCGGTTTGGCACAGTCGGCATCCTTGCCCCCAACGAGAAAAACCACCGACTCAAGGGGAAAGGCCATGGCCAAAATGAGAGCAATCGAGGCAGCCGTTCTGGTCATGCGTCGCGAAGGCGTGGACACCGCGTTCGGCGTGCCGGGCGCTGCCATCAACCCGATGTACGCCGCGATGAAGAAAATCGGCGGCATCGACCACGTGCTGGCCCGCCACGTCGAAGGCGCCTCGCACATGGCCGAAGGCTACACCCGCACCAACGCCGGCAACATCGGCGTGTGCATCGGCACCTCCGGCCCTGCCGGCACCGACATGGTCACCGGCCTGTACTCCGCCTCCGCCGACTCCATCCCGATCCTCTGCATCACCGGCCAGGCGCCGCGTGCCCGCATGCACAAGGAAGACTTCCAGGCCGTCGACATCACCAGCATCGTCAAGCCGGTGACCAAGTGGGCGACCACCGTCCTGGAGCCGGGCCAGGTGCCCTATGCCTTCCAGAAAGCCTTCTACGAGATGCGCAGCGGCCGTCCCGGCCCGGTGCTGATCGACCTGCCGTTCGACGTGCAGATGGCCGAGATCGAGTTCGACATCGACGCCTACGAGCCGCTGGCCGTCCACAAGCCGCGCGCCACCCGCGCCCAGGCCGAGAAAGCGCTGGCCATGCTCAACGCCGCCGAGCGTCCGCTGCTCGTCGCCGGTGGCGGCATCATCAATGCCGATGCCTCCGCCAAGCTGGTCGAGTTCGCCGAGATCACCGGCGTGCCGGTCATCCCGACCCTGATGGGCTGGGGCACCATTCCCGACGACCACCCGCTGATGGCCGGCATGTGCGGCCTGCAGACCTCGCACCGCTACGGCAACGCCACCCTGCTGGAATCGGACATGGTGTTCGGCATCGGCAACCGCTGGGCCAACCGCCACACCGGCTCGGTCGACGTCTACACCAAGGGCCGCACCTTCGTTCACGTGGACATCGAACCGACCCAGATCGGCCGCGTGTTCACCCCGGACCTGGGCATCGTTTCCGACGCCGGCTCCGCCCTGGATGCCTTCCTCGAAGTGGCCCGCGAGTGGAAAGCCGCCGGCAAGCTGAAGGACCGCAGCGCCTGGGTCGAAGCCTGCCGCGAGCGCAAGCGCACCCTGCAGCGCAAGACCCACTTCGACGAGGTGCCGGTCAAGCCGCAGCGCGTGTACGAGGAGATGAACGAGTTCTTCGGCAAGGACACCTGCTACGTCAGCACCATCGGCCTGTCGCAGATCGCCGGCGCGCAGTTCCTGCACGTCTACAAGCCGCGCCACTGGATCAACTGCGGCCAGGCCGGCCCGCTCGGCTGGACCATCCCGGCAGCGCTGGGCGTGGTGAAAGCCGACCCGAGCCGCCAGGTCGTTGCGCTGTCCGGCGACTACGACTTCCAGTTCATGATCGAGGAGCTGGCCGCCGGTGCGCAGTTCAACCTGCCGTACATCCACGTGCTGGTGAACAACTCCTACCTGGGCCTGATCCGCCAGGCGCAGCGCGGCTTCGAGATCGACTACTGCGTGCAGCTGGCGTTCGACAACGTCAACGCACCGGAACTCAACGGCTACGGCGTCGACCACGTCGCGGTGGTGGAAGGCCTCGGCTGCAAGGCGATCCGTGTGTTCGACCCGAACCAGATCGGCGCCGCCTTCGCCCAAGCCCGCGAATTGATGCAACAGCACCGCGTGCCGGTGGTGGTGGAAGTGATCCTGGAGCGCGTGACCAACATCGCCATGGGCACCGAGATCAACGCCATCAACGAGTTCGAAGCGCTGGCCGAGAGCCGCGACGACGCCCCGACTGCGATCTCGCTGCTGGACTGACGCAAGTACCGGGCCCCGCGTGGGCGGATCCCGTGGCAGGGAAAGCCACGACCCGCCCATCGCAGGCCCACCCCAGGAAACAAGAATCATCACCAGGAGGCCCCGACATGCCCCGTTTCTGCGCCAACCTCTCGATGCTGTTCACCGAAGTGGACTTCCTCGACCGCTTCGACGCCGCCGCCAAGGCCGGCTTCAGTGGTGTCGAGTATCTATTCCCCTACGACTTCCAGGCCGAAGCCATCAAGGCGAAGCTGGACGTCAACGGCCTGCAGCAGGTGCTGTTCAACCTGCCGGCCGGCGACTGGGGCAAGGGCGAACGCGGCATCGCCTGCCATCCGGACCGCGTCGAGGAATTCCGCGCCGGCGTCGACAAGGCCATCGCCTACGCCAAGGTGCTGGGCAACCAGCAGGTCAACTGCCTGGCCGGCATCCGCCCGCAGGGCTACGACTGCGCGACCATCGAGAACACCTTCCTGAACAACCTGGAGTACGCCGCCGAGAAGCTCGAGGCCGCGGGCATCAAGCTGGTCATGGAGATGATCAACACGCTCGACATCCCCGGCTTCTACCTGCAAACCACGAAGCAGGCCCTGGAGATTCGCGAGAAGGTCGGCAGCCCCAACCTGTTCCTGCAGTACGACATCTACCACATGCAGATCATGGAAGGTGACCTCGCCCGGACCATGGAAAAACACCTGCCGGCGATCAACCACATCCAGCTCGCCGACAACCCTGGCCGCCACGAACCGGGCACCGGCGAGATCAACTACCGCTTCCTGTTCGGCCACCTGGACCGCATCGGCTACCAGGGCTGGGTCGGCTGCGAATACAAGCCGGCGACCACCACCGAGGCGGGCCTCGGCTGGCTGAAGAGCCATAACGCGATCTGATGCTTTTTGCTGGGTCCACGCGAACCTGGGGGCCCAAAAACCACAAACACGCCGCGCCCAGCGCGAACCCCACACGAGAAACCAGGAGATACCCTCATGGCCAAGATCGGATTCATCGGCACCGGCATCATGGGCCTGCCCATGGCGCAGAACCTGCAGAAAGCCGGCCACCAGCTCTTCATCTCCACCCATCACGATGCCGCTCCGGCCGCCCTGGTCGCCGGCGGCGCCATCGGCCTGGCCAATCCGAAGGAAGTGGCCCAGGAAGCCGAGTTCATCATCGTCATGGTGCCGGACACCCCGCAGGTCGAAGACGTGCTGTTCCGCAAGGACGGCATCGCCGAGGGCGTCGGCCCGAACAAGGTGGTGATCGACATGAGCTCGATCTCGCCCACCGCGACCAAGGCCTTCGCCGAGAAGATCAAGGCCACCGGTGCGCAATACCTGGACGCCCCGGTGTCCGGCGGTGAAGTCGGCGCCAAGGCGGCCAGCCTGAGCATCATGGTCGGCGGCTGCCCGAACGCCTTCGAACGCGCCCTGCCGCTGTTCCAGGCCATGGGCAAGAACATCACCCGCGTCGGCGGCAACGGCGACGGCCAGACCGCCAAGGTGGCCAACCAGATCATCGTCGCGCTGAACATCCAGGCAGTGGCCGAAGCCCTGCTGTTCGCCGCCCGCAACGGCGCCGACCCGGCCAAGGTGCGTGAAGCGCTGATGGGCGGCTTCGCCTCCTCGCGCATCCTCGAGGTCCACGGCGAACGCATGATCAAGGGCACCTTCGACCCGGGCTTCCGCATCGCCCTGCACCAGAAAGACCTCAACCTGGCCCTGGCCGGCGCCCGCGAACTGGGCCTGAACCTGCCCAACACCGCCAACGCCCAGCAGGTGTTCAGCACCTGCGCGGCCATCGGCGGCGCCAACTGGGACCACTCCGGCCTGATCAAGGGCCTGGAGCACATGGCCAACTTCTCGATCCGCAAGGACTGAGGAATCGGCTGCCACCTGCTGCCCCTGGTTATGGGAGTGACCGGGGCCGGCAGGCAGCAACGAAGCTTTCGAACCCCGGCCGGTGTGAATCACGGCCTCGCCGGCCGGGTGTTTCGAAGGCATCCCCCAGGCGCTTCTCGCCAGGCGCCTGCGGAATGCCGCAAGGACAACAAGAACCTGAGGAACCCGACATGAGCCTCGACCCACGCACCCTGCTGCGCGAGCTGTTCGACACCGCCATCGCCGCCGCCCACCCGGCGCAGACCCTGGCCCGCCACCTGCCGCGCGTGCACGGCGGGCGCACCATCGTCATCGGCGCCGGCAAGGCTGCAGGCGCCATGGCCGAGGTGGCCGAAGCGCACTGGAACGGCGAGGTCGACGGCCTTGTGGTCGCCCCCTACGGCTACGGCGCCAATTGCCAGCGCATCGAAGTGGTCGAAGCCGCGCACCCAGTGCCGGACGACGCCGGCGAGCGCGTCGCCCGCCGCGTGCTGGAGCTGGTCAGCGGCCTGACCGAGGACGACCGCGTCATCTTCCTGCTTTCCGGCGGCGGCTCGGCCCTGCTCGCACTGCCCGCCGAAGGCATCAGCCTCGACGACAAGCGCGCGCTGAATAAAGCGCTGCTCAAGTCCGGCGCCGCCATCGACGAGATGAACTGCGTGCGCAAGCACCTCTCGGCGATCAAGGGCGGTCGCCTGGCCCGCGCCTGCTGGCCGGCGAGCGTCTACACCTACGCGATTTCCGACGTGCCCGGCGACGAGGCCACGGTGATTGCCTCCGGCCCCACCGTGGGCGACCCGACCACCTCCGCCGACGCCCTGGCGATCCTCAAGCGCTACGGCATCGAAGTGCCCGCACACATCCGTGCCTGGCTGGAAGACCCGCGCTCGGAGACCGTGAAGCCCGGCGACCCGTGCCTGGCACGCAGCTACTTCACGCTGATCGCCACCCCGCAGCAGGCCCTCGACGCGGCCGCCGCCAAGGCTCGCGAAGCCGGCCTCGAGGTACTGATCCTGGGCGACCTGGAGGGCGAATCGCGCGACGTGGCCAAGGTCCACGCCGGCATCGCCCGCCAGGTGCGCAAGCATGGCCAGCCGCTCAAAGCGCCCTGCCTGATCCTCTCCGGCGGCGAGACCACCGTGACCGTGCGCGGCAAGGGCCGTGGCGGGCGCAACGCCGAATTCCTGCTCAGCCTCACCGCCGCGCTCAAGGGCGAGCCGGGTATCTGGGCCCTGGCCGGCGACACCGACGGCATCGACGGCATGGAGAACAACGCCGGCGCGCTGATGAGCCCGTGCAGCTACAAGCGCGCCCTCGCCGCCGGGCTGAATCCGCTGCACGAACTGGACGACAACAACGGCTTCGGCTTCTTCGCCGAGCTGGGCGACCTGGTCACCACCGGGCCGACCCGCACCAACGTCAACGACTTCCGCGCCATCCTGATTCTCGAGAGTGCCGAGCAATGAACAGCGACAAGAAGGTCAAGATCCTCGCCACCCTCGGCCCGGCCATCAAGGGCCGCGAGGACATCCGCGCCCTGGTGGACGCCGGCGCCAACCTGTTCCGCCTGAACTTCAGCCACGGCGAATTCGCCGACCACGCCCAGCGCTACCAGTGGGTGCGTGAAGTCGAGGCCGAGCTGAATACGCCCATCGGCATCCTCATGGACCTGCAGGGGCCGAAGCTGCGTGTCGGCCGCTTCGAAAGCGGCGCGGTGCAACTGAACAAGGGCCAGAGTTTCACCCTCGACCTCAACGACGCACCGGGCGACGAGCGCCGCGTGAAGCTGCCGCACCCGGAAATCATCCAGGCGCTGGAGCCAGGCATGAGCCTGCTGCTGGACGACGGCCGCATCCGCCTGCAGGTGCTGAACAACCACGGCGACGCCATCGAGACCCGCGTGCTCAACAGCGGCGAGCTGTCCGACCGCAAGGGCGTCAACGTTCCCGAGGCGGTGCTCAAGCTCAGCCCGCTGACCGCCAAGGACCGCCGTGATCTGGAGTTCGGCCTGGAGCTGGGCGTGGACTGGGTGGCGCTGTCCTTCGTGCAGCGGCCGGAAGATATAGAAGAAGCCCGCGCGCTGATCGGCGACAAGGCCTTCATCATGGCCAAGATCGAGAAGCCCTCGGCGGTGCAGTCCATCGAGGAGATCGCCCGCCTGGCCGACGCCATCATGGTTGCCCGGGGCGATCTCGGCGTGGAGGTGCCGGCACAGAACGTACCGGGCATCCAGAAACGCATCATCCAGGTCTGCCGCGAGCTGGGGCGCCCGGTGGTGGTGGCCACGCAGATGCTCGAATCCATGCGTTTCTCGCCGGCACCGACCCGCGCAGAAGTGACTGACGTGGCGACCGCCGTCAGCGAAGGCGCCGACTGCGTGATGCTCAGCGCCGAGACCGCCTCCGGCCAGTACCCGGTGGAAGCGGTGGAGATGATGGCGAAGATCATCCGCCAGGTCGAAGCCGAGCCGGATTACCAGGGCCAGCTGGAGCTGAACCGCCCGGAGCCGGAAGCCACGGTCTCCGACGCCATCAGCTGCGCCATCCGCCGCATCAGCCGCATCCTGCCGGTGGCGGTGCTGGTCAACTACACCGAGTCCGGCGCTTCCACCCTGCGCGCCTCCCGCGAGCGGCCGAAGGCGCCGATCCTCAGCCTCACGCCCAACCTGCGCGCGGCGCGGCGGCTGAGCGTGGCCTGGGGCGTGTACTCGGTGGTCAACGAACAGCTGGCGCATGTCGACGAAATCTGCGCCACCGCCCTGGAAATCGCCCTCGCCCAGCGCATGGCGCAGCGTGGCGACACCGTGGTGGTCACCGCCGGCCTGCCGTTCGGCCAGCCGGGCAGCACCAACATGCTGCGCATCGAGACAGTAGCGCCGGCACTCTCCGCTTCGTAGGAGCGAGCTTGCTCGCGAATAGCCTCGCGCCTGACGGCGCGAGAAAAAGCATTCCGGAGCCACGCCAAGGCGTGCCTCCACACAGCGTCACTCCCGGACGGACGGGGCCGGGAAAACGGGGCCGCGACCCCGTCCGTCCGGGATTGGCCTTGAACGGCCCGCAACGACTGTCGGCCATAGCCATCCTCGCAACCTCCCACGCAGGCTATGGACATTCGAGGCCACCCGCCGGCGATCCCGGCGACCGGCCTCTTTTTTATTCACGCCCCAAAATGGTGCCGTGGCAGAATGGCGCCCGCAGATTCTGCCCACGGAGCTTCCCGCGATGCCCTCCCCCGATGGAAGGCACGGCCGCCGACGCGGAACCGGAGAAGCCCGGATCCCCCTTGACTGCCCAGACCTCAGATGCGCCCACTTCCTTTATTGACCCTCTGGCTGCGCGGCTTCAGCCAGGTATTCCTGCAGCCCGCTCCGCTGTTCGGCCTGCTTTGCCTGGCCCTGATCGGCGCCTGCGCGCCCGCCCTGCTGCCCGGCGCCCTGCTCGGCGCCATCGCCGGCCCGGCTTGCGCCAGCCTGCTGCGCTACCGCGCGGACGACATCGACGCCGGCCTGTACGGCTACAACGCCGTGCTCATCGGAATGCTGCTGCCATTGAAGTTCGCCTGGTCGCCGGCGCTGGTGATCCTGGTGCTGCTCGCCAGCATCGCCAGCGTGCTGCTGCAGCACCTGCTGCTGAACGCCTCGCGTCACCGCCGTGGCTTGCCGCCCTACACCCTGGCCTTCGTATTGCTCGGCTGGAGCCTGCAGCCGCTGGGCCATTGGCTCGGCCTGGGCGCCGCCGCGCCCGGCGCGGGCCTGCTGAACCTGCCGCTGCCGGCCTTCCTCGAAGCCACCAGCCGCGCCTTCGGCCAGGTGATCTTCCTCGACGCGCCCCTGGCCGGCGCGCTTATCTTCCTCGGCCTGCTGCTCGGCGCGCCGCGTGCGGCGACATGGGCCCTGTTCGGCGCGGTGATGGTGCTGCCGGTGGCGGTCTTCGCCGGCATCCCGCAAGGCGACGTGCAGAGCGGCTTGCTCGGCATGAACAGCGCCCTGGCCGCCCTCGCCCTGGCCCTGCGCAGCCCGAGCCTGATCGCCCCAGCCGCCGGCGCCGTGCTGGCCTTGCTGCTGCAGCGGGCGATGGTCACCCTCGGCATTCCGTTCATGACCTCGCCGTTCATCTTCGCCTGCCTGCTGGTGATCCTCGGCGAACGCCTGCTGCGCCCGGCGTCGCGGCGCGCCCCGCTGCCCAACAGCTGAGGCGAATCGGGCGGGCGCGCGCGGGCCTGGCTATAGTGCTGGGCTCCGCCACCTGGGACCCGATCCGCGATGCGCTTCCTCAAGTACCACGCCCTGGGCAACGACTACCTGGTCTACGCCGGCAGCGAGCCCTTCCCCTTCAATGACGCAGCGGTCGTGCGCATCTGCGACCGCCATCGCGGCCTGGGCTCGGACGGCATCCTCGTCCCCGAGGGCCGCGACGCCGGCGCCTTCGGCCTGCGCATCCTCAATCCCGACGGCTCGCTCGCCGAGCGCAGCGGCAACGGCCTGCGCATCTTCTCCCGCTACCTGTGGGACCAGGGTCTGGTGGATGAACAGCCGTTCCGCATCGTCACCGTGGCCGGGCCGGTCACCAGCCAGGTGTTCGACCAGGGCCGCGAGGTCGAGGTGGACATGGGCCACGCGCAGTTCGCCAGCGCCGCCATCCCGGTGCGGGTCGACACCCCGCAGGCGCTGGACATTCCGCTGCAACTGGACGGCCACGACCTGCGCCTGAACGCGGTCTCCATGGGCAATCCGCATTGCGTGGTCTTCGTCGAACACACCGAGGCGCAACTGGCGAAAACACTGGGGCCGCTGCTGGAATCCCATGCGCTGTTCCCCAACCGCACCAACGTGCAGTTCGTCCAGGTGCTCGGGCGCAACGACCTGCGCGTGGAAATCTGGGAGCGCGGCGCCGGCTACACCCTCGCTTCGGGCACCAGCAGCTGCGCGGCGGCGGCCGTGGCCCGGCTGAAAGGCTACTGCGACAGCGAGATTACCGTTCACCTGGCCGGCGGCCTGCTGCGCATCCGGGTCGAGGACGACTATCGCGTGCATATGCGTGGCGCCGTGCAGCGCATCGGTGAACTGCATCTGGATGCGGAGTGCCTGCGTGACTGAAGGCACGCGGCGTTCTCCGACAAGGCTGGCATAGGTCAACGCAATGGCGGAGTGCGCAGGGGATACTGAGCCGGTCCCAACCCCCAATGCGCACGCGCTTTCCGACGACTGCCGAGCATTTCCCCGCCCATGACGGCATAATCCGCGCCCTTCCGCGGCCCGTACGGTTCGCGTTCCCATTCTCAAGCAGCGGTAAGGTCATGACTCTTCCGGCTCCAACTCTCGTCCAACGCATCCAGCGCAGCAGCCTGGTCATGCGTATCTTCGTCGGCATGCTGGCCGGCATCGCCCTCGCCTTCCTCGCCCCGCAGGCGGCGCTGGCCGTCGGCCTGCTCGGCAAGCTGTTCATTTCGGCGCTCAAGGCCGTGGCTCCGGTCCTGGTACTGGTGCTGGTCTGCGCCTCCATCGCCAACCACAAGGCCGGCCAGCGCACGCACATCCGGCCGATCCTGGTGCTCTACCTGCTGGGCACCTTCGCCGCGGCCGTGGTCGCCGTGTCCGTCAGCTTCGCCTTCCCCTCGACACTGGTCCTGAGCACTGCGGCTGCCAGCGAGACGGCGCCACCGGGCGGCATCGGCGAAGTGCTGCGCACGCTGCTCTTCAGCATCGCCAGCAACCCGGTCAAGGCACTGCTGGAGGCCAACTTCATCGGCATCCTCGGCTGGGCCGTGGGCCTGGGCATCGCCCTGCGCCACGCGCGGCAGAGCACCCGCGACCTGCTCGACGACCTGGCCGGCGGCGTCACCCTGATCGTCCGCGTGGTCATCGCCTTCGCCCCGCTGGGCATCTTCGGCCTGGTCGCCAGCACCCTGGCCGAATCCGGCTTCGATGCGCTGCTCGGCTACCTGCGCCTGCTCGCGGTACTGCTGGGCTGCATGCTCTTCGTGGCGCTGGTGGTGAACCCGCTGATCGTGTTCTGGAAGTTGCGCCGCAATCCATACCCGCTGGTGTTCACCTGCCTGCGCGAGAGCGGCGTGACCGCCTTCTTCACCCGCAGCTCGGCGGCCAACATCCCGGTCAACCTGCAGCTGTGCGAGCGCCTGGGCCTGCACGAGGACACCTATTCGGTCTCCATCCCGCTGGGCGCGACCATCAACATGGCCGGCGCGGCCGTGACCATCAGCGTGCTCAGCCTGGCCGCGGCCAATACCCTGGGCATCGCCGTCGACCTGCCCAGCGCGCTGCTGCTCTGCGTGGTGTCCGCGCTCTGCGCTTGCGGTGCCTCCGGCGTGGCCGGTGGCTCGCTGCTGCTGATCCCGCTGGCCTGCGGCCTGTTCGGCATTTCCGGCGAAGTGGCCATGCAGGTGGTGGCCGTGGGCTTCGTCATCAGCATCCTGCAGGACTCGGCGGAAACCGCCCTGAACTCCTCCACCGACGTGCTCTTCACCGCCGCGGCCTGCCTGGCCGAGGAGCCGGAGGACGCCGGCGTAGGCGAGCACAGCTGACGCACGCCTGACGCAGACGCAAAAAAGCCGGGACCGTGCGAGCGCTCCCGGCTTTTTATTGCTGCTCGACGATCAGCCGTGCCAACCCGACTTGCGCAGGGCACCCAGCAGACGCTCGTCGCCCAGCGCCGGCACCAGCACGCCGTCGGCAGTGTGCATGTCGATGCCCGCCAGCAGCGCATTGACGATGGCCTCTTCCACCGCCTCGGCCGCGGCAGCGAACAGCGGCGAGATGTGGTCGTTGTTGAGCATCCGCACCGCGGTGTCCTGCGGCAGGCCCTTGCGCCCGTAGTTGGCCGGCGGCAGATCGGTGTTGCCGGTAGCGAAGGCCAGGAAGATGTCGCCGCTGGAGTCCTCGGTGCCGCCGCCGGTGCGAGCGATGCCAATGGAGGCGCGCTGCGCCAGGCGCTGGCACTGGTGCGGCAGCAGCGGCGCGTCGGTGGCGAGGATCACCACGATGGAGCCCATGCCCGGCTCGCCACGGTCGGCGAAGGGCGAGGCGATCCCGCGCAGCTGGCGTCCAACCGGGTAGCCGTCGACCCGCAACTCCTCGCGCTTGCCGTGGTTGGCCTGCACCAGCGCGCCGACGGTCCAGCCGCCCTGCTCCGTCGACAGCTTGCGCGACGCCGTGCCGATGCCGCCCTTGAACTCGTGGCAGATCATCCCGGTGCCGCCACCTACTGCACCTTCCTCCACCGGGCCGGACTCCGCGCGGGCCAGGGCTTCGCGCACCTGCTCCGGGCCGACGTGCTGGCCCCAGATGTCGTTCAGCAGGCCATCGTAGGTTTCCATCACCACCGGCATGCACCAGTACACCGACGGATCGGCCAGGGCATCGCGCTCGGCTGCGACCAGTGCGTCTCGGACCACGCCGACGCTGTGGGTGTTGGTGATGGCGATGGGCGTGGTCAGCACGCCGGCCTCGCGAATCCATTCCAGGCCGGTGGCGTCGCCGTTGCCGTTGAGCACGTGAACGCCGGCGAAGCAGGGTTGCAGGCGCGCCTCGCCGACTCGCGGCTGCACCGTGGTGACACCGGTACGAACCTGCTTGCCGTCGCGGTCGGCGATCAGTGTGCTGTGGCCGACCCGGACGCCGGGTACATCGGTAATGGCGTTGAACTCACCGGGTGTACCCAACCCCAGGGTGATGCCGAGTTGACGAGCGCGCATGCGGACTCCTGTCGTGTCTTCAGAGTTTCTGGAAGGCCGGGCTGAACTTGCCGTAGGTGCTGTAGAGAATCACCGATACGGCGAGGATCCCGCCAATGATCATGTTGTCTCGCAAGGAAGCCGCGAGCATGTTGTTGAGCAGCAGATAGCCGGCACCGACTACCGCCAGCAGCGCCGGCGCCGGCCAGAGCGGCATGCGGTACGGATGCTCGCGGTCACGGCGCAGCACGCGGCTGAACAGCGCGCTCAGCGCTACCGCCAGGTAGACCATGACCAGCAGCAGCACGGTGAACGAGGTCAGGTCGGCCAGGTTCGAGCTGAAGCTCAGGGCTGCCGAGGGCACCGCGAGGAACAGCGTGGCCAGCCACGGCGATTCCCAGCGCGGGTGGATGCGGGTGAACAGGCGGTTCAGCGAGGGCGTCCACAGCTCGTCGCGGCCGCTGCTGAAGATCACCCGGCCCGACTGGATGACGATGGCGATGATGGCGTTGAACACCGAGAGGAAGATGCCGGCGCTGACCAGCCGCGACAGCGTGGCGTTGCCGTGGGTGGTGAGCAGGTAGCCGATGGGGTCGGGACTGGCGAGCATGTCCTGCAGCGAGGGCGCGCCCAGCAACAACGCGGTGATCGGCACCAGTTCGATGATCACCACCAGCACCAGCGACCAGAGCACCGCGCGGTGCACGCCACGGCCGCCGTCCTTCATGTCCTCGGTGAGCATCACCGCCGCGCCGAAGCCGTTGTAGGAGAACAGCGCCGTGCCCATCGCGCCAATCACCAGCGCCATCGGCGCTACCGACATCACGCCATTGTCGAGGAACTGTGGATGCGACAGCACGCTGAGCGGCTGGCTGACGTTGCCGAAGCCCAGCGCGACTATCACCAGCAGCGCCGCCACTTCGCAGACCAGGAACAGCCCGGTGACCCAGGCGTTGACGCGGATATTGAGGATGCCCAGGGCGTAGCTGGCTGCCACGATGACCAGCGCCACGGTCTGGGTATCGAACTGCGTGCCCAGTGCGCCGTTGAGGTAGGTCGCCGCGCCCGTCGCCAGCACCGGTGGAATGAACAGCAGCGAGACCATCACGGTGAGGAAGGTGGCGTAGCCGGCCATGCCGCCGAACACGCGCTTGGCATAGACGTATTCACCACCGGCGGAACTGTGCGCGCGGCCCAGCTCCGCGTAGCACCAGGCGAACATCAGCGCCAGCACGGCGGCCAGCACGAAGCTCAGGAAGGCGCCGCTGCCGGCTTGCTGGATGGCGAAAGGGGCGATGACGAAGACCGAACTGGCCGGAGTGACCGCCGAGACGGTGATGGCTACCACATCGAGCATGCCCAGACTGGGCTTGAGCGCGCCCTCGGGCGCCGCGGAAGAGCTCATGTCGTTTTCCTCGAATTGTCATTGTTGGTTGAGGCAGGTACGAAAACCCTTGTGCGTGTCCTCTGCTTGGGACGCTGCATGGGGCGCAATCTAGGCCTGCCGCAGCTGGCGGCCAATCACCATTTGGGGTTACGCCCCTTGACGGCAGGCCGCCAAAAGGAGGAAACCGGAGCACCTTTTTCCGGAGTGCCCTGGGATGCAGAACCTGTTCCGCGAGGTCGGCATGCACGCCAACCTTGCCCGCGCCATCGAGCAGATCGGCGAACCGCGCTTCTGGAAGCAGTTGATCCTGCTGCTGCACCAGTGGCTGCCGTTCGACAACGCGCTGGCCGCCTACTACCCCGCTGGCGGTACACCCGTGTGGCTGGAGGAATACGACGCCGACCCGCAGGCGGGCCCGGCGGCCATGTCCGTCTACCTCGACGGCCTGTACCAGCTCGATCCCTTCTACCAGGCCTGCCGTGAGGGACTGCCCAGCGGCCTGTATCGCCTGGAAGAGATCGCCCCGGACCATTTCCGCCAGAGCGAGTACTTCCTCAACTACTTCCACGAGAACGTGCTGGAGGACGAGGTGCAGTTCATCCTCCAGTTGCCCGGCCAGGGCGCGTTGTCGCTGTCGCTGGGCATGCGCAAGCCGTTCGACGGCGAGCAGTGCGGCCTGCTGGCCATGCTCTGCCCCTGGGTCCTGGCGCTGATGCAGCAGCACTGGCAGCTGCGCAGCCAGCGTCTGCTACCGGCCAATGCGGAAGGCGTGGCCACCCAGGTGCGCGATGCACTCAGCCATTTCGGCGCCAACGTGCTGTCCGAGCGTGAGCTGGAGATCGCCCGGCTGATCCTGCGTGGCTACTCGTCCAAGGCCATGGCCGAGCGCCTGGCGATTTCCCCCGAGACCATCAAGGTCCACCGCCGGCACCTCTACACCAAGCTGGACATCTCCTCGCAACCGGAGCTGTTCTCGCTGTTCCTGCAGTCCCTCGGCCACGACCCGGAGAACCCCTGAAGCGATCAGCGGCGGCGATGACGGGGCATTCGCGCACCGCCAAGACAGCCGAACGGCGCGCATGGACACTGGCCGCGGCGCGCCACGCTCCTAGACTGGAGGCCGTCCAATCCCAACAAGCACAAGAGGACAGCCCGATGAATGCCCGCGCCACCTTCACCCACATGGAAGACGGCAGCGCCGCGGACTGGGCGATCATCGCCCAGGACTTCGCCCAGTACGCCGCCCTGCTGCCCGACCGCATCCTCGCCCACCTGCGCCTGCTCGACGGCGACTTCGGCGGCTTCCCGGTGGATCGCCTGACCCATTCGCTGCAGACCGCCACCCTCGCCCACCGCGACGGCCGCGACGAGGAGTACGTGGTCTGCGCCCTGCTCCACGACATCGGCGACACCCTGGGCTCGTATAACCACGCCGACATCGCCGCGGCCATCCTCAAGCCGTTCGTCAGCCCGGAAAACCACTGGATGGTCGAGAAGCACGCGATCTTCCAGGGCTACTACTTCTTCCACCACCTGGGCCTGGACCGGCACCTGCGCGAGCAGTTCAAGGACCACCCGCAGTTCGAGCAGACCATCGAGTTCTGCGCACGCTACGACGCCGCTGCCTTCGACCCGGAAGGCGAAACCCTGCCGCTGGATTTCTTCGAGCCGATGCTGCGCCGCGTCTTCGCCAAGCCACGGCAGACCATCTACGCCCGGCCCGACGGCAGCATGGCCTGAGCCACAAAGTGACCGCCGGTCCGCGACAAGATGTTTCGGGCCGGCGCTGGCTCCCGGACAGACGCTTGGTTAAGATTCTTCCTACCGCAATCGCGGGAAGCGTCCTACAGAGACGCTGAACTGACCAGGGAAGCCAGCAGCGCATGAAGTCCTCCGTCCTGGAACGGCCACAGTCGCACGGGTCGTCCTCGCCCCTGCGCGAGTACCATGCCCGCGTGCTGGCCTACATCAGCATCGCCGCGACGGTCGCCGCCGGGACCTTCAGCGGCTACTTCAGCTACGAACTGCTGTGGATGGTGCCGTACGCCCTGCTCTACCCGCACCTCGCGCAACAACTGGACAACCGCTTCAAGATCCAGTACCCCGAACGCACCCGCCAGTTCCTGCAAGGTGCGGACGCCGTGCACGCCGGCGCCAGCGCCGCATTGCTCGGTTTCGCCGTGGTGCCGGCGCTGATGCTGCTGCTGACCCTGGGCTTCACCAGCCTGATCATCGGCGGCCTGCGCCTGTTGGGCGGCGCCATGCTGGTATCGCTGTCCACCGCTGCAGTGACCGGCGCCCTGCTCGGCCCGGGCTTCAAAGGCAACCCGCCGCTGCTGGTGAACCTGGCGAGCATCGCCTTCTCCACCCTGTACATCTTCATCGGCGCCTTCTTCGTCCATCAGCAAGGCCTGCGCCTGGCCCAGGCCCGCGGCGAAATCGCCCGCGAGCAGGAAAAGGCCGCGCGGCTGGCGAGCAACCTGGCCAAGTACCTGTCGCCGCAGGTCTGGGAGTCGATCTTCAGCGGCAAGAAGAGCGTGCGCCTGGAGACCCAGCGCAAGAAGCTCACGGTGTTCTTCTCCGACATCAAGGGCTTCACCGAGCTGTCCGAGGAACTGGAAGCCGAAGTGCTCACCGACATGCTCAACAACTACCTCAACGAGATGTCGAAGATCGCCCTCAAGTACGGCGGCACCATCGACAAGTTCGTCGGCGACTGCGTGATGGTGTTCTTCGGCGACCCGACCACCCAGGGCGCGAAGAAGGACGCCGTGGCCGCCGTGTCCATGGCCGTGGCCATGCGCAAGCACATGAAAGTGATGCGCCAGCAGTGGCGCGCCCAGGGCATCACCAAGCCGCTGGAAGTGCGCATGGGCATCAACACCGGCTACTGCACGGTGGGCAACTTCGGCGCCGACACGCGCATGGACTACACCATCATCGGCCGCGAAGTGAACCTCGCCAGCCGCCTGGAAAGCGCCGCCGAAGCCGGCGAGATCCTCCTCAGCCACGAGACCTATTCGCTGGTGAAGGACGTGATCATGTGCCGCGACAAGGGCCAGATCGCGGTGAAGGGCTTCAGCAAGCCGGTGCAGATCTACCAGGTGGTCGACTTCCGCCGCGACCTGGGCGCCAACCCCAGCTTCATCGAGCAGGAGCTGCCGGGCTTCTCCATGTACCTCGACACCAACAACGTGCAGAACTACGACAAGGATCGGGTGATCCAGGTGCTGCAGCAGGCGGTGGAGAAGCTCAAGGACAAGATCATTCTCTGATCTGTCCGGCCCTGCACCAATCTCCGGCGTAGGAGCGGATCTCATCCGCGATGTTCACGCGCGATGCTCCCCGTAGGAGCGGATTCATCCGCGATCACTTTCGCGGACAAGGTCCGCTCCTACAGTCACGCTCCCTTCCACGCCTACGAGTGGGTCGTCGAGCGTGGCATCAGGTCCGCCGTGCAGCCTCACGCAGCAGCCGCAAGCCGCCCTGGTAATCGATCCTCGGCTGAGTCGCAGACACCACCGCAGCGCTGACGGACACCTTGGAGCGCAGTGAATGCCCCAGCTCCGCAAGGTCATCGTCTGCCCAGGACAATGCCGCGTCATGCCTGCGCAACGTCCGCTGCAATCGGTATTTCAGCGCCTCGATTCGGACGAAGATATCCTTCTGCAGGTCATCGCCGAGCAGCTCGCAGCAAGGCTTGCAAGCCTTCACCTGCCAGTATTGTTCGCGCTCCAGGTAGAGCTTCTGGTAATCGTCGACACGCGACAGCGGCGGCTGGTGATCCAGCGCATCGGCTGGCTGCCCGCAGTAGACGCACAGCGGCCAGCCATGGGGCGAACGCTCGGCCGGCGCGTGCGTATACAGCCCGATATGCGGGTGCGGTTCCGGCAGCTTCTGCCCCTTCTGCACTTTCTTCACTTACCAAGCCCCTCTGAAAATCACTTTCCGATAAACGCCGCCAAGGCCTCCAGGAAGCGCTTAAAGCCCCCCATTTCCGACCCCGCCATTCTAGTCTCAAAACCCGTTATCTCCGGCGCTACACAGGCCCTCCGGGCATGGCTCGGAAATAAAAAAGCCCGCTACGAGAGCGGGCTTGAAGGCGGCGCGGCGCTTCACGTCGCCACGCCTAACCGGAGAATCGTCATCAGGCGGCGCGGGCTTCCTGGGCCTCGACGGCGGACGGGCCGCTGGCCAGTTCCTTGTGCAGCTTGCTGGCGTCGAGCTGCTTGCACCACTTGGCGACCACCACGGTGGCCACACCGTTGCCGACCAGGTTGGTCAGGGCGCGGGCTTCGGACATGAAGCGGTCGATGCCGAGGATCAGCGCCAGGCCCGCGACCGGCAGGTGGCCGACGGCGGACAGGGTGGCGGCCAGCACGATGAAGCCCGAACCGGTGACGCCCGCGGCGCCCTTGGAGGCGATCAGCAGCACCGCCAGCAGGGTCAGCTGGTGGGTGATGTCCATCGGCGTGTCGGTGGCCTGGGCGATGAACACCGCGGCCATGGTCAGGTAGATCGAGGTGCCGTCGAGGTTGAAGGAGTAACCGGTGGGGATCACCAGGCCGACCACGCTCTTGTCGCAGCCGAGCTTCTCCAACTTGGCGATCATGCGCGGCAGCGCCGACTCCGAGGACGAGGTGCCGAGCACGATCAGCAGCTCTTCGCGGATGTACTTGATGAACTTCACGATGCTGAAGCCGTGGGCGCGGGCGATGCTGCCCAGGACCAGCAGCACGAAGAGCAGGCAGGTGATGTAGAAGCACAGCATCAGCTGGCCGAGCTGCACCAGCGAGCCCACGCCGTAGGCGCCGATGGTGAAGGCCATGGCGCCGAAGGCACCGATCGGGGCAACCTTCATGATCACGTTGATGATGTTGAACATCACCTGGGTGAAGCGCTCGATGAACTGGAAGATCGGCTGGCCGTAACTGCCCATGCGGTGCAGGGCGTAGCCGAACAGTACGGAGAAGAACAGCACCTGCAGGATGTCACCGTTGGCGAAGGCGCCGACGATGGTGCTTGGGATGATGTTCATCAGGAAGTCGATGGTGCTCTGCTTCTCGCCGGCGGCGGCGTAGGCAGCGATCTTGCTGGTATCCAGGCTGGCCGGATCGACGTGCATGCCGGCGCCGGGCTGCACGACGTTGACCACCACCAGGCCGATGATCAGGGCGATGGTGGAGACCACCTCGAAGTACAGCAGCGCCATGCCGCCGGTCTTGCCGACCGCCTTCATGCTCTGCATGCCGGCGATGCCGGTGACCACGGTGCAGAAGATGATGGGCGCGATGGCCATCTTGATCAGTTTGACGAAGCCGTCGCCCAGGGGCTTCATCAGCACGGCGGTGTGCGGGTAGAAATGGCCCAGGGCGATGCCGATGGCGATGGCGATCAGCACCTGCACGTACAGGCTCTTGTAGAAGGGTTGCTTGGTCATGGCGGCAGGGTCCTCTCGGGCGGCGGGGCATCGTCCTGATGCCGGCGCGGGCGCCGAAGCGTTATCTCCCTTCAATGGGAGAATTTGTTTTTCGCCCTGCCCGTCGGCAGGTCTTACATGAGGTATAGCAATGCCTGCGCCAACCTGAGCAAATCCTATTTATTTCTTACAATTCAATAACTTATAAATACATCCAGTTTCAGAAAGACCTTTGGTTTGGCGGAAACCCGCCATAGCCGCGGCGGATTTCCCGCCACTTGGCGGGTATCCGCCAGGGCCATGGCTGCCGTAGATTGTTCGCCGCGCCGGCCACCGAACAACAACAAGGACACCCCATGCGTGAACGCACCATCGCCAGCCATTTCGTTCGCGCCGCCTTGCGCGGTGCGCAGCGGCGCGACCAGGACATCCAGCCCCTGCTGCGCGCAGCCGGTATCCAGCCGGCGCTGCTCGAGGAAGCGCGCGCGCGGGTGTCGCCGGAGCAGTTCGGCCGGCTGATCCAGGTGATCTGGGAAAGCCTCGACGACGAATACATGGGCTTTGGCGAGCTACGCAGCAAGCGCGGCACCTTCGCCATGATGTGCCACGCCATCATCCAGTGCCGCACCCTGGACAAGGCGCTTACCCGCGGCTCGCTGTTCTACGACCTGTTCCCCGAAGCGCCGCACATCGAGCTGCGCCGCGTTGGCGAGCGCGCCGAGCTGGTCCTCGACCACAGCCGGCTGCACGACCCGGAGCACTTCCTGACCGAAAGCCTGCTGGTGATCTGGCATCGCCTGGGCAGCTGGCTGATCGGCCAGCGCATCCGCCTGGAGGAGGCTCGCTTCACCTACCCCGAGCCAGCCCACGCGAGCGAGTACGACCTGCTCTTCCCCTGCCCGCGACGCTTCGGCGCGGAGAGCACCGGGCTGAGCTTCCAGGCGCGTTACCTGGACATGCCGCTGCTGCAGGATGAACGCAGCCTCAAGCACTTCCTCAAGGATTCCCCGGCCGACCTGCTGGCCCGCCCGGACGGCGGCGACAGCCTGACCAGCCAGATCCGCCGCCTGCTCGGCCGCGACTGCCGCAACTGGCCGGACCTGGAAAGCGTGGCGCAGCAGTTGCACATGAGCCCGCAGACCCTGCGCCGCCACCTGCGCGAGGAAGGGCCGAACTTCCAGGAATTGAAGGACCAGCTGCGCCGCGACCTGGCGATCTATCACCTGGGCCGCGACGAGCTGTCGATCCAGGACATCGCCGAACAGCTCGGCTTCTCCGAGCCCTCGGCCTTCCACCGGGCGTTCAAGAAGTGGACCGGGCTGACCCCCGGCGCCTACCGGACGCAACAGGGGGAGTGAGGCGTCGGGGATCACCTGTAGGAGCGGCCCATGGCCGCGAAATCGCGCGCATGGCGCGCTCCTACAGGGAGAGGCGCAGCGGCGCACAACCGCGAACGGTTGTACACGCTACCCCGGCAGCTGCATGCGGAAGCAAGCGCCGCCCAGGTCGGAGTCGTCCAGCTCCAGGCTGCCGCCGTAGCTGTCGAGGATGTCCATCACCACCGCCGTGCCTATGCCCTGCCCCGGGTGCTGGGTGTCCAGGCGCTCGCCGCGGCGCAGGATGCGCTGGCGCTGGTCGGGTGGGATGCCCGGACCATCGTCCTCCACCACCAGCTCGAAATTGCCGTTGCGCTTGCTGGCACCGACGCGCACACGGCCCAGGCTCAGGCGGTAGGCGTTCTCCAGCAGATTGCCGAGCAGCTCCAGCAGCGCGCCGCGCTCCAACGGCAGGCTGAGACTTTCCGGAAAGTCGCGCTCGAGGATCACCTGCTTGTCGCGGTAGACCTTGTCCAGCGCACCGCTCAGGGTGTCGAGCAGCGGCCCCAGTTGCACGCGGTGGCGCACCAGGCCGCTCTTGCGCAGGCTGGCGCGTTGCAGCTGGTAGCCGATCTGCTGGCTCATGCGCTCGATCTGGCTCTGCAGCACCTGCACCTGCTCGCGGTTCTGCGCGTGGCCGGCGAGGTTCTCGCTCACGCCCTGCAGCACCGCCAGCGGCGTCTTCAGGCTGTGCGCGAGGTCGGCCAGGGAGTTGCGGTAGCGCTCGCGCTGGGTGCGTTCGCTGTCCAGCAGGCGGTTCAGCGAATCGGTCAGTCGCAGCATTTCCCGGGGATGGTCGTCGCTCAGCCGCTCGCGCTCGCCGGACTCGATCTGGTCCAGCTCGTCGCGCAGCCCGCGCATCGAGCGAAAACCCCAACCCAGCCCCAGCCAGAGCATGCCCAGCAGTATCAGCAGGGCACCGCCCAGCCACAGGTAGAGCTGCTCGCGGAAGCCGTGCACCAGCTCGCGGAAGGCGCTCACCGGCTGCATGGTGACGATGCTGTAGGCCGCCTTCTGGCCGCCCAGCAGGTCGATCTCCACGTCGTAGACAAAGAACTCGCTGCCTTTTTCGTCGCGGGTGCGGGTAAAGACGTCGAGCTTGCCGGTGTAATGCGGGCGGTAGCTGACGCTTTCGTCCTGGGCGGAACTCGAACGCCAGACCAGCGTGCCATCGCGGTCATAGATGAAGCCCAGGAGCTTGGACTCGGGCAGGTTGAAGTCTTCGACCGCCAGGTGCTCGGGCATGTCGAGGCGATCGCCCTCGATCCGCGCGGAAGACACCAGGGTCGCGACGTCGGCGGCCAGGCGCTGCTGGATGGCGTCCTCCAGGGCGATGCTGAAGGCCCGCTGCAGCGCCGGCAGCAAGGCCAGCATGAAAAGGATCGCCAGCGTCGCCGCGCCGATCATCAGGCGAACCCGCAGCGAGCGCATCATCGGCAGCGCTCGGTGAACAGGTAGCCCTGGCCGCGCACCGTGTCGATCGGGCGGAAGCCTTCATGGGTCTCCAGCTTGCGCCGCAAACGGCCGACCAGCACTTCGATGACGTTGGGGTCGCGCTCGTCGTCGTCCGGGTACAGCTGCTCGATCAGGCGCTCCTTGCTCACCACCTGCTGGTGATGACGCATGAGGTATTCGAGGATGCGGTACTCGAAGGCGGTCAGGTTGAGCGCTTCACCGTCCACGGCGGCCTGCTTGCGGTTGAGGTCGAGCACCAGCGGGCCGGCCTCGATGGTCGCCTGGACGAAGCCGCTGGAGCGACGCAACAAAGCGTTCAGGCGCGCTTCCAGTTCCTCGAACTGGAACGGCTTGACCACGTAGTCGTCGGCGCCGGCGGCCAGTCCTTCGACCTTGTCCTGCCAGTTGCCGCGCGCGGTGAGAATCAGGATCGGGAAGGTCTTGCCCTGGCTGCGGAACTCGCGGATCAGGTCCAGGCCGCTCATGCCCGGCAGGCCGAGGTCGACCACCGCCAGGTCGTGGTGGTACTCGCTGGCCCGGTACAGGGCCTCTTCGGCATCGCCCACGGCGTCGACCACATGGCCCTGCTCGCCGAGACGGGTGAACAGGTGATGGCGCAGCAGCGCCTCGTCCTCCACTACCAGTAACTTCATGGGTAAACCTCCTTATGCGGTGGCCGGGCGCGAGGCCCGGCCGGTTGCCAGTCAGAACCGATAGTTGGCGCCCAGGTAGATCTGCGAGCTGCTGTGCAGGTCAAGCGATCCGACCTTGGAACCACCGTGCGGGCTCATCTCCGTGCTGGCATTGGTCCGCAGGTAACGATAGCCGCCTTCGATGGAAGCGTTCTTGCCGATATCCTGCAGGACACCCGCCTGGGCGCCGATGGCGTAGCCGACATCGCTGTCACGCTTGAAGCCACGCGACTCCTGTTCCAGCTTGGTCAGGCCGACAGTACCGCCGCCAAACAGCTTGGTGCCCTGTTCATTGATCGGCAGGAAGGCGTCGTAGCTGCCGAGCAGGTTCTGCTGGCGCAGCTTCATGCCGCTGTAGGTATCGGACGTGTTCTCGTAGGTCGCGTAGTAGCGGCCCTGTTCGTTCTGCTGGCCGGCGCGCACGCCCCAGGTGCTGCTGTTGTTGATCACGCTGTCGAGCTTCGGATCGTTGAGGTTGCGGTTCAGGTCTGCGGATTTCTGGATGTTGTTGCTGGTTTCACCCCAGGTCAGACCTACGAAGTTTTCCGAGGCCTGGGCCATGCCGATGCTGGCGCCGAGGATGGCAGTGGCGAGAGCGAGCTTCTTCAGGGTTTTCATCGTCATTCTCCGTCAGAGAGGTGTGTAAGTAGTTGACGGAGAACAGGTTAAGCGGGGGCGACTGAACGCAACCTGTCAGCTCTCTGAACCTCGGCTGAACGAACCGCTCGTCCGCTTGTGGGACACCGAAAGCCACATTTCTACTGCGGTCTATACTCCCTGACGGCATCGCTTGGAGGCTGCCACATGAGCGAAAAGAGCCCAGTGGAAGTGGCGAAGGGCAAGGAGACCCGGCTGTTCCTGTTTCTCGTGATCTGCCTGTTCCCG
Source organism: Pseudomonas knackmussii B13 (assembly GCF_000689415.1). Taxonomy (NCBI): domain Bacteria; kingdom Pseudomonadati; phylum Pseudomonadota; class Gammaproteobacteria; order Pseudomonadales; family Pseudomonadaceae; genus Pseudomonas; species Pseudomonas knackmussii. The sequence goes on along the minus strand of NZ_HG322950.1, from coordinate 1,820,770 downwards.
CTTTTGTCCGTGGCTGTCGTCGGCGGCTACGGATTCATCGTCTGGATGTACCAGCTGTTGGCCGGCCCGCCGGGACCGCCAGGCTAGGTGCGCGCCGTGCATCCCCGACGCGCCCTGCTGCGCCGCCTGGCTGGCGCGGAAACCCCGCGCCTACCGCCGTGGACCGCCGACGACTTCAGCGACCGCTGCACGCGCTGCGGCGATTGCGTGCGCACCTGCCCGGAACAGGTGCTGCGCCTGGGTGACGGCGGCTTTCCGCAACTCGACCTGACTCACGCTGGCTGCAGCCTTTGCGGCGCCTGTGCCGACAGCTGCGACGCCGGCCTGTTCGACCGCGCGCAACCGGCCTTTCCCTGGCGCGCGCGCATTGGCGAACGCTGCCTGGCGCTGGCCGGCATCCATTGCCGCGCCTGCGAAGACAGCTGCGAGGCCCGCGCCATCCGTTTCCGCCCGCAGCTCGGCGGCCCACCGCTGCCGCAACTCGACTCCCTGGCCTGCACGGGTTGCGGCGCGTGCCTCGCGCCCTGCCCGAGCCAGGCCATCCAACTCAGCGAGGAGATGACCGCCGATGCCTGACTGCATCCAGATAGCCAGTCTGCTGGTCCACGCGCGCCCGGAACTGCTCGGCGCGGTGAAGGCAAACCTGGCCCGCCTGCCGCACCTCGAACTGCACCAGGAAAGCCCGCTGGGCAAGCTCGTGGTGGTGCTGGAGGCCGAGCAAGAGGAACAGATCCTCGCGACCCTCGAAGCCATCCACAGCCTGCCCGGGGTGCTCAACGCGGTGCTGGTCTACCACGAGACCGTGGAGCAGCCCGACGCCCCGCAGAAACCAGCCGCCGACGCCCCCGTCGGTCTCGCCGCCGGAGGTACACGATGAACCTCACCCGCCGCCAGTTCGCCAAGGCCAACGCCGCCGCCATGGCCGCGGCCGCCGCCGGGCTGCCGATCCTCAGTTCCGCCAGCAACCTGGTCACCGAGGCGGACATGACCACGCTGGACTGGAACAAGGCGCCCTGCCGCTTCTGCGGCACCGGCTGCAGCGTCATGGTCGCCACCCGCGACGGCAAGGTGGTCGCCACCCACGGCGACATCAAGGCCGAGGTCAACCGCGGGATCAACTGCGTGAAGGGCTACTTCCTGTCGAAGATCATGTACGGCAGCGACCGCCTGACCCGCCCGCTGCTGCGCATGAAAGACGGCAAGTACGACAAGCAGGGCGAATTCCAGCCGATCAGCTGGGACGCCGCCTTCGACATCATGGCCGAGAAGTTCAAGGCCGCGCTCAAGGCCAAGGGGCCGACCTCGGTGGGCATGTTCGGCTCCGGGCAGTGGACGGTGTGGGAAGGCTACGCCGCCAACAAGCTGTTCAAGGCCGGCCTGCGCAGCAACAACATCGACCCCAACGCGCGCCACTGCATGGCCTCGGCGGTAATGGGCTTCATGCGCAGCTTCGGCATGGACGAACCCATGGGCTGCTACGACGACTTCGAGGCCACCGACGCCTTCGTGCTCTGGGGCTCGAACATGGCCGAGATGCACCCGGTGCTCTGGTCGCGGGTCACCGACCGCCGCCTCAGCGCGCCGCACGTCAAGGTGGCGGTGCTCTCCACCTTCGAGCACCGCAGCTTCGACCTGGCCGACATCCCCATGGTGTTCACGCCGCAGACCGACCTGCACATCCTCAACTACATCGCCAACCACATCATCCAGAGCGGCGCGGTGAACCGCGACTTCGTCAGCCAGCACGTGCGCTTCGCGAAGGGCGTCGATGACATCGGCTACGGACTGCGCCCGGATGAGCCCATGGAGAAGAAGGCGCAGAACGCCGCCAAGGCCAATACCTGGAGCGATATCGATTTCGACGCCTTCGCCGCCTTCGTCAAGCCCTACACCCTGGAGCGCACAGCCAAGGAAAGCGGCGTGCCGGCCGAACGCCTCAAGGCCCTGGCCGAACTCTACGCCGACCCGAAACGCAAGGTGGTGTCGTTCTGGACCATGGGCTTCAACCAGCACACCCGCGGTGTCTGGGCCAACAACCTGATCTACAACATCCACCTGCTCACCGGGAAAATCAGCGAGCCGGGCAACAGCCCCTTCTCGCTCACCGGCCAGCCTTCGGCCTGCGGCACTGCGCGCGAGGTCGGCACCTTCGCCCACCGCCTGCCGGCGGACCTGGTGGTGACCAACCCGAAACACCGCGAAACCGCCGAGAAGATCTGGAAGGTCCCGGCCGGCACCATCCAGGAGAAAGTCGGCTTCCACGCCGTGGAGCAGAGCCGCAAGCTCAAGGACGGCGTGCTCAACGTCTACTGGACCCAGGTGTGCAACAACATGCAGGCCGGGCCGAACGTCATGCAGGAAGTGCTGCCGGGATGGCGCAACCCGGAAAACTTCGTGATCGTCTCCGACGTCTACCCGACCGTCTCGGCCCAGGCCGCCGACCTCATCCTGCCCAGCGCGATGTGGGTGGAAAAGGAAGGCGCCTACGGTAACGCCGAGCGACGCACGCAGTTCTGGCACCAACTGGTGAGCGCGCCGGGCGAGGCGAAGTCCGACCTCTGGCAACTGGTGGAATTCTCCAAGCGCTTCACCACCGACGAGGTATGGCCCGCCGACCTGCTGGCCAAGGCGCCCGAGCTCAAGGGCAAGACCCTCTACGAAGTGCTGTTCCGCAACGGCCAGGTGGACGCCTTCGGTGCCGAACAGGTGGCCAAGGGATACGCCAACGACGAAGCCAAGGCCTTCGGTTTCTACCTGCAGAAGGGCCTGTTCGAGGAATACGCCCGTTTCGGCCGCGGCCATGGCCACGACCTCGCGCCCTTCGACGCCTACCACGAGGCGCGCGGCCTGCGCTGGCCGGTGGTGGACGGCAAGGAAACCCTCTGGCGCTACCGCGAGGGACTCGACCCCTACGTCGCCAAGGGCAGCGGCGTGCAGTTCTACGGCTACCCGGACAAGAAGGCGATCATCTTCGCCCTGCCCTACGAGCCGCCGGCCGAGGCGCCAGACGCCGACTACCCGTTCTGGCTGTGTACCGGCCGCGTGCTCGAACACTGGCACACCGGCAGCATGACCCAGCGCGTGCCGGAGCTGTACAAGGCGGTGCCCGACGCCCTGGTGTACATGCACCCGGACGACGCCACGAAGCTGAAACTCAGGCGCGGCAGCGAGGTAAAGGTGATCAGCCGGCGCGGCGAGATCCGCGCGCGCATCGAAACACGCGGGCGCAACAAACCGCCTCAGGGGCTGGTATTCGTGCCCTTCTTCGACGCCAACAAACTGATCAACAAGGTCACCCTGGACGCCACCGACCCGATCTCCAAGCAGACCGACTACAAGAAGTGCGCGGTCCGCATCGAGCTGGTCAGCCTGGCCTGAGGAGCCCGCCATGAAACGCCTGATCCCGTTCCTGCTCCTGCTGCTCGGCCTGCCGCTGCTGGCTGCGCAGCCGGACTACCCGCTGGACGCCCCGGCCCCGGACGGCCGCCGCCCCGGCGGAACCATCAGCCAGGACCGCCCGGCGCCGCCGCTGGCGCCGGAAGAGAACAAGGACATCCGCCGCGAACGCGCCTACCCCGAGCAGCCGCCGACCATCCCGCACACCATCGCCGGCTATCGCATCGACACCAACAGCAACAAGTGCCTGTCCTGCCACAGCCGCGCCAACAGCGCGAAGGTGCAGGCGCCGATGATCAGCATCACCCACTACATGGACCGCGACGGCCAGGTGCTGGCCTCGGTGGCGCCACGCCGTTACTTCTGCGTGCAGTGCCACGTGCCCCAGGAGGACGTGAAGCCGCTGGTGGGCAACAGCTTCGAAGACATCGACAGCATCCTCAAGCGCGACGCCGCCGCCAGCAAACCCTGAGGAGGGGCCATGAAAGCACTCATCGCCTGGCTTGGCGGTTACTGGACGGTCCTGCGCCGGCCCAGCGTGCACTACAGCCTGGGGTTCCTGACCCTGGCCGGGTTCATCGCCGGGATCATCTTCTGGGGCGGCTTCAACACCGCGCTGGAGGCGACCAACAGCGAGAAGTTCTGCACCTCCTGCCACGAGATGCGCGACAACGTCTATGTCGAGCTCAAGGACACCATCCACTACACCAATCGCTCGGGCGTGCGCGCCACCTGCCCGGACTGCCATGTGCCGCACAAATGGACCGACAAGATTGCCCGCAAGATGCAGGCGTCCAAGGAGGTCTGGGGCAAGATCTTCGGCACCATCAACACCCGCGAGAAATTCCTCGACCACCGCCGCGAACTAGCCGAACACGAATGGGCACGGCTCAAGGCCAACGATTCGCTGGAGTGTCGCAACTGCCACAACTTCCAATTCATGGACTTCACCCGCCAGAGCCCGCGCGCCAGGCAGATGCACTCCACCGCCCTGGCCTCGGGCCAGGCAACCTGCATCGACTGCCACAAGGGCATCGCCCACCACCTGCCGGACATGAGCGGCGTGCCGGGGTGGTGAATTTCGCCTGAGGGCCAGTGCGTCCCCGCGAACGCGGGGATGACGCAAATGATGGGAATGACGGGAGTGGAGTTGGGAGTTCGAGCGGGGCTGTCCCCAACCAATCGTCATTCCCGCGAACGCGGGAAGCCAGCCTCGTAGACGAGCCCGGCCCGCGATCAACGCTCCTCGCTGCCCCAGGCGCCTGCAATTGCCCTACCCAGCCATCCCGCGCATGCCGCAGAGAGATCTGCGTCAGTCCCAGCCACCTGCGTCGCCAGGGAACGCCGTTCGCGAGGAGCTCGCTCCTACGAAGAGCAAGCTCAGTGCGCGGCTTGCATCGCGTTGAAGATCTTCTGCCCGGCGCGACCGTCGGCCGGTTGCAGGCCCAGGCGCTGCTGCTCGGCCTGGATGGCGCGGCGGGTGTTGTCGCCGATCATGCCGTCGGGTTCGCCGATGGCGTAGCCGCGGGCGAGCAGCAGCTTCTGCAGCTCCTTGCGCTGGGCGCGGCTCAGGCCGGGGTCATCGGTCGGCCAGGGCGTGCGCAGGCCGGGGCCGCCACGCAGGCGGTCAGACAGCAGGGAGATCGCCAGCGCGTAGCTCTCGGCGGCGTTGTACGAATAGATGGCGTCGTAGTTGCGCAGCACCAGGAAGGCCGGGCCGGCCTTGCCGGTCGGGATCAGGATGGCCGCGCGGGTGTCGCCCGATGGCAGCGGGCCGCCGTCGGCGCGCTGCACGCCCATGGCTTTCCAGTCCGCCACGCTGCGGCGCTTGGTGCGTCCGGCCTGGGATTCGGCGAAGCTCGCTGGCAGCTTCACCTCGAAGCCCCACGGCTGCCCCGGCACCCAGCCGGCCTTGCTCAGGTAGTTGGCGGTGGACGCCAGGGCGTCGGGCACGCTGCCGACCAGGTCGCGATGGCCGTCGCCGTCGAAGTCCACCGCGATGCGCGCATAGGTGCTGGGCATGAACTGCGTCTGGCCGAAGGCGCCGGCCCAGGAGCCGGTGATGCCGGCGTCGCGCAGGTCGCCCTGCTGCAGCAGCTTGAGGGTGGCGAAGAACTCGCCCTGGAAGAACGCCTGGCGCCGCCCGTAGCAGGACAGCGTGCCCAGCGAAGTCAGCAGCGGGCGCTTGCCGGCGATGCGGCCGAAATCGCTCTCCACGCCCCAGACCGCGACCACCGCGTACTTGTCCACCTGGTACTGCCGCGCGACGCGGTCGAGCAGTTCGCCGTGCTGGGCGAGCATCGCCTTGCCGTCGGCCACGCGCTGGTCGTCGACCAGTCCGGCCAGGTAGTCCCACAGCGGCGTGACGAACTCCGGCTGGGCATCGAGCAGCGGCAGCACGCTCAGATCGGCCTGCAGGCCCTGGGTGTAGCGCCGGTAACTGGCGGCATCCACGCCCTTGGCGGCGGCCTGCGGCTGCAGCCTCGCCAGGCAACTGCCGAACTCATCGGCCAGGCTCGCCGGGGCTTGCGAAAGGCCGGCGCAGAGCAGCAGGGGCGACAGGAAACGAACGGAGCGCATGGGGCCTTCCTCGAAGCAGCGACACGGGGCGGCAAGGGTAGCCGAAGGCGCCCCGCCGGGCGAGCCGCGCCGCAGCGACTATCTTGTTCAGTTCCACACACAGGGAGGACGCGCCATGCGCCTGCTCGCCACCTTGCTGTTGCTGACCCTGGGCCTGAGTGCCCAAGCCGCGATCAAGACCCAGGAGATCCCCTACCAGGCCACCGACGGCACCAAGATGATCGGCTACTTCGCCTATGACGACGCCATCAAAGGCGCGCGTCCGGGAATCATCGTGGTGCACGAGTGGTGGGGGCTGAACGACTACGCCAAGCGCCGCGCCCGCGACCTCGCCGCCTTGGGCTACAGCGCCATGGCCATCGACATGTACGGCGAAGGCAAGCACACCGAGCACCCCAACGAGGCCACCGCCTTCATGCAGGAAGCGCTGAAGAACGCCGACGCCGCCAAGGCGCGCTTCCAGGCCGGGCTCGACCTGCTCAAGCAGCAGCCGCAGACCGACCCGAACAAGATCGCCGCCATCGGCTACTGCTTCGGTGGAAAGGTGGTGCTCGACATGGCGCGCCAGGGCCTGCCGCTGCTCGGCGTGGCCAGCTTCCACGGCGTGCTGGCAACCGCTACGCCGGCGCAAGCCGGGGCGGTGAAGGCGAAGATCCTGGTGGAGCACGGCGGTGGCGACACCCTGGTGCCGGCCGACAGCGTGGCGGCGTTCAAGAAGGAAATGGACCAGGCCGGCGCCGACTACAAGTTCGTCGTGCAGCCAGGCGCCAAGCACAGCTTCACCAACCCGGACGCCGACAAGCACAAGGGCCATGGCCTGGACGTCGGCTACGACAAGACCGCCGACCAGAAGTCCTGGGCCGACCTGCAGGCGTTCCTCAAGCAGGTCTTCGGCTAGTCCCCGAAGCGCCCGGCCCCGAGCGGGCCGGGCGATGCAAAAACGCGGGCCAAAAAAAACGGAAGTCCGCAAAAACGAACTCCCGCACACGATCAGTGAAAAAGCCGGAGCTCGCGGCTCCGACAACAACCTCACCTGCGTTCCCTAAGGAACGCGGGGCGCAGTGTGGCAATTCCGCGCCCGGCGATCCGTAGCGCTTGCGTTAACCTTTGCAATCGAATGTAAAGGGTTTGTGACCGGCTGGACGCGACTGTACGGTCACAAACCAACTACTAGCCTCTGGCCAGATCGCCCGTCGAACGGCAGAATTCGCGCCATGTCCGAATCCGCCGACTTCCTCACCCCGCCCCAGGCGCACTGGCCGCTGCCCCAGGCCGTGCCGGGCGCCGTCCTGCACAGCAGCCAGTTCCAACCTGCGCGCCTCGACGCCGACGCCTTCGTCCGCCACGGCGTGGACCTGCCGGCCAACATCGGCCGCGCGGTGGCCAAGCGCCGCGCCGAATTCCTCGCCGGACGCCTCTGCGCCCGCGCCAGCATCGGCCAATTGCAGACCATGGCCGTGGCGCCGGGCCTCGCGGCGGACCGCTCGCCGATCTGGCCCGCCGGGCTCTGCGGCTCCATCACCCATGGCGATGGCTGGGCCGCGGCGGTGGTCGCCCTGCGCAGCCAATGGCAAGGCTTGGGACTCGACGTCGAAAGCCTGCTCGACGACGCACGCGCTGCACGACTGCAGGAAGAACTGCTCACACCCGCCGAGCGCGAACGCCTGGACCCGGCGCTTTTGGGGTTCACCGTGACCCTGACCTTCTCGCTCAAGGAAAGCCTGTTCAAGGCGCTCTACCCGATAGTGGGCAAGCGCTTCTACTTCGAGCACGCCGAACTGCTGGAATGGAACGACCAGGGACAAGCGCGCCTGCGCCTGCTCTGCGACCTCTCCGAGCAATGGTGCAGCGGAAGCGAACTGGACGCGCAGTTCGCCACCCTCGACGAGCGCCTGCTCAGCCTCGTGGCCATCCCCGCCTCCTGCGTCATCCCCGCGAACGCGGGGACCCAATGAACCACGTCGCGAGACCTCGCCTCAGGCCAGCACCGCCACCGACTTGATCTGCGCCCACAGCCCCTGCCCTTCGCGCAGGCCGAGCTGGTCGGCGGAATAGCGCGTGATGCGCGCCAGCAGCGGATTGCCCGACACCTCCAGACGCACCAGCAGGTGCGCCGGATTGTCGGTGGCGACCATCTCCACCACCGACGCCGGCAGACGATTGAGGATGCTGCTGTGTTCGGGGCGATCCAGGCTCAGGCTGACGTCGCGGGCCTGCACCTTGATGCGCAGCGCCTTGCCTTCGGGCAGCGCCGCATGGGCCAGGCGAATGCGTTCGTTGCCACCGGGCAGGCCAAGGTCGAGCAGGCCATAGGCGCTGTCGTGGCCAAGCACGCGGCCATCGATCACCACGCCGGCATCCTCCAGCATCGAAGTCGGCAGATCGGTGCGCGCCAGGGTTTCCCCTACAGCACCACTGGCCAGCACTCGGCCGCCTTCGAGCAGCACAAGGTGATCGGCCAGGCGCGCCACTTCATCCGGCGAGTGGCTGACGTAGAGGATCGGGATATCCAGTTCGTCGTGCAGGCGTTCGAGGTACGGCAGGATCTCGGTCTTGCGCTTCACATCAAGGGAAGCCAGCGGCTCGTCCATCAGCAACAGCCTCGGACTGGTCAGCAGCGCACGGGCGATACCGACCCGCTGCCGCTCGCCGCCGGACAGGTGCCTTGGCATGCGCTCCAGCAAGTGGCCGATGCCGAGCAGCTCGCAGGCTTGATCCAACGCCACGCGATGCTCACGAGTGGGCACGCGCTTCATGCCGTACGCCAGGTTACGCCGCACGCTCAGGTGCTCGAACAGGTTGGCATCCTGGAACACATAGCCGATGGCGCGCTTGTGCGGCGGCAGGAACAGGCCGCGCTCGCTGTCCTGCCAGGTCTCGCCGTTCACTTGCAGTCGTGCGCGACTCGGCCGCTCCAGGCCGGCGAAACAACGCAGGCAGGTGGTCTTGCCGGAGCCGGAATGGCCGAACAGCGCAGTCACTCCACGCCCCGGCAGTTCAAGGTCGACATCCAGGGAAAAGTCCCGGTAGTCGAGGCGGAACTTCGCTTCGATGGCAGCGCTCATCTCAGCTCCAGGCCGCGCGCGTGCGCCGCGTGGAATACAACGCCAGCAGCACGAAGAAGGAGAACACCACCATGCCGCCGGCCAGCCAGTGCGCCTGGGCGTACTCCAGGGCTTCGACGTGATCGAAGATCTGCACCGAGACCACGCGGGTCTGGCCGGGGATGTTGCCGCCGATCATCAGCACCACGCCGAACTCGCCGACGGTGTGCGCAAAACCAAGGATGGCGGCGGTGACGAAACCCGGCCGCGCGAGCGGCAGGACCACGCTGAAGAAAGCGTCCAGCGGGCTCGCGCGCAAGGTCGCGGCGGCCTCCAGCGGACGCTTGCCGATGGCCTCGAAAGCGTTCTGCAGCGGCTGCACCACGAAGGGCAGCGAGTAGAACACCGAGCCCACCACCAGCCCGGCGAAGCTGAACGGCAGGCGCCGCCAACCCAGCGCGTCGGTGAGCTGGCCGATGGGGCCGTTGGGGCCCAGGGTGACCAGCAGGTAGAAGCCGATAACCGTCGGCGGCAGCACCAGCGGCAGCGCCACCAGCGCCCCGATCGGGCCCTTGAGCCACGAGCGGGTGCGCGCCAGCCACCAGGCGACGGGGGTGCCCAGCAGCAACAGGATCAGGGTGCTGACGCAAGCCAGCTCGAGGGTGAGCCGGATTGCCGTGAGGTCCGCCGCGGTCAGTGGCATCGCTTTCCTTGCCTTACAGCTCGTAGCCGTAGGATTTGATCACCGCCGCCGCCTTCGGCCCCTTCAGGTACTCGACCAGGGCCTTGGCCGCCGCGTTGTCCTTGCCTTTTTCGAGGATCACCGCGTCCTGGCGGATCGGTGCGTAGAGGTCGACCGGGACGATCCAGGCCGAACCGGCGGTCACCTTGCCATCCTTGTAGACCTGCGACAACGCCACGAAGCCCAGCTCGGCGTTGCCGGTGGAAACGAACTGGAACGCCTGGCCGATGTTCTGGCCCTCGACGAGCTTGCCGGCCAGCTTGTCCTTCAGGCCCAGCTTGTCCAGCACCTGGGTGGCCGCCAGGCCGTAGGGCGCAGTCTTCGGATTGGCGATGGACAGGTGCTGGAAGTCGCCCTTCTTCAGGACATCGCCCTTGGCATCGACATAACCGTCCTTCGCCGACCACAGCGCCAGCTTGCCGATGGCGTAGGTGAAGCGCGAACCGGGGACGGTGGCCTTTTCCTGCTCGAGCTTGGCCGGAGTCGCGTCGTCGGCGGCGAGGAGCACCTCGAAGGGCGCGCCGTTCTTGATCTGCGCGTAGAACTGCCCGGTGGCGCCGAAGGAGGCCACCAGCTTGTGTCCGGTGTCCTTCTCGAAGTCCTTGGCGATGGCCTGGATGGGCGCGGTGAAGTTGGCCGCCACGGCGACCTGGACCTCGTCGGCGAGTGTGGCTTGGGCAAGCAGACTAGCCGCAAGGGCCAGGGTGAAAGGTGCGGCGGTGCGATTCATCGAGGTGCTCCTGAGTGGGACATCCGTTATATCAGAAACGATATACCGCTTGGCGCATCCTCGCCGCTGCGGCCGTTTCCGGCGTCCGATGGGGCGGGTCAGTCAGGGAGAAGGCATGCGGCGCGGGCACGGAAGGTGCCGCGCCGCGAGCATTTTGCATGCATTGACCCGAAGGTCAACTTTATCCATCAGAAGGCCAGGTACAGCGTCAGCACCAGGCCCAGCACGGCCACCAGCAGGTTGAGCCAGGGCCCGGCGTTGACCCGGTAGCCCTCGGGAATCTCCACCGGCTTCAATCCACGCACCACCCGGCGGAATTGAAGCGCCGAGCTGCAAGCGGCGAAGCAGCCAAGCAGGATGAAGCCCAGCGCCACCCAGAACGAATAGTGGCGTACCGCATCGGTGTCGGCCCCGCCGTGCAGCAGGCGCAGCAACAGGCCGCTGCGCTCGATGACGAAACCGAAGGCGATCAAAGCCAGCGCCGTGCGGTTCCAGGCCAGCAACGTGCGCTCGGCGGCGAATAACACGCGCGGGTCGTCGAGGCCTGACATCACTTGCCTCCCTGCAGCTTCTGGAACACGCCCATGCCCACCAGCATGGCCGCGACGAACAACCCCGCCTGCCAGTAGCCGGCGCCCAATCCCACCAGCGCCGGCCCCGGGCAGATCCCCGCGACGCCCCAGCCCATGCCGAACACCAGGCTGCCGACGATCAGCCGGCGATCCAGATCGCGCGCCTTCGGCAGTTGCATGGCGCCACCGAGCAGGTTGCGCGTTTGCCGGCGTGCCCAGGTGAACGGCAGGAAGGCCGCGCCTATGGCGCCGACCATCACCAGCGCCAGGGACGGGTCCCAGGCGCCGGCCAGGTCGAGGAAGCCCAGCACCTTGGTCGGGTCGGCCATGCCGGCCAGCAGCAGGCCGATGCCGAACAGCAGCCCGCAGAGAAGAGCGATCACAGCAGCCATGTTCAGACTCCCAACAGATGACGCAGGACGAAGACGGTAGCGAAGCCGCTGCCCATGAAGCACAGCGTGGCCACCAGCGAACGCGGCGACAGCCGCGCGAGGCCGCAGACGCCGTGCCCACTGGTACAGCCGGCGCCATAGCGGCTGCCGATGCCGACCAGGAAGCCGGCCACCAGCAGGGTCGGCCAGCCGCTCTGGTAATGCAGCTCGGGCAGCCTGCCCCAGAGCATCCACAACGCCGGTGCGGCCAGCAGGCCGAGGAGGAACAGCAGGCGCTCCAGGCGCCCTTCCCTGCTGCCCGCCAGCACGCCGCCGAGCAAGCCGCTGATGCCGGCAATGCGGCCGTTGAGCACGGCGAACAAGCCGGCGGAAAGGCCGATCAACACGCCGCCGGCCAAGGCGCTCCAGGGGGTGAAAGCCGTCCAGTCGATGCTCATTGCCCATCCTCCGCGCAGTACAACCGGTAAAGGGTCTGGATCACCGCCAGCGCTTGCGGGCTGCTGATCCGGTAGTAGACCTGCTTGCCATCCTTGCGGGTTTCCACCAGGCCTTCGCGGCGCAGCACGCCCAACTGTTGCGACAGCGTCGGCTGGCCAATGCCCAGGCGCTCCTCCAGCCCGCCGACATGGCTTTCGCCCTGCGACAGCAGGCACAACAGCAACAGGCGGTCTGGATTGCCCAGGGCTTTGAGCAGGCGTCCGGCTTCGTCGGCGGACTGGCGCATGCGGGTCAGATCAGGGGATTCGGTGGACGACATGGCAACGGTCTACGAAAATACAATATATAAATTTATATACTATAAAGTCGCAAACTGTCCAGCCACCGCCCGTCGCAGGCCTATTCCTTGAGCAATGCCTGGCGCCGTGGCCAGGCCAAGGTGAAGCAGGCGCCGCCCAGGCTTTCGCTACGGCTGATCGAGGCGCGCCCGCCGTGCCAGTGAATGATCCGGCGCACGATGGAAAGGCCCAACCCGTGCCCGCCGGTGACGCGCGTACGGCTGTCGTCGACGCGGAAGAACGGCGTGAACAGCCGCTCCCAACGGTCTTCGGGAACGCCCGGGCCATCGTCCTCGACGTCCACCTGGCAGCGGTCCAGGCTCACCCGGTAGCTCACCCGCACGCGCCCTTCGGCATAGCGGATGGCATTGCTCAGCAGGTTCTGCAGGGCGCGGTGCAGATAGCGCGGCTCGGCCTCGATCCAGCTGCCCTGGTCGAACGGCACCAACGGCCCGGCCTCGCAGGTGACCAGCACCTCGCGGCGCAAGGGGGCGATCTCCGTGACCACTTGCTCGATCAGCGCGCCCAGTTCCACGGCCTTGTAGCTCAGCGCTGGCGAGCCCTGCTCCAGGCGCGCGTAGGTGAGCATCTCGTCGACCAGCTGATCGAGGTCCTGGATGTCGCCGTCCATGCCGGCCATGTACTTCTGCCGCGCCGTATCGGTTTCCGCCGACTCGATCATTTCCAGGCCGAAGCGCAGCCGCGCCACCGGCGTGCGCAGCTCGTGGGACACCGCGCGCACCAGCTCGCGCTGGACCATGATCAGCCGCTGGATCTGCACCGCCATGTGGTTGAAGGCACCGGCCAGGCGCCCCACCGAGTCGGCGCCGCTGACTTCCGCGCGGGCATCCAGGCTGCCGCGGGCCAGGCGCGCGGCGGCCGATTCGAGGCTGCGCAGGCGCTGTTCCAGGCGGCTGACCAACAGGTAGAGGGTGAGGCCGATCAGCGTTAGGCCGAGCGCCGCGAGCAACAGCAGCAGCTGCGGCGGATAGGGGTTCATGCGCTCGATGGGGCCGAGTTCCAGCACCCAGGGCGTGCCGACAATGCCGGCCAGCACCCGCAGCGAATCGCCGTTCTTGCCCAGCGCCAGCACGGTGTCGCCCTCCTCCACGCGGCGGCTCTGGTCGTCGTCGAGGTCGACCTCCTTGAGCCGCTTGAGGTGCACGTCGTAGCCGAACTGCTTGTCGCGGACGATGCGCGCCAGGTGGTAGGGCTGTTCGCTCGCCGGGTAGCGGCGCAGCTCGTCCATCACCATATAAAGGGTGGCGCGCGCCAGTTGCTCGCTGACCTGCTCCACCTCGCCCACCAGCACCAGGCTCTCCTGCAGGCTGACCTGGGAATAGACCTTGAACAGGTGCGGCGCGCTCTGCTCCACCAGTACCTCGCCATTCATGAGGCGGGCACGGGCGCGGCTTTCCAGGCCCAGGCTGTCGAGGTGCTGCAGGCTCAGGGGAATGCCCATCAGCCGGCTCCACTGCAGGATGGCGCGCTTGCGGTCGACCTCCTCCATCGGCACCAGTTCGTCGGACATCAGGCGGAAGGTGCCGCGCGCCAACTCCTGGCGGTAGTCCTGCGCACGCACGTCGTTGACCACCCGCAACGTCAGCAAGCCGAGCGCGCCGACCACCACCAGGGTCAGGAGCATGCCGCCGTAGATGCGCAGGAAGATGGATTTCATCGCCGCTCTTGCCGGGTTGCTTTCTGTTTATTGGGTCCCCGCTTTCGCGGGGATGGCCACGACGAAAAGGCCGGGCCTTACAACTCGCCGACGAACAGGTAGCCCTTGCTGCGCACCGTCTTGATCAGCCGCGGGTGCATCGGGTCGTCGCCGATCTTCGGGCGGATGCGCGAGATGCGTACGTCAATGGAGCGGTCCTGGCCGTCGTATTCGATGCCGCGCAGGTTGTTGAAGATCTCCTCGCGGGAGAGGATGCGCCCGGCGTTGGACGCCAGCAGCCAGAGCAGGTCGAACTCGGCGCTGGTCAGCTCGATGGTCACCTCGTCGAGCCAGGCCTCGCGCATGGCGTTGTCGATCACCAGCTTGCCGAAGGTCAGGCGCTTGCCCGACGACGGTGCAACCTCGCCGCCGTCGCTGCGCCGCAACAGGGCACGGATGCGCGCCAGCAGCAGGCGCGGACGCACCGGCTTGCACACGTAGTCGTCCGCGCCCATCTCCAGGCCCTGGACCTGGTCCATGTCGTCGGTACGCGCGGTCAGCATCAGGATCGGGCCGTCGTAGTCCGGGCGCAGGCGCTTGCAGATCGACAGGCCGTCCTCGCCCGGCAGCATCAGGTCGAGCACCACCAGGTCCGGACGTTCCTCCAGCACCCGCGCCACCGCGCGCGCGCCATCGGACTCCACGCCGACCTTCAGGCCGTTGCTCTCCAGGTAGTCCTGGGTCAGCTCGGCCAAGCGCTGGTCGTCCTCGACGATCAGGATTCGCGCCTCTTGTTCCACACCGCCTCCTAACAACGCACAGCGGGCCGCGCAGGCCCTGGCAGAGGCCGGCATTCTACCCACATTGCCGGGCAGGCCGCACGGGCGTTCCGGCACTGGCCATAACCACTAGATATTGTGGTAGGGTTCACGCCCTGAACGCATCGTCGCAGGCACCGCAATCGCTTCGTCACAGATGACGAACGGCAAAACAGCGGCGCCATGCGGCCTGCCGCGCAGTCCCGCGAGTCACCCACATTTCACCCACATTTTATCCACAGCTTCTCCCCAGATCCTCACCTTGCAAAGCCCCCCTCAGCGCATTATCTTGTATCCCCGTTGCGGATAACCCCTACATCTTGGGTTGACCGCCAACAACCGGACACAAGAAGAAGCACGAAGTCGCGAGCCTTTTCCATGGCTCCTCCGGTTCCCCGAAAGCTGCATCCAGACGTACTGAGGTCCAAAGCGGCGCAGACCGCAAGGAGCGATTGATGTCGATGGCACTGCGGTACGCGTGTTGCAACCGTTCGTTCAACACCACTAGGTATTGTGGTTCCGGCCCATAAGGGGCGGACACCCGACTAGGGCCAGGGAGGCCGCTGAGTCCCCCATCCCCTGTCCAAAGATTCACGTGGCCGGTTCTGCCGGACGCGACGCTCTTTTGTTGTTTTTCGGGAAGGCGCCCCGGCGCCCGCACAGAAACCCATTACGAGAATGTGGAGATAACCACCCATGCAGATCGACACCACTCGCGAGAACCCGCAGGCCGCAGCGCCGCAGGCCGCCGAATCCGCCCAGGATCTGGCCGCCACCGCGCCCGGCCAGCTGCGCGTGATCAAGCGCAACGGCACCGTAGTTCCCTACACCGATGACAAGATCACCGTAGCCATCACCAAGGCGTTCCTCGCCGTGGAAGGCGGCACCGCCGCCGCCTCGTCGCGCATCCATGAAACCGTCGCGCGCCTGACCGAACAGGTCACCGCGACCTTCAAGCGCCGCATGCCCTCCGGTGGCACCATCCACATCGAAGAAATCCAGGACCAGGTCGAACTGGCCCTGATGCGCGCCGGCGAGCAGAAAGTCGCCCGCGACTACGTGATCTACCGCGAAGCCCGCGCCAACGAGCGCAGCAAGGCCGCCGTAGCCAGCGACGTCGCCCAGCCGCACCCGAGCATCCGCATCACCAAGGCCGACGGCAGCACCCAGCCGCTGGACATGGGCCGCCTGCAGACCATCATCCGCGAAGCCTGCGAAGGCCTGGCTGAGGTCGATGGCGAGCTGATCGAGCGCGAGACCCTGAAGAACCTGTACGACGGCGTGGCCGAGAAGGACGTCAACACCGCCCTGGTGATGACCGCCCGTACCCTGGTCGAGCGTGAGCCGAACTACTCCTACGTCACCGCCCGCCTGCTGATGGACACCCTGCGCGCCGAAGCCCTGGGCTTCCTCGGCGTGGCCGAGAGCGCCACTCACCACGAGATGGCCGAGATCTACGCCAAGGCCCTGCCGGCGTACATCGAGAAAGGCTCCGAGTTCGAGCTGATCGACAGCAAGCTGAAGACCTACGACCTGGCGAAACTGGGCGCCGCGCTGAACCACGAGCGCGACCAGCAGTTCACCTACCTGGGCCTGCAGACCCTGTACGACCGCTACTTCATCCACAAGGACGGCGTGCGCTTCGAACTGCCGCAGATCTTCTTCATGCGCGTGGCCATGGGCCTGGCCATCGAAGAGCCGCAGAAAGAAGAACGCGCCATCGAGTTCTACAACCTGCTGTCGTCCTTCGACTACATGTCGTCGACCCCGACCCTGTTCAACGCCGGCACCCTGCGTCCGCAGCTCTCCAGCTGCTACCTGACCACCGTGCCGGACGACCTGTCGGGCATCTACAACGCCATCCACGACAACGCCATGCTGTCCAAGTTTGCCGGCGGCCTGGGCAACGACTGGACCCCGGTGCGCGCGCTGGGCTCCTACATCAAGGGCACCAACGGCAAGTCCCAGGGCGTGGTTCCGTTCCTGAAAGTGGTGAACGACACCGCCGTCGCCGTCAACCAGGGCGGCAAGCGCAAGGGCGCCGTCTGCGCCTACCTGGAGACCTGGCACCTGGACATCGAGGAATTCCTCGAGCTGCGCAAGAACACCGGTGACGACCGTCGTCGTACCCACGACATGAACACCGCGAACTGGATCCCTGACCTGTTCATGAAGCGCGTGTTCGAAGACGGCACCTGGACCCTCTTCTCGCCGTCCGACGTCCCCGACCTGCACGACCTGTACGGCAAGGCCTTCGAAGAGCGCTACGAGTACTACGAAGCCCTGACCCAGTACGGCAAGCTGAAGCTGCACAAGGTCGTCCAGGCCAAAGACCTGTGGCGCAAGATGCTCTCCATGCTCTTCGAGACCGGCCACCCGTGGCTGACCTTCAAGGACCCGTGCAACCTGCGCAGCCCGCAGCAGCACGTGGGCGTGGTCCACAGCTCGAACCTGTGCACCGAGATCACCCTGAACACCAACAAGGACGAGATCGCGGTCTGCAACCTGGGCTCCGTGAACCTGGTCAACCACATCGTCGACGGCAAGCTCGACATCGAGAAGCTCGGCCGCACCGTGAAGACCGCGGTCCGCATGCTCGATAACGTCATCGACATCAACTACTACTCGGTCGACCAGGCTCGCAACTCGAACCTGAAACACCGCCCGGTAGGCCTGGGCATCATGGGCTTCCAGGACGCCCTGTACCTGCAGCACATCGCCTACGGCTCCGATGCCGCCATCGACTTCGCCGACAAGTCCATGGAAGCCATCAGCTACTTCGCCATCCAGGCGTCGTGCGACCTGGCCGACGAGCGCGGTGCCTACGAGACCTTCAATGGCTCCCTGTGGTCGCAAGGCATCCTGCCGATCGACTCGCAGAAGCTGCTGATCGAAGCCCGTGGCGCCAAGTACATCGAAGTCGACCAGAGCGAGAGCCTGGACTGGGCCCCGGTGCGCGAGCGCGTGAAGAAAGGCATCCGCAACTCGAACATCATGGCCATCGCGCCGACCGCGACCATCGCCAACATCACCGGCGTCTCGCAGTCCATCGAGCCGACCTACCAGAACCTCTACGTGAAGTCGAACCTCTCCGGCGAGTTCACCGTGATCAACCCCTACCTGGTGCGCGACCTGAAGAACCGCGGCCTGTGGGACCCGGTCATGGTCAACGACCTGAAGTACTACGACGGCTCCGTGCAGCAGATCGAGCGCATCCCGCAAGACCTGAAAGACCTGTACGCCACCGCCTTCGAAGTGGAGACCAAGTGGATCGTCGACGCCGCCAGCCGCCGCCAGAAGTGGATCGACCAGGCCCAGTCGCTGAACCTCTACATCGCCGGCGCCTCGGGCAAGAAGCTCGACGTGACCTACCGCATGGCTTGGTACCGTGGCCTGAAAACCACCTACTACCTCCGTGCCCTGGCCGCGACCAGCACCGAGAAGTCGACCATCAACACCGGCAAGCTCAACGCCGTGTCCTCGGTGATCGACGAGAGCCTGCAAGCCGCACCGGCCGAGCCGAAACCGGCACCGGTCCCGCAAGCCTGCAGTATCGATAACCCGGACTGCGAAGCCTGCCAGTAAGGGTGCGAGCGCGGCGCTGAGCGGCGCCCGCGTTGTTGCCCGGTTGGCCGGCCCCCATCACGTACAGTCGTACGCTCAGGGGCTCCGACCAACCGGGCGCCTAGCGGTCACTCGCTCAGCGTCACGCCGATAGATGGCAAAGGCAGTCCCCCTCTCCCGCTTGCGGAAGAGGGCTAGGGACAGGGGCTCTTGAAGCCCCCCCCCACAAGACATAACAGCTTCCCCCTCGTCATTCCCGCGAACGCGGGAACCCAGAAACCGGGAAGCCACGAAAGCTTTAGCGTGCATCCATCACGCAACCAGACCAGGAGAGGAACCGATGCTCAGCTGGGACGAATTCGACAAGGAAGACCCTTCCGAAGCCAAGGCCGCCCCGGCCGTGGCCCAAGCCGCCGCCAAGGCCGCCGACAAACTGGATGACGAAGCCGCCGGCTCCGTCGAAGACGCCCGCGCCGTATCGGCCAACGATTCCGACGCCGTCGCCCGCGCCAAGAAAGCCCTGGATGACCTCGACATTCAGGAAGGCCTGGACGACCTGGAAGGCGCCAGCGCCCGCGTACACGTCGGCGACAAGCAGATGATCAACGCCCGCGCCGACCTCAACCAGCTCGTACCCTTCAAGTACGACTGGGCCTGGCAGAAGTATCTGGATGGTTGCGCCAACCACTGGATGCCGCAGGAAGTGAACATGAACGCCGACATTGCCCTGTGGAAGAGCAAGGACGGCCTCAGCGAAGACGAGCGCCGCATCGTCATGCGCAACCTCGGCTTCTTCTCCACCGCCGACTCCCTGGTTGCCAACAACCTGGTGCTGGCCGTGTACCGCCTGATCACCAACCCCGAGTGCCGCCAGTACATCCTGCGCCAGGCGTTCGAAGAGGCGATCCACACCCACGCCTACCAGTACTGCATCGAGTCGCTGGGCATGGATGAAGGCGAGATCTTCAACATGTACCACGAGATCCCGAGCGTCGCGAAAAAGGCCTCCTGGGGCCTGAAATACACCCGCTCGATCTCCGACCCGATGTTCCAGACCGGCACCCCGGAAACCGACCGCCAGTTCCTGCGCAACCTGATTGCGTACTACTGCGTCCTGGAAGGCATCTTCTTCTACTGCGGCTTCACCCAGATCCTCTCCATGGGCCGCCGCAACAAGATGACCGGCACCGCCGAGCAGTTCCAATACATCCTGCGCGACGAATCCATGCACCTGAACTTCGGCATCGACGTGATCAACCAGATCAAGATCGAGAACCCGCACCTGTGGGACGCCCAGATGAAGGACGAAGCGACCCAGATGATCCTGCAGGGCACCCAGCTGGAAATCGAATACGCACGCGACACCATGCCGCGCGGCGTCCTGGGCATGAACGCCGCGATGATGGAGGACTACCTCAAGTTCATCGCCAACCGCCGCCTGACCCAGATCGGCCTGAAAGAAGAGTACCCGGGCACCAGCAACCCGTTCCCGTGGATGAGCGAAATCATGGACTTGAAGAAAGAGAAAAACTTCTTCGAGACCCGCGTGATCGAGTACCAGACCGGCGGCGCGCTGAGCTGGGACTGACGGAAGTAGTAGCAAAGCAGCAAGTCAAGACCATTAGAAACGCTTAATACCCGAGACGGATTTTTGGGGCAGCGATAGAAAGACCAAAGCCCCGCCTTGTGCGGGGCTTTTTTATGGAATTTACTAGATGAACAAAGAACTTATTGAACAAACCCTAACCAAAGCCGGCATCGCCCTCCCTCCAATAATCAAATCACTGATAGAGTCATCCATTGACAGAAATTACGTCTTCGCATGCGAAGACGAATTCAACAAACTTCCACCCAGTGAGATTCAAAAAACGTATTGGAAAGAGATTATTTACAGAGCGCACTGGGCTGCAACAAGCAGCCTAATAAGAACAAAAAAATGGCTAGATGCTTGTAATTCAGCGATTGAAGGCGAGAACTACATTGCATTTTGTTCGTCAATGCGAGGCTTGCTGGAGTCGACCACAGATGCGTATAGCGCACTTGGCTCAGTGCCATTGACTTTAGCTGAAGTATCAGCCCACATAGCAAAAGCCTTACAAGGAAATGAGCTTAAGTCAGTCGTAATTAGTGAGGAACTGGAAGACGCTCTTATCCACTTCATCTTTGCCCGAAAGCTCAGCAAAAATGAAAAGGCACCTAAATCTCATAATGCAAAAACCGCCAGCAGCATGATTGATGAACTGGATTCGGCGAATCTACCCTTCAAAAATTTCTACTCAGATTTATGCCAAATAGTCCACCCTGCAGCACAGTCAATAGATTGGCTAATTAACGAGCAGGACGGTGTGTATACCATTGCAGAGCCCAAAGACATCGACCTAATAAAATCAATATCTGGAAAATATCAATCCTGCATTGAGCAATTAATTCTTTACCCTACAAACATCAGCATATTCATATACCAGGTAATCAATGAACTACCCGTCCCCGAGCTAGTTAATACCTACGCAAAATCAATTAACTCAAGCGCATCGCCTCTACACGAAAAAATCAATAGAGCCTTCACTGAGAGTCGAGAAAAGTTTGGTAGTTGACCCCCTCATCCCAAGCTCCTAACATCTCGCCCGGCGCCTAAGAAACGCCTGTCACACAGCGGCCAGACCGCTCCCGAAAGTTAAGCGGCTTTTTCGAGCACGCCGGTTTCATTCGTCCTCGAAAAACCTCTGCGACGTCGGGAGTGGGCTAATACAAGACCCGAAAGGGGAATACGTCCGGCCCTCTGTGTGGGGTTTCTTAGCTCCCGGCACCCCAGCCCTAAGAAAGCTGGGCAATCACACAGAGGTAATGGATATGCCTACCGACCCGAGCCTTCAGCCCGAAGGCGCTTCGCTGTACCCGCCCTCTTCCCCCTCCACCCCGGAGGTGCGCCATGTCTGAAGAGGTCCTGATCCCCACCGTCTTCACCCGCCACAAGCGCCAGCTGCGCGCGCTGCTGCTGGAAGACCAATGCTGGTTCTGCGCCCACGATCTCGGCCGCCTGATGGGCCTGCCGCTGCTGGAAGACCGCGTGACCCGCAACCTCGACGACGACCAGCACCGCTGGGCCTGGCTGCGTGCCAGCCACGGCGACTACGAGGACGCCCTGCTGCTCAGCGAATCCGGCGTGTACGCCACGCTGATCCACCATTACCACCCGGAAAACCGCTGCATCCGCCAATGGCTCACCCAACACGTGATCCCGACGCTGCGCGACCTGTACCGCCACGACACCCGCCAACCCCGCCGCGAAACCCTCCACGGCCCGACGCAAGCGCTCACGGTGCTGCACTGGCAAGGAATGTTGTGGGTGCCCTACCGCCAATGGCCGGACCTGCCCGCGCCAACCAGCGTCTGACCGGCAACCCTGGCGAATCGGCGCATAACCGCCTTGCGGTTGTGCGCCCTTGGATGGAATCCGGCTTGGCAACGTCCCTGTAGGAGCGAGCTTGCTCGCGAACGGCGCCGCTGCGGGACCAAGGGTTCGCGAGCAAGCTCGCTCCTACGAAGAGCAGGACTTCCAGCGAAACATCCACAAACGCCAAAGCGGCGCAGCAACACCCAACCCGTGGGCAACTGGGCCCCCGCGTTCGCGGGGATGACGCGGAGACGAATCGCGGCGCCGGAACAACACCGGATCGCATCACGCCCAACAAGCCCAGGTGACACGCCCGAGAGCAGCCCAATACCATGGCCACCACTCAGCCAGCCCACCAGCAAGGAAGCCGCATGGAACGATGGAGCGACCGCCCCGTCCCGGAACAGGACCCGATCGAACGATTCGCCGCCGCCAGTTCGGCGTTCTTCAAGCAGTACTTCTCCCCCATCGCCAAGTTCGCGCCGCCTGCGGCAGGCTTCGCGGTCTTCCTGCTGTACTTCTACGCGAACCACTTCTACCCGAGCTTCGACCTGCTGCAGTTCTCATCGCTGCTGTTGGGAGCCGGCTTGATGGGGTTCGTGATCATCGGGCTGTTGTGGTTCGGCATGCTGGTGCCTGGCTTCTGGTTCTTCCACAGCTTCATCCAGCATTCAGAAGTGCGCAGTCACATCGCTGACTGGCTTGGTCGCGACGAAGAACACAGAACACGAAGAGCGGTGATCCTGGTTCTGATCTGCTACGCGGGCCCTTACTGCCTCTGCTCGCTGATCCTGTCTTCGGTCTTGCTCTACTCGGCGAAGATGTACCTGTTCGTATTGTTCACCGTGACCTTGCTGGTCGCTCTGCTATTCGGCCTTGTGCTGCAACGAACCCTCCGCCTGGCCCGCTTCAACATCCTCAGGTTCGCCTATCACGCCTGGGTTCCCATCCTGATTGCCTGCGGCGTCGCCTTCACGGTGATTGCGGACACGGCGAAGTTCATCGACGGGCTGGATGGCAAATACCTGAAGATCGCCGTGTTCTACCTGATCCCGCTCGGCGCCTGCCTGCTGGCCGCCATCAGTGCCTTGGGAAGCTTCGGCGGCTTCAACTACGCCCTGCACTTCTCACTGTTCTTCGCCCTGGCCATCGCGTTCTACAGCGGTGTGCTCGCAGGCCTGCCGGAACGCGTGGTCAAGGGCCTGGGCCTGGGCGCTTACGAGGCCAACGCCATCGCCCTGAAAAATGACTACTGCGAAAAGAGCCCGCCCGAGATGCTGAAGCTCGATCAGGCCTGCACGCTAAAGAACGTCCATGTCGTCTGGTCGCTGGGCGAAAGCCTGATCCTGCGCCTGGATGGCGATAGCAACGCCCAGGCGCAGATCCCCTCCCGTTACGTCAAAGCCATAGTGCGCCAGCACGACTGATCCGCCCGCCCCTTCGCGCGATTGCCGGCGAGATCGGCCAATCGGCGCATAACCGCCTTCGGTTATGCGCCGTACGGATGGGCGGAGGCGAGGTTACTGCTGCGTGCCCACACGGGCCGTGTCGCTGATCGCGTTGCAGTTGGTGGATTCGAGGCAATAGGTGATATAGGTCGCCTGCCGGCCGCAGCCGCGTACGCCGATGGTGTATTCGGTGCGTTGGTAGCCGAAGCGGGTATGGGTGACCTTGCTGGTCAGGACGCTGGCATCCACCTGCTGGCAATTGAGCTCGAACTTCGCCCGCGATTCGGTGGCACTGAGGGCAGCCTTCTGGTTGGAAGCGATGAACTCCTGATCGCTCATGCAGCCCGACAGCGCGGCGCCCACCGCCAGCACGGGCAAGAGTTGGGGAAGACCTTTCATGATGAAACGCTCCTTCTGATTGCGCAGGCAAAGCCTTGGCCCCAGTGAGTCTAGATACCGATTGCGCAATGGCAGGCAGCCGCCCCGGCCACGTGACGGCCGGCGAGCGCCCATGCCCTGTAGGAGCGAGCTTGCTCGCGAACGGCGCTACCCGGATGCGCTGGTGTTCGGGATTGGCTCCGTTCCCTCTCCCCAGCCCTCTCCCGCAAGCGGGAGAGGGGGCCGTTCGGCGTGGGCGAAAGATGCGGTGTCAGCCCGTAGGAGCGGATCTCATCCGCGAAATCCCAGCGCCAAAGCCCCCTGTAGGAGCGCGCCATGCGCGCGAATCGCGGACAGGGTCCGCGCCCACAGGGAGCGCCGTGCGTTGCAGGTTCGCGAGCAAGCTCGCTCCTACGACAAGCGCGCGCGGCGCGTCTTCGGGGAATCCGCTCTACGCCGGTCTTCCGGACGCGTTTGCGCCGGTAACGTCGCTGAAACACCGGACAAGCACCTTGCTCGATGGCTGACACAACTCGAAACATCCGTTCGTCCGACCATGACATTTTCTTGCCCTTCGGCCCTGTAAGGTCCCGCCCGGAGCTTCGCCGCGCCACGCCTTCCGGTATCGTGCGCCGGCTCGCTCGGGCAACTCATTACAAGGAATAACTCATGCAACTCTTCCGCTCGGCGCCGATGCGCTTCCTGGCGCTGACCACCCTGCTGTGGCTCGTCATCTTCCTGCTGACCCGCGTGGCGCTGCTGGCTGGCCACATGGCGGAGTTCGGCGCCGCGAACCTGACCGTCTTTGGCGTCGGCATCCTTTATGACTTGAGCTTCCTCGCCTACGCACTGCTGCCGATGGGGTTGTTCCTGCTCCTGCTGCCCGCGCGCATCTGGCGCTCGCGAGCCTGGCGCTGGCTGCTGGAAGCGTCGCTGTTCGTCTGCGTGTACGTGATGCTCTTCACCGCCGTCGCCGAGTGGCTGTTCTGGGACGAGTTCGGCGTGCGCTTCAACTTCATCGCGGTGGATTACCTGGTGTATTCCGATGAAGTCCTGAACAACATCCGCGAGTCCTACCCGCTCGGCACGTTGCTCAGCCTCCTGGCCGGCGCCTCGCTGCTGGTGACCCTGGCCCTGCACGGCACCCTGACGCGCATCTGCGCCGCCCCCGTGCCGCTGCTGCGCCATCGCATGGCGCGCATGGTCGTGCTGGGGAGCGCGGCGCTGCTGGCCGGCTTCACGGTCGACCAGGATCATCCGCGCGGCGACGGTGGCAACACCTACGTGCGCGAGCTGTCGAGCAACGGCCCGTACCAGTTCTTCGCCGCCTTCCGGAACAACGAGCTGGACTACCAGCAGTTCTACTCGACCCTGCCGGCCGACGAAGTCGCCAAGCAGATCCGCTCCGAGCTGGCCGAGCCCAATGCGCACTTCGTCGGCAGCGATCCGATGGATATCCGCCGCACCATCAGCAACCCCGGTACGCCGCGCAAGCTGAACGTGGTGCTGGTGACCATCGAGAGCCTCAGCGCCAAGTACCTGGGCAGCAACGGCGATAACCGCAACCTCACGCCCAACCTCGACGCGCTGCGCAAGCAGAGCCTGTACTTCAACAATTTCTACGCCACCGGCACCCGTACCGACCGCGGCCTGGAAGCCATCACCCTGTCCATCCCGCCGACCCCGGGCCGCTCCATCGTCAAGCGCATCGGCCGCGAGAGCGGCTTCGCCAGCCTCGGCCAGCAGTTCAAGGCCAAGGGCTACGACGCCGTGTTCATGTACGGCGGGCGCGGCTACTTCGACAACATGAACGCCTTCTTCGGCGGCAACGGCTACCGCATCGTCGACCAGAGCAGCGTTCCGGAGGCGGACATCCACTTCAAGAACGCCTGGGGCATGGCGGATGAAGACCTCTACGCCCAAGCCACCCGCGTGGCCGACGAGGACTTCGCCAAGCAGCAGCCGTTCTTCCTGCAGCTGATGACCACCTCCAACCACCGCCCGTACACCTACCCGGACGGGCGCATTGATATCCCGTCGGGCAAGGGCCGCGACGGCGCGGTGAAGTACACCGACTACGCCATCGGCAAGTTCCTCGAGAACGTGCGCAGCAAGCCGTGGTTCGACCAGACGATCTTCATCTTCGTCGCCGACCACACGGCCGGCAGCGCGGGCAAGGAAGACCTGCCGGTGGAGAACTACCAGATCCCGCTGTTCATCTACGCGCCCAAGCTGCTGCCCACCGGCGAGCGCGGCGAGCTGGCGAGCCAGCTGGACCTGGCGCCGACCCTGCTGGCGATGCTGAACATGAGCTACGAGTCGACCTTCTTCGGCCGCAACCTGATGGTCGAAAACACCCTGCCGCCGCGGGTGGTGATCGGCAACTACCAGCACCTGGGCCTGTTCGACGGCACCGACCTCGCCATCCTCAGCCCGCGCCAGGCGCTGCGCCGCCACAACCAGGCACTGGGTGCGAGCGTGGAGGTCAACGCCAAGGCCGACGATCCGCTGATCGCCCGCGCCATCGCCTACTACCAGGCGGCCAGCCACGGCTACAAACAGCGCCTTTTGGGCTGGAATGCCCCCGAGCAGCAGCCGGTGGTGAGCCAGAAGGAGTGACCCCAAGCCCCGCCCCGTGCGGGGCTTTTTCTTGAGTGCGCCCTCTTCCGTGACATCACCTAGCCATTAAACTGGCCCCCACTCAGGCGCTGGAAAGTGCGCGCGAGCGATCAGCGCACGCAGGGCGAAGAGGAAGCTCGACCCACCCGACACAAGGAGGTGCTCCATGCCGCACACGTCATTCCTGTCGCACTGGCAACAGTTCGCCGCCCCGCTGTTCGCCGCCCTCGCCTCCTGCTCGTCCGCCCCCAGAAACTTCCCGCAACCCACGGCCGAAGAGCTCGCCTACAGCAGCGGCGATACGTCCTTCAAGGGGTTCGATCTGCAGGAAGCGAAGGACGCCATCGAGTTCTGCGTCGACCTCGACTCGCAGGACGACCGCCTCTTCACCCGCGAGGCATTGAAGGACGCGCAGAACTCCCCCGAGCAGCGCCAAACGCTGGAGGCCAACCTTCAGGGTTTCACTCCGCAGCTCGATCCCGCGCGCTGGAACCTCAAGCCGCTGTTCGACAGCCGCCAGGCCATGGCGGACGCCTACCTGGCCTACAAGCAGCTGCCGGCCCAGGCCAGCGGCGACCTCGCCGAGGACGACCTGCGCCACTGGCACAAACTCTTCGAGGACCTGGAGAAGCGCGCCGAGTCGCTGAAGATCGACATGGCATCGCTGATGGACTCGAGCGTCATCTACAACGACCCGCGCCTCAACGGCTTCGGCCCCTGGCAGAACGCCTGGGTGCTGTACCAGGGCCTGGGCGTCAACGCCGGGCGCTTTGCCGTTGCGATTCGCGGCACGGTGATGTCCAGCCACCCGAGCGTGGTCGACGACGTGTACTTCCAGCCGGCCTATGCGCGCTCGTTCCTGTCGAAACACTTCCAGCTCACCGACCACCCGGGCGCAGCGGTACACAGCGGCTTCGCCCACGCCACCTTCAGCACCCTGCTCGACCTGCGCTTCGGCATCCTTCCGGCGCTGGAAAAGCAGGTCCCGCCAGGGGCCGTCGTCTACGTCATCGGCCACAGCCAGGGCGCCGGCATCGCCACGCTGGTGCACGCGGCGCTGCACTACGGAATGCTCGCCGGGGATGTGAGGGGCGACAACGCACTCGGCCTGAAGAGCAAGCGCTACCGGCTCAAGTCCTACCAGTTCGCCCAGCCCAAGCCGGGCGACATGGGCTTCTCGGCGTCCTTCGCGCGCATCACCCAGGCCACCGACAACGCCTTCGTCATCAACAACGACCTCGACCCCATCGTCCAGGTGCCGCTGACCCTGCAGACCGTCGGCGACCTGTCGACCGACTTCAGGACCCAGTCACTCCTCTCGCGCGCGGTGCGCGGCATCTCCACCTTCGGCATCTACATCCGCCGGGGGCTGGGCCACGTGCTGGAGAAGCACACGCGGGAGAGTTCGGCGGGCTACGCCTACTACTACAACTACCTCCAGCTGGCCGGCCCTGACCGCAAGCTGGAGCAGATCGCGGTGAGCCCGAGCTGGAACTTCACCAGCGCCGGCCGGGTGATGTGGGTCTACGGCCAGAAGCCGCCAGCGGCAAACAGCAAGGACGATTTCTACCAGCACCACGCAACCACCTACCGCACGCTGCTGGACCAGCTCGCCAGCCCGACACCGCCGGCCGTGCAGCCATTGGCGGGGGTCGAGCCCTAGCCGGCGGGTTATCGCGATCCGCCAGTGGCGCAGCTGAAAGTGGCCGGATGAAAAAAGGCGGACTTGCGTCCGCCTGAAACCCGCCCGGCAAGGGGCGCCGGGCGAGCAAGCGGAGCGTCAGAAGGGCACCGTCAGTTTCAGCCAGTAGGCATCGCCCTGGGCGCGGTTGCGCACATCCGTTTCCTTGGACCACTTGGCGGTGACGAACCAGCCGCCCTCGCCGCTGTACTTGACCGAAGGGCCGATGGCGAAGCTGCGGCCCTTGTTGTCCTCGATGCGTTCGCCGTCCTGGCTGTCGTCGGTGGTCTGCCGGTAGTAGTAGCCGCCCGCGCCCACCACCCAGCCGTTGCCCAGGCCCCAGCCGACGGCGTAGTCGACGTGGAATTCCTGGCCGGAGCGGTAGTCGGTGGCGGGGTTCTCGCGGTTGAAGTCGTACATCACCTTCGCGTCTACGTTGAGGCCGTTGGGGTCGACGTAGGTCATCGCGTACACCGGCTCGAACACCCAATAGTTGCGCCCGGTGTTGGCCAGGTCGTGCTTATCGTAGCTACCGGTGGGGGCGATCATGTCGAAGGCCAGGACGCTGTGGAACTTGTCGCTGTGGTGGAAGCCCAGGGCCGGGCCGAAGATCACGTCGCCCAGGCCCCGCTTGCTCTGCGACTGGCCGTTGAGGTGCACGTCGAGGTCCACCAGCGGGACGATGGCGTGCAGGGCGAAGCTACCGCCGAACAGCATGTAGTCGCTGACCCAGATCAGCCGCGGCACCACGGCATTGGCGCGGACGCTGAAGTCCACCGGTAGCTTGCGGCCGTCATTGCCGCGCAGGTTGTCGGCCTCGTAGTGGTTGGCGAAGACCTGGCCGTAGAAGCCCGGCGGCGGCATGGCGCCGGACATGTAGTTCTCCGCGCCGAGCGGGTAGGAAGTGCCGCCGTTCTCGGTGGCATGGGACAGGTTGGCGAGGCCGAACAGCGAGGCGCAGACGGTGAAGCGGAACAGGTTCGCAAGGGGCTGGTGCATGGATTCAACCTTTGTTTTTGTTATCGGTCGGGTGCAGGCCGGCCCCCCGAGCCAACGGGGTGCCGGAACGCTGCGGGTCAGATGCGCTTGAACAGGGCCGAGCGGGTGCCTTCCCCCGCGCCGTCGGCGGCGGTCAGGAAGCGCTCCATGAAGATGTCGCGCTCGAACAGCCGGCCCTGCATCAGGCAGCTGATGGCGGCGTCGATCATCGGCGGCGGGCCGCAGAGGTAGGCCTTGTGCCCGGCGAAGCGGCCGTCGAAGTGCTTCTTCGCCGCGTCGTGCACGTAGCCGCGGAAGCCGCCCCACTCGCCGTCCTCGGCGGCCTGGCTGAGGGCCGGCACGTAACTGAAGTTGGCATGCCGCGCGGCCAGGTCCTCGAACAGCTCGCGGTTGTACAGCTCCTCGCGGGTTCGCGCGCCCTGGAACAGGGTGATCTGCCGCGTGTCGCCCTGGGCCAGCAGGTCGAGGATCATCGACTGCGGGCTGGACAGGCCGGAGCCGCCGGCGATGAAGATCAGGTCGCCGGCCTGCGAGGCGCGGACGAAGAACTGGCCATAGGGGCCGGACAGCTCCACCGCGTCGCCGACCTGCAGCTCGCGATGGATGTAGCCAGTGGCGGCCCCGCCATCGACCAGGCGCACGTGCAGCTCCACCTCGTCCGGCCGGCCGGGCGGATTGGCCAGGGAGAAAGCCCGCGTGCCTTCGATGCCCGGCAGTTGCAGGTTGATGTATTGCCCGGCCTGGAAGGCCATCGGCCGGTCGAGCTTCAGGTGTACGCCCTTGATGGTCGGCGACAGCTCGACCACGCGGCTGACCACCGCGCGGTAGTCCTGCACTGGGTGGCCGGCGAAGTCCGGGTCGACGTCGATGTCGGCCTCGATGACCAGGTCGCTCTGCGGGATGGCGCAGCAGGCGAGCACCTTGCCCTCCTCGCGCTCCACGTCCATGAGGGCGAAGGGCGAGGCGGCGCCGACGTCGACCTCGCCTTCCAGCACCTGGCATTTGCAGGTGGCGCAGGTGCCGTGGCCGCAGGCGAAGGGCAGCCAGACGCCCTGGCGCAGCGCGGCCTGGAGGATGGTCTGGCCCTCTTCCACTTCGATCTGCTCGCCGGTGGGTTCGATGGTGACTTGGTAGCTCATGGCGGCGCTCCTCAGTTGCGGCTGCCGCCCAGGCCTTCGAGGCCCGGGGTGTGCAGGTGCAGCAGGCTCTTGTGGCCGATGCCGTTGTCCACCAGGCTGCGCGCCGGGTCGGGGCTGAACGGCTGGTCGTCGAGCAACCAGCGCGCGGCGGCGAAGTCGACGAGCGCGGCATCCGGGTGCAGCGAGATGGCCGGCTTGACCACCTGCTCGATGAAGTCGGCGAAACGCAGCGCTGGGTCGACCGGCAGGGTGAAGGGTGCGCAGAACAGCAGGTGGCACTCCCAGCACAGGTAGACCAGTTGCGCGCCGTGGAAATTGGCCTGGCGATCCAGGGGTTGGGCGGTGTAGGTGCCGATGGCGGTCACGGACATGGCGGTATTCCTTGTTCTTGTCGGAGGACGATGGGCGCGTCGCAGGGAGCGCGCCCGCCTGGCTCAGCCGGCCTTGCGCTCGGCGCCCTGCAGGTCCTGCCAGCGCTGGTGCTCGGGGGAGCCCTGGTACTCGAAGTTGTCCTCGCCGGGAGCGATGTTGTAGTAGTCGCGCACCACCGCCTCGACGTCGCCGCCGCCGCAGTTGCCCTGCAGGATCTGGTGCACCGGCAGCCAGGCCTGCACGTACTTCTCCGGCTCGTGGGCGAAGATGTCGCAGCAGCCGTCGGAGCAGAAGTGATAGCGCTCGCCGGCATGCACCACGCTGCGGTGGCTCAGGCGCGTGTCGTCGTCGGGCTCGGTGAACGACAGCGGGATCTGGCAGACCTGGCAGAGCATCGGCAGCGTGGGGTTGTAGAAGCGCTCGCCGCGCGCCTGCATCTCGCGCCAGTGCTCGTAGCGCGGCCGGTAGATGCGGTCGAAGGTGTCCGGGTACTTGGCCGAGAGCCAGTCCAGTTCCTCGTCGGTGGGCATCCAGGTGTGGAAGTTGGTGGCCTGGCTGTACTGGTAGAAGATCGACCAGGCCTGGTGGCTGATGTGCTGCTTGCCGATGGTGGTCTGCTCGACGTACTTCGGCTGGCGGATGCCGTAGCGCTCCAGGTCCTTGAACAGCGCGCCGCCGGCCTGCTCGAAGTAGACCTCCCAGGCCTCGGCCCAGGACATCACTTTGTTCGGCAGCATGTAGTCCATCATCATCCCGACCAGGGTCAGCAGGCGGTAGCCGCGCCAGAACCACTTGTCGATCCAGCGCTGCACGATGGGCACGTTGTCCTCGTGCTGCTCCAGCAGGAACTTGATCACTTCCAGGCCCAGGGTCATGTGCCGGGCCTCGTCGGACTGCGCCGAGAAGCCGAAGGTGACGGTGGCCATGTCGCCGTTGAAGGCCGCCCCGGACATGAAGGGCACGAACAGCAGGTTGGTCAGCACGTACTCGAAGGAGAACGAGATGGCCGTGAGGAACTCGAACGGGCCGGCGGTGCGGGCGTCCTCGAAGAACGACTTGGGCACCGAGAGGAACCACACGCGGTCGTGCATGTGGGCGAAGTCGTGCAGGCCGTTGAAGTGCTTGTTGTAGTGGCTCATCGCGTGGATCTGCGTCTGCACGTGGCGCAGCTCGTCGATGGCCTGCATCTGGCAGGCGACCCGCGCGCCGGCGCCGCCGAAGTGCCGGCCGACCCGCGCGAAGCCCTGGTAGGCCTGGTACTCCAGGGGCGTGACGCCACACAGGAAGAGTTTCAGGGCGTTGACGTAGCGGGCGTCGGAGATGTTCGCGTGGCCGTTGTTCTGGGCGAAGGCGTCGAAGATCGCGTAGAGCTTCTTCTCCTTCTCCGCCTGGTACTTCCAGTAGGCGTCCATGGTCAGGCGGAAGGGGTCCTCCCACTTGTCCCAGTCGGTGATCTTGATGCCCTCGAAGCGCTCGTAGGGGTAGATGTCTTCCTTGCTCTGGTAGCTCGGCTCCCAGCCGAGGTCGCGGGTCAGGCAGCGGTACTTGTCTTTCTGGTTCAGGCGTTTGGCGGCCATGGTGGGTCTCCGGATTCTTGTCGTTGTGCGCGGATCAGTTCCAGTGCAGGGCGAAGCAGTCCTCGTCTTCCTCGACGTTGCCGCCGAGGGTGATCACGTCGATCAGCATTTCCTGCACGTCCCATTCGCGGCCGAGCTTTTCCTCCACCGTGGCGCGGTGGATCTCCAGGCGGCCTTCGGCCTGCACGCGGATCATTGCCGGCTGGTGCTGGATCACGGCGTTGGGGTTGTCCTGGGCGATGGCCTCGACGATGTAGCGGGCGCTGTCGTTGTCCTGGAAGGCGATGTAGACGAGGGAAGTCATGCTGCTGCTCCGGTCAGGCCGAGTTTCTTCAGGCGGGCGCCAAAGGCGCTGTCGAGGGCGTCGAGGGCTTCGCGGCCGGGGCCGATCTCGGCCAGCGGCGCTAGCGCTTCGAGGGCGCGGGAGCGCCAGTGGGCGACCCAGCCTTCGATGAGCGCGCGGTTCTCCGCACTCTCGGCGGCCACGGTCTTGACCAGGGCGTCGACCCAGCGCTGGCTCTCGGCGAACCACAGGCGCATGAACTCGGTGAGCATGCCCACCTGCCCCGCCCCGGCGGCCACCAGCTGGGCGTCGAAGCGCTCGAACAGCAGCGGATGCAGCAGGCCGTCGCTGACCAGGTTCTGCGCCAGGCTCAGCTCGAACCAGTCGCGCACCACCAGGGTGTCCTCGACGTAGCGGCGCACGCCCTGCCAGGCCGGGTCGTCCATCCAGCGCTGCTTGGCTTCGGCCAGCAGCGCCAGGCCGTCGTCCTCGAGCATCAGGCCGATGCGCGACAGGTACTGGGCCATGGCCAGGCGATCCATGGCCTGGAACATGTGCATCTGGGTGAGGCTGGTGCCGAAGCCGTCGGCGGCGATGCCGCTGTTGTTCATGTTCGCGCCCAGCTCGGCGTGGCGCAGCGGCAGCAGAAGCCGGGCGATCAGCGCCCGGTTCTCCGCGGAGAGCCCGGCCAGCAGTTCGCGCTTCTCGCAGAATGCGTAGTCGTGCTCGGCGTTCTCCTGCATGCGGGCGCGGGCCTGCACATAGGCGCCGTAGTAGTACTGGCGCGGGTCGCTGACCGCGTACCAGTCGGCCATGCGCACGGCGGTGCGGGTCGGGTCGTTGAGCAGCTTGTCCGGCTGCCACAGCGGACGGTAGTGGAAGTTGGTCGCCGCCTCGATGTCGAAGCTGGCCTCCTGGTAGCGGCTGGCAGGCTTGTCGCCGAAGCGCCGGCGGATGTGGCTGAAGGTCTGGCGGATCGGCTCGACCGTGGCCGTCTTGATCTCGATGCTCATGCAAGGCGTCCTGTACTTGTTGTTGTGGGGAAGCGACGCGTCGGGTGACGGCGCGTCAGTCGTCCTGGCCGCGGCTCTCGCCGTAGCGCCACTTCTCCATGTCGGCATCGACGGCGGCGGCCATCGAGGCGTCCATGTGGCGGACCCGGTTGCTTTCGCAGAAGCGGGCGAAGGCGGCGCGCGGCAGGACCAGCTCGACGAACAGGTCCGGATAGCCGATGGCGAAGTCGAACTCGACGAAGGTCGCGTCCGGCTCGCTGCGTACGCGGACGTAGCGCGGCATCTGCTCGAAGGAAGGGGTTGCTGGGTTCATGCGGCGTGCTCCGGCTGGGCTCGCAAGGACCAGAGCAACGGCTGTGCCAGGGGCTTTTTGCAGCGCTTAAAGAGCCACGCAAGTAATTGATTAAATTTATTTTTTTAAAAACAACGAGCGCTTCGAGGTCGGCCAGAAGGCGGGCCGGATGGCCTCTGGCGAAGGGGGCGTTTGATCATTTGCTCAATCGCCCAGGGGCCACTGGAGCAAATGGCGAATCGCGCCGCGATTGACTTTTCCCAGGCTTTCAGGCGGCTTAGAAAAAAGACAGAACGACCCGGACCTTGCCTGCAGACAAAGGGTCGTTCCGGCGCGACCGACACCCGCCATGGCCTGGGCGGGACGCGCCGATCTCCCCGTACAACTACAAATCAGGGGCGCAACGCATGATCACCCAGTACAAGGCGCCGGACCCCGCTCCGGCGTTGAAGGACCTCACTGAGCAGGTCCGTTTCCTCGGCACCGAAGGCAAGATATGGCTGGACGAGCAGCGCATGCTGCTGGTCCAGGCCGGGATGATGGCCAGCATGCGCCGCGAGCTGATCGAGATGCTCGGCGTCGAGCGCGCCAAGGGCTTCTTCCTGCGCATGGGCTACCAGTCCGGGCTCAAGGACGCGCAGCTGGCGCGCAAGCTGCGCCCCCAGGGCAACGAAGTGGAGATGTTCTTCATCGGCCCGCAGCTGCACTCGCTCAAGGGCATGGTCAAGGTGCGCCCGCTGCAGTTGGAGATCGACCTGGAGAACGGCCACTTCTACGCCGACATCGAGTGGCAGGACTCCTTCGAGGTGGAAAACTGCCAGGCCGAGAACCTGCATTCCGACCAGCCGGTGTGCTGGATGCTGCTGGGCTACGCGATCAGCTACAGCTCGTTCTTCCTCGGCCGCCAGGTGCTCTACAAGGAGGTCAGCTGCCGCGGCTGCGGCGGCGCCCTGTGCCGCATCATCGGCAAGCCGGTGGAGCAGTGGGAGGACGCCGAGGAGTTCATGCGCTACTTCCAGAGCGACCCGATCATCGATGAGCTGCAGGCCCTGCAGGTGCAGGTGGCCAACATGCGCCAGCGCCTGCAACTGGAAGCCGGGCAGTTCTACGGCATCGGCCAGTCGCCGAACTACCGGCGCACCTGCGCGCTGATCGACAAGGTCGCCGCTGGCAAGGCCTCGGTGCTGCTGCTGGGCGAGACCGGCGTCGGCAAGGAAGTGATCGCGCGCAGCCTGCACCTGCGCAGCGAGCGAGCCGGCGCGCCCTTCGTCGCGCTGAACTGCGCGACCATTCCGCCGGACCTGATCGAAGCCGAACTCTTCGGCGTCGAGAAAGGCGCCTACACCGGTGCCCAGCAGGCGCGCATGGGGCGCTTCGAGCGGGCCAACGGCGGCACCCTGTTCCTCGACGAGATCGTCGAGCTGACCCCGCGCGCCCAGGCCAGCCTGCTGCGCGTGCTGCAGGAAGAAGAGCTCGAGCGGGTGGGCGACACACGCACCCGCAAGGTCGACGTGCGGGTCATCGCCGCCACCCACGAAGACCTGGAGCAAGCGGTCAAGCAGGGGCGTTTCCGCGCCGACCTGTTCTACCGGCTCAACGTCTTCCCGGTGCGCATCCCGGCACTGCGCGATCGCCGGGAGGACATTCCGCTGCTGATCGAGCACTTCCTCGGCCGCCTGCACGAGAGCTACGGCAAGAAGACCCTCGGCCTCAGCGACCGCGCCCTGGAGGCGTGCCTACGCTACGACTGGCCGGGCAACGTGCGCGAGCTGGAGAACCTCATGGAGCGCGGCGTGATCATCACCGACGAGAACCAGAGCATCGGCCTCGATGCCCTCTTCCCGCACGCGTCGGCCAGCGAGGAAAGCATCGGCCTGGCCAGCGACGGACGCCTGGTGGACACGGGCGAGTCGCAGGCGCCGGAGTGGATCGCGAAGATCATCGACAGCGGCGTCAGCCTGGACGCCGTGGAAGAGGCGCTCATGCAGGCAGCCATGAACCGCGCCGGGCAGAACGTCTCGGAGGCCGCACGCCTGCTCGGC
The DNA here is from genome assembly GCF_000689415.1 of Pseudomonas knackmussii B13. Taxonomy (NCBI): domain Bacteria; kingdom Pseudomonadati; phylum Pseudomonadota; class Gammaproteobacteria; order Pseudomonadales; family Pseudomonadaceae; genus Pseudomonas; species Pseudomonas knackmussii. The sequence continues at coordinate 1,785,262 of NZ_HG322950.1, read as the reverse complement.
ATGACGCGGCCGGCGCTGGCCTACCGGCTGAAGAAGGCCCCCGCCGAAGGCTCGCCCGGCAAGGATTGAGCATTTGAGCAATCGCCCGCCGCGCCTTTGATCATTTGCTCGAGCGCGCGGCCGGGCCGCGCTCATCGCCGAATGAAAATTCCTTCCATATCAAACCGTTAGCTAATTGGCATTGCAATTGCCACAGCAACCTCGCCGAACATGACAACAACAACCGACGAGGTGAATCCCATGCCCCTGAGCATTTCCCGGACTGCCGAAATCCAGACGTTCTTCCAGGAGGCCGCCGGCTTCGGCAACGAGCACGGTAACCCGCGCATGAAGCAGATCGTGCTGCGCGTGCTGCAGGACACCGCGAAGCTGATCGAGGACCTGGAAATCACCGACGACGAGTTCTGGACCGCCGTCGACTACCTGAACCGCCTGGGCGGCCGCGGCGAAGCCGGCCTGCTGGTGGCGGGCCTGGGCATCGAGCACTTCCTCGACCTGCTCAGCGATGCCAAGGACGCCGAGGTCGGCAAGACCGGCGGCACCCCGCGCACCATCGAAGGCCCGCTGTACGTGGCCGGCGCGCCGCTCTCCAAAGGCGAGGCGCGCCTCGACGACGGCCGCGACCCGGGAACCCCGATGTTCCTCGAAGGCCGGGTGCTGGACCTGGACGGCAAGCCCATCGCCGGCGCCATCGTCGACGTCTGGCATGCCAACACCAAGGGCCTGTATTCCTATTTCGACCAGAGCCAGTCGGCGTACAACCTGCGCCGCCGCATCGTCACCGACGCCCAGGGCCGCTACCGCGCCCGCAGCATCGTGCCCAGCGGCTATGGCTGCCCGGCCGACGGCCCGACCCAGGAATGCCTGGACCGTCTCGGCCGCCACGGCCAGCGTCCGGCGCACATCCACTTCTTCATCTCGGCGCCGGGCTATCGCCACCTGACCACCCAGATCAACCTGTCGGGCGATCAGTACCTGTGGGACGACTTCGCCTACGCCACCCGCGACGGCCTGGTCGGTGAGGTCAATTTCGTCGAGGACGCCAGCGGCCGCCACGCCGAGCTGGAGTTCAGCTTCCAGTTGCAGAAGGCCACCAGCGCCGACGACGAGCAGCGCAGTCCGGCGCCGGGCTATCGCCACCTGACCACCCAGATCAACCTGTCGGGCGATCAGTACCTGTGGGACGACTTCGCCTACGCCACCCGCGACGGCCTGGTCGGTGAGGTCAATTTCGTCGAGGACGCCAGCGGCCGCCACGCCGAGCTGGAGTTCAGCTTCCAGTTGCAGAAGGCCACCAGCGCCGACGACGAGCAGCGCAGTCAGCGCCCGCGCGCACTGCAGGTGCAAGGCGCCTGATCCGGGCGTTGTCGGGGCGGGTTCACCGGGCCCCGCGTTAACGGGGTCCCCGCGTTCGCGGGGACGACGGTGGGGGCCCGCTGTCGCCGTCATTCCCGCGCACGCGGGAAACCGGTAATCGCCCTGCCGGATGGACTGCCCTGTTCGACCCCAGCCTTTTCGCGAACCTCATCGAAAATCGCTCATGTAGCAGCGATCTTTACAAAAGCTGACGTCTTCTTTACCGAAGCCACCGCTAGAATCGCGCCGCCGTCAGGGATCGCGGGCATGCACGTGGGACCACGACGGCCCCTGTCCGCCCCTGACCGAGAGATCGCCATGCCCAACGCTGCCGTCACCAACGCCATCCACCGCTATGCCACGCCGCTGACCACCGGGCTTTTCGCCGTTTCCACCGTTTCCGGCATCGCGCTGTTCTTCCACTGGGCGCCCGGCGCCTTCCACGGCATGCATGAGTGGCTGAGCATAGCCCTGCTATTGCCGTTCGCCCTGCATGTCTGGAAGAACTGGAGCGGCCTGGTCGGCTACCTGCGGCGCAAGACGCTGCTCCTGCCGCTGTTGGCATCGGCAGGGGGCGGCCGACTCTTCGTGCTGCCGGCCGGCGGTGCGGGCGGACGTGGCGGCAACCCCGCCTTCGCCGCCATCCAGGTGCTGTCCCAGGCGCGCCTGGTGGAAGTCGCACCGCTCTACCACATGACCACCGATGAACTGCTCGGCAAGCTGCGCGCACGCGGCCTGGAAGTGAACGACGCCAGCCAGACCCTGGCCGAAGTGGCGGCAACCGGCTCGCAGCAGCCGGCACAGCTGATCTCCGAACTGGGTCGCGACGGCCGCCACTGAGACCAGTCGCGGCAGCCACCCTGAACGTGCGCCCTGCGGCGAATTTCGCCGCTCTGCCCTCTGCCCATCTGGAAAATTGCGAACGGGTCGACATTTCCTCGCCTGTCGCCTACCGCTCGCCCCCTGCCCAGCGCCAGCCAGGGGGGCGCGATCTACGCTCAGCCTGATGCACAAGACCTCAGCTGACCCCGTGATTCGGAGCGATGCGATGACAATAACGATCAGCGACATGAAGCTCGAAGACCTCAGCCTGGAACCCCAGGAGCCGGCAGCGCCGCCCCCCGAGACCAAGGGCCCGGCCAAGTTCGCCATCGATACCCGCCACGTGACGGACCGACGCAGCGGAAGCGACCGGCGGCAGTCCATCCGTTTCGAGGCCGATCGCCGCCAGGGCGACCGTCGAGCCAAACGCGGCCCCTGGGAAAACGGCTCCTACTGAGGCGCAGCGCACTGACCAGACTTCGCCGCCGCCCCGCGCCCGGCCGGTGTCCCCCTGCGTTTCCAGGCAACTCGACGTCGACCCCAGGCAAACCCCGCGAGCGTGGCCGTCCTATGGTGACGGGCCATTCCCTCACCAGCCTGGAGCTGTCATGTCCGACTTCATCACCGTCCTGCGTGAAACCTGCCCCGTCCCGGTCGTGGACGCCACCAAGTGGAAGCGCATCGGCGGCGACCCGCACACCGTCAACCTGAATGCTTACCTGTCGAAAGACGGCAGCAAGATCATGGGCACCTGGATCTGCACCCCCGGCAAGTTCGAGGTGAACTACGAGAAGTGGGAGTTCTGCCACTTCCTTGACGGCTACTGCATCATCACCCCCGAAGGCGAGCAGCCGATCCACCTGAAGGCCGGCGACGTGTTCGTCATCGAGCCCGGCATGAAGGGCACCTGGGAAGTGGTGGAGACGGTGCGCAAGTACTTCGTCTTCGCCTGACCGCAAACCTCAACGCTCGCGCCCCCTTGTAGGAGCGGCCCATGGCCGCGATTCGCGCGCATGGCGCGCTCCTACAGGCGGACGTTGGTGCAGGGATTTTCGCGGATGGAATCGCTTTGGTAGGGCGAATAACCCCGAGGGGGTTATCCGCCGCGTTCGCGCCGGGCATTGGCGTATAGCAGCGAACGGTTATACGCCCCTACAGGTGGCGCCTTACTGCGCGCCGAACATCCCGGTCCAGTAGATGCCCGCGTCGCTCTTCGGGTCCACCGCGTAGGCCGCGCCCATCTCGCGGAACTGGGGGTTCATCAGGTTGGCGCAATGGCCGGCGCTGGCCAGCCAGCCGTCGAGCACGCGCTGCGGGGTGCCTTGGCCTGCGGCTATGTTCTCGCCGATCTGCTGGGCGCTGTAGCCGGCCAGCTCGGCGCGGTCGCCCGGGGTCTGGCCGGCGCGGTCTTTGTGGTCGAAATAGTTGTTGTTGGCCATGTCGCGGCTATGCGCCTCGGCCGTGCTGCCAAGCACCGCGTTCCAGCTCAGCGGCGGCGCCGCAGCGTAGGGCTGGCCGCCGCACTGGCGCGCCTGGCTGCGTGCCTTGTTCACCAGTTGCAGCAGTTGCTGGCCCTCGGCTTGCCAGTCGCCCAGCTTGCCCTTGAGCAGCGGCCGCGCCAGCAGGATGCGCCAGTCGTTGCCGTTGCGGTTCACGCCGATGTCGACGAACTGCGGGTCGAGGATGACCTGGCAGAAACTCTCGCGCAGCGCGGTCATCGCCGCCTGCTCGTCCTTCGGCCCGGTCAGCCCGAGCATGCGGGCGCTGCTCATCGGGTAGCCGCTTTGCTTCAGCAACACCTGCCAGTCACCGGCCGTGGGCGTCTGCACCAGGCGCGGGTCCTCGGTGAGCGGCGGCAACGGCGCCGAGGCCTGGCCGCCGCAGGATTGCGGCTGGCTGCGGAAGTCATTGATGGCATCGAGCAGGGCCTGCTGGTTGGCGGCGTGGGCGGCGGCGGCCGACAGCCCCAGCGGCAACAACAGGCAACGCAGTACGAACGGCAACACGCGCATGGACAGCTCCCCCCTTGGCGAAATGCGCACATGATGCGCGATTCCACACCGCGCGCAACTGCGCGCGAGCCGACTGCTGGCGCGCGTACCGCCTGCCGGCCCTTGTTACCATGCGCGCCTTCTGCCCGCCCTCTGGAGTCCCGTCGTGAAAGCCGCCCTGCCCCTGCTCTGCCTCGCCCTGTTCCTGGCCCCCGCTGCCCAGGCGAAGGAGAAGCCCAAGGACCAGCCGCTGCCGGGCGACGCGCAGTACCGCCAGGCCCTGCCCTTCCTGGACCAGGCGCGGCAGCAGATCGCCGGCATGGAGAAAGGCCGCGAGGCCGGGCTCGCCCCGGACGCTGCCGCCCAGCCGTATCGGGATGCGCTGTCGGCGAACCTCAGGCAGGCCATGCCGCTGCTCGACAAGGCCGCACGGCAGAAGCACCCGGTGGCCGAGCTGCGCCTGGCCCAGGTGCTGGCGGACTTCGCCCAGGACGAGAAGAGCCAGCAGCGCGTCTGCCAACTGCTCGGCGACAGCCTGAAGCAGGGCTTCGCCCCCGCGGCGCTGGAAGCGGAAACCCTCTGCCCCGATCTCGCCAAGCAGGACGCCTTCGTCGGCCAGGCCGAAGCGGCAGCCCGCTCGACCCGCTATGCCAGCTACTTCCCGCAACCCAGCCATGCGCTGGGCTGGTGCCAGGTGGGGCGCTCCATGTCGCTGCTGGCGCCCAAGGGCAGCCAGCAGCAATACCAGGCCGACATCAACTTCATGCTCGCCAGCAAGGTGCCGCAGGCCAAGCGCAAGGATTACCTGGAGCGCGCCGCCAAGCTGAACTGCTCGCAAGCGCGCCAGGCACTGGGCAAGAGCTGACTCGGCGCCCTACTCCGCTGCGTTCACGCGGGCCAGAACGCGACGCAGGACCATCGCGTCCGGCGTGCCGGGCATGTTCAGCAGGAGCGCCTGGCGCCGCCGCTTGATCTCGATGGGGCCCGGGTCGCGATCATCGCTGCGGTAGCAGAGCACATGCTGGCGTCTCTCCTTGCCCAGCAGCTTGCGCCCGAGCTCGCTGTGCTCCGAGCCGAACAGCGATTGCTCGATCAGCAGCAGATCGAAACCGAAACCGAGCAGTTTCATGGTATCGGCAGTGGTGCATGCCGTCGCGACACCGTGGCAACCCTGGGCGTTGAGCAGCTTCTCCAGGGTCTTGCGGCGCCGTGGTTTGGGCTCGGCAATCAGAATTCGCAAACTGGCTTTCTTCATGGTCACTAGTCCTTAGGACAAACAAGACACACTAAATAGCCCTAGGCGAAGCCCGCGGACTATCAGACCGTTCCGATACTTTGGGTCGGTTTTCCTCGTGTTGGCGCGGCCGCTCGTAGTGCAAGGAACTCCCGATCATGCGGGCCCCCGGCACACAGCGAACTGACCTCGATCAAGGCCCTTCACCCCTCGAGCAGCACAGCCCTGGCCCGCAGCCACAGCTGCCGGCGCTCCTGCGCACCAATCGGCACGCGCCCCTTGCGACCGGTGTTGATGAGGCTGCCGATCTCGTCGATGGCCTCGGCATCGGCCAGGGCATTGAGCTTGTGCGTGCGCCACCACCAGGTCGCCGACAGGCAGGCCGCCGGCGGTTCGGCCAGCAGTTCGGGGCACTCCAGCAAGGGCAGGTCGAGCCCCGCCGCCACCGCCTGGTAGTTGGCGCGGCCGGTCACCTGCAGCAAGCCGCGACCTCGATAGCGCCAGCCATCGCCCGACTCCACCGGCCCGTTGCCATTGCGCTTGGCGTAGGTGTGATTGGCGATGGATTCGGGTTGCCCGGCCAGCTCAATGGCCAGCAGGTTGGGCAGGCCATCGGCGGCGCGGTAGCGCTTGGGCCAGACCCGCGCGAGGCCGGCCGCGCTGTAGTCCAGCGACTCCACCGTGCGCCGCAGGTAGACGCTTTCGTGCAGCACCTGGGCGAGGAAAGCGGCCACCCGCAACGGCCGGTCGATCCCATGGCGCGCCATGGCTTCGTTCAGCGCCGGTACGAAGGTCCGCGCACGCTCGTTCGCCTGCGGCGCGATCCGCGACAGGCGGGATTCGTCGATCAGCATGATCCGCTCCTAGGCAAAGCGCCCGATGATGGCGCGCAGCGCCGGCACGATGCTGATCGCCAGCAGGCCGAGGACGAAGGCCACCGCGCACAGCAGGTAGTTGTCGAAGTCCAGCTGCAGCTCGCGGCTGGCATAGATCGCCACCGGGCGTGACAGATATTGGCCGAAGCCCAAACCGGTCAGTACGGCGAGCAGCGACTGCTTCCAGGTGGGTTCGCTGACCAGGCCGAGCGATAGCAGCGCGCCGGAGAACGAGGCGATGAGGGTTTCCCAGAATTCCAGACCGAACATGGGCGGCTCCGTAGACACAGCGTTGAGTGCGGCGGCAGATGGCTGTCGCCATTCGCTGGATACGTCCAGGCCAAGTTGGCTTCGGCCCGAACGACCAGTTGCCGGCCACCCTGGGAGCCCACCGAAATATTTGGAAGTTATTTTCTCCAATGACAGGCCAAGCACCGGCCTGACCGGCGAGTCGAATCGGCCCGCGTCCCCCGTATGCCCTGATCGTTTCCGATAACCGCCCTGATCGCGTTGTGCTGGCGGATGCCGACCGTCCTCGCGGCAACCACATTCGCTGGCCGAGACTAGACTCTCGAAAATGGATATTCGGCCATTTCCTACAACTTTTCGGACATGAGCGCTTGATTAGTGCTTTTGCACGATTCAAGCGAAAGCCGGAGCCCCGTAGGGTGCCGCCCCTCTTCAATTCGGCAGGCTGTGGCGACTTTCGCCATGCACAGAAGACAGGGCAAGACGGCCAGGTGCTGCGCCGCTCCCGGTTGACTCCTCACTGTGGATCCAGGCTCGGACAGCGCCAAGGAGCATCAAGGCATGCAGCAGGTATCCCCTCCTCCCGCGCGAACGGACCGGCACCTCCCCAAAAGCCCCCGCCTCCACTTGCAGCGCGAACGTCTGCTGGCCCCCCTGCTGCTCAGCGACTGCCGGCTGAGCCTGCTCTACGGTCCGGCGGGCAGCGGCAAGACCACGCTGATGGCCGATTGCGCCCGCGAGGCCGACCCGAACATCGAGGTGATCTGGCTCGACCTGCACGACCGCTTGCTCGACCGGCAGGCGTTCTTCACCCTGCTCCACCATGCCTTGCACGCAACCGAACCCTACCAGGGCGAGGAGCGGGTGCTGGAAACCCTGCGCCATCGCGAACGCCCGTTGTGGCTGATGCTCGATGATTTCCCCCGGGCCCCCGATAGCCCGCTGGATGCCGTGCTCAACCAGTTGCTGGGCATCCAGAACAGCGCCCTGCGCTGGTGGCTGGCGGCGCGCCGAAGGCCGCAATGCGGCCTGCCGCGCCTGTTGCTGGAAGACCAGCTGCTGATTCTCGGCCCCGATGCCCTGTTCTTCAGCGAGGAAGAAGTCGCTGCGTACCTCGCCGGGCAGGATCACCTCGAGGAGGGCCTGGCCCACCAGCTGTTCGAGCAGACCCGGGGCTGGTGCGCCGCCGTCGCCATGCACACGCTGGCCGAGGAACGCGGCACCAGCAGCGGCCAGACGCTGGCCGCCGCGCGCGACGACGTGCTGAGCGAATACCTGCACCAGGAAGTGCTGGACGAACTGCCGGCCGCCCAGGCCAACACGCTGCGCGCACTGTCGCTGCTGCAGCGCTTCAACCGCGACATGTGCGCGTTCGCCCTGGCCAAGGCGCAAACCCTGGAGCACTTCGACGCGCTCTGGGAGCGCGACCTGCTCGTGCGCCTGGAACCGCGCGAGTCCGGTTGGTACTGCGTGCATCCGGTGCTCGCCAGCCTGCTGCCTAGCCAGGTCGAGAGCCGGCTGGCCAGCGAGATCCACCACAAGGCATGCAGCTGGCTCGAGGCCGCCGGCGAGCTGCGCCAGGCCATCGACCACGCCCTCGCCGCCGGGCATCCCGAGCGGGCCGTGCGCCTGCTGGAGCGTCTGGGCAGCAGCCAGATTCTCGACTTCAACCAGGCCTTCAAGATCCTCGAATGGTCGCGCACCCTCCCCGTAGAGATTCTCTACAGCAGTGCCGACCTGGTGCTGATGAATGCGTTGGTGCTGGCCATGTCGATGCAGACGGAAAAAGGCCACCGCTGCCTGGAACTGCTGGGCAACTTCCTGCCCGCGCCCAGCGCGCAAAAGCAGAACAAGCTGCTCATCCTGGCCCAGGTGGTGCGTGCCTTCCTGGCGCTGGCCGACGGCGAAGCCGCCGAAGCCAGGCACCATGCCAGGCAGGCCATCGCCGCGCTGGGCGACGGCGACTGGGTACTCAAGCGCGTCTGCTGGGCCATCCTCATCCGCCAGCACCTGTTCTTCGGCGAACTCGCCGAGGCGGAAAACATCGTGCGTACCGAGCTTGGCCATGCCCGCGCCCAGGACGCCCCGACCGTCGAAGCGCTGAACGAACTGTACGAGTCGGAGCTGGCGGAAATCCGCGGCGAACTGCTGGGCGCCTGCCAACTGAGCGAGCACAGCTGGCGGCGCATCGACGTGCATCCCTACAACCAGACCGGTATCGCCGGGCGCGTGCAGGTGCGCCTGGGTCAGTTGATGCTCGCCCGTGGCCTGCTGACCTTCGCCGAAGCGCACTTCCAGCAGGGCTATCAGATCGCCCACGCCTTCTACGACCCGGTCGCCTTCGTCGGCCTGGTGGGGCGCGCGCAGATCGCCCTGGTCAATGATGAGCTGACCAAGGCCGAACACTGGCTGGACCAGGCCGAGCAGCTGGCTCAGCGGCGCAACATCGCCGAGGGCATCTACCGCAACATCATCGGCATCCAGCGCGCGCGGTTGTATCTCCAGCGCGAGGACCTGCAACGGGCCGAGCAACTGCTACAGGACATCCTGCGCGCCTATCCGACGACGCAGACCCGCAGCCAGGCGTTCTGCAACCTGGGCCTGCTGCTGGAATGCGAACGCATGCTGGCCGCCATCGAATCCGAGCGCGGCGAACACGCGGCGGCCCAGGCCCGCCTGCAGCGGGTGCTGGACCGTGCCCGGGCGCTGGGTTTTCGCGGCGAAGCCTGCGAGGCCCTGCTGGCGCTGGCCACCGCCGCCCATCAGGCCGGCGCCGCGGCAGACGCCCAGGCCTGGCTGGAACAGGGCCTGGGCGAGGCGGAAGCCATGCAGCTGCGCCTGCCGCTGGAGCGCCTGCAACGCACCCGCCCGGAGCTCTTCGAGCGCGTCGCCGCGCCGAAGGTGCAAAGCACCCTGCTCTCCGAGCGCGAGGTCGAGGTGCTGCAACTGGTCGCCGAGGGCCATTCCAACCAGGAAATCGCCGAGCGCCTGTTCATTTCGGTATTCACCGTGAAGAGCCACGTCCAGCGCCTGTCCATGAAGCTGGAGGTCAAGCGCCGGACCCAGGCCATCGCCAAGGCGAAGTCACTGGGCATACTGCATTGAGGCCGACATCGGCGGAGCCGGAGGCGGGACGAACGCCTGCGCCTTCACTCCGGGCGGATCGATCAGCCCCTGGCGCAAGGCATAGAACACCAGCCCGGCCAGGTCGTTGATGCCCAGGCGCTCCTTCAGGCGCAGCTTGTGCGCGTTCACCGTCTTGATGCTCAGCCCCAGGCGATAGGCGATTTCCTTCACGCAATTGCCTTGCGCCAGCAGGCGCAACACCTCGCCCTGGCGGCGCGTCAGCACCTCTTGCATGTCCTCCCGCCCACCGACGGCAATTTCGAGCAGCGGCTCGCAGACGCGCGGGCTGATGTAGCGATAGCCCTCGACCACCGAATTCAGCGCCAGCACCAGCTCCTGCTCGAGCGATGCCTGCAGCAGGTAACCGGCCGCGCCGGCGCGCATGGCCTTGAGCACCGAGCCAGGCGAACTGTCGGCAGACAGCAGCAGAGCCGGCCAACGGCGGCCAAGGCGGCGCAACACCGACGGCAGATGACCGGCCTCACGGCCGAGCAACAACACGGAGGGGGCATGGCTCTGGATGCGTGTTTCGAAATCCTCGGCGAAAGCCTCGGCGAATACGTCGAAACCCTGGGTGGAAAGACTCCGGTGGAGGTCAGGGGACAGCATCCCCTGGCATCCAACCGACACGATGCGGACGGAGGAGCGGGCAGGAGTAGACATGACGGCGTACCACTGAATTGCACTGCAAGGAGAGGCCAACCTAGCCCCGTCCCGGCGATTCAAATACCGCGCAAAAGCACCAAATTTCTCCAATGCGCGACGAAAGGTCGATTAGTGCTTTTGCACGAATGCCAGATCCGCAATCCCTCCTGATTAAGTCGCAAGAATTAACAACGCCGTTATAACTCACAAGCACACGGAGAATATCTCTCCATAGCAATACAGCTGAAACCACTATGAGAACCTCCTCTTCTAGAGATGACCGTAAAGTGCGAAACCTCATAAATCACATCAACAATTACCCATAACCTAAAAGGTTCCAATCACGAGAAAAACTCCCACTTACCGCCTATCCATCAGTAAACTTCCCAACCTCCCGAACATCGCCACACAATGACACTACGTCATCACCCCGCAACGTCTCAAGCTCATCGGAATTAATAATTTCGTTATCAGAGATAATTAATTCACCATCGTATATCCGCCACTTCACCCTCAACTTACCGTGACGTGGCACACCCTTGAAAACCGCATTGCAGAGCCATGCGAGCTAGAGAAGTCGCCCGACCCTGCTCACCATGCAGACCGACGGATTAGTTTCTTTCTCTATGCTCATGCGCCGTATCAGGGGTATACCGAAACCAGCGAAAGTTCCTGGAGGACTCGTGCAACTCCGGTTACCCGACCGCAGTTTCCAAACCACTCCAATCGAATCCTGGCCATTGAGCTGACGACTCTTTCCGCGACTTCTGTGACTGCCCGAGACAACCGGGCACTGGATGCTTTTTTCCGGAAATAGCCAAGCGGTTCCTCGGCCGACCGCCCCTGCATCGTCGGAGCGCCGTCTCCGCGAGGCCAGGGACCTGCGTGCGAGACAGGCAAGCCCTTGCAGTCCGGGCCTGTCCAGGTTGCGCCTGGCGCCACCTGAGCACGCAGGCATCACCGACCGGGTATCGCGCCTACCGCCGATACCCCAGAACCGGAGCATCGACCATGAAATCCACGATCACTTCCAAGCAAGCCCGACAACTGCAGCGCAACAAGCAACTTGCCCGTCTTCGCCTGCGCCAAGCAGCCGCGCCGGGCGAACCGGACCTGGAAGCCCCCGAAGTCCCGGACGCCCTGGCGGACGGCCTGCTGACCGCCGACGTGCTGGACGCCGACCTACGGGTGAACATTCCCTTCTGGGGTCGAGTCTTCCCCGACGACCACCTGTACGTGTACTGGGACGTCGAATCCCCGAGCGGCGTCTACGACCTGGTCATCGACACCCAGACCGAAGCGGACTTCCCCCTGCCGGTCACCATTCCCAATACCTATCTGCTGGGCGATGGTGCGCATCAGATCTTCTACAAGGTCATTGCGGCCTCCGGCACAGAGCGCCTGTCGTTCGCGACCCTCGTATTGATCGACAAGACCCCGCCCAACCATGGCGCCCCGCCGGATGCACCGCTGTTCCCCGCCGAAGTCGACCAGGGAGGGCTGACCAGTGAATACCTCGCCGCCAACGGCGACCAGGTGATGGTCACCATCCCGCCCTATGCCGGGATGGAGAAGGACCAGCGCGTGACCCTGGTCTGGTCGCAAGACATCCGCCTTCCCGATGTCGCGGTAACCGACGCCGACGTGGCCGCGAACAAGGTCGAGATTCCCGTCTCCGGCGACACCGTCCGCCAGGCCGGCGAGGGCCAGCAGCCGGTGTTCTACTACCTGACCAGCCGGGCCGGCTTCTCCGGCCCCGACTCGCTGCAGGCGACGGTCGACGTGCTGCTCAAACCGCTGCCGGCCAACCTCAAGGCGCCGAAGGTGCCGCTGGCCGAGGACGCCGGCACGCTGATCGACGTCGAAGACCTCTATGCCGGCGTGACCATCGAGGTGGATGCCTACGACAACGCCCAACTGGGCGACCTGGTCGTGGCGTCCTGGGGTAGCACTTCGCTGAGTCCGAGCATCGTGTTCCCGTCGAACTTCCCGGTCCAGGTGGCGGTGCCCGCGTCCACCATCAAGCAGGAGGGCGACACGGCTATCGACGTGAGCTACCAGGTGATCCGTCGCACCCATGCCGTGCAGGCGCCCAGCATCACGGTAAACGTCAACACCGACAGCCCCGGCCCGGAAGACCCCGATCCGGTGACCCCGGAGAACCCCTTGCTCGCGCCCCCCACCGTCCAGGGCGGCAGCGGCTCGATCAACGAACTGGCGCCGGACGACCGCGACAAGCCGGCACTGGTGACCATCGCGGTGTACGCCGAAGCCAAGGCCGGCGAAGTGCTCAAGCTGTACTGGGGGCCACGGCCGAACGCGATCCTGGTGACCACCTACACGGTCACCGATGCGGACCTGAGCCTGCCGAACTTCGCGCCCTTCTCGGTCGAAACGATCATGGTCAACCAGACCCCGAACGACCCGCAGTGGCCGGTGTTCTACGAGCTCAGCAATGCAACCGATCCCGCCAACCCGGTGCTGTCGCCGTCCCAGCCGGTGAATGTGCACATGAACCAGCCGGGCGGTCCGGACGGCCTGGGCGAGGCGGAGTACGTCGACAAGAACACCCAGGGCTGGCTCATCCGGGCGGTGCTCGAAGAACAGGGGGGAGCACGGGTCCTGGTGCCGCCGTACGAGAACATGCGCGCCGGCGACAAGGTCGGCCTGGACTGGATCGCCTACTCGACGATGAACGCCGCCGCCGGCACGGAAATCCCCGAATCCGCCTATACGGCGCTCGAGCAAACGGTGGGCGATCCCGAACTGGCCAATGGGGTGTCGTTCCTGGTGCCTTACGACCCCTACATCAACGTGATCGCCGTGGCCAACCCGACCCAGCTGGTGGGCGCCGGCCAGGTCATCTACCACGTGACCCAGGACGGCGCCACCTACGACTCGGCGCCAGCCATCGTCCCGATCGACCTGTTCTGAGTCCCTAGCCAGGACACCCTCCAGGCGCACCCCGCCTGGAGGGCTCGTCCTCGACGCCAGTCGCTGCGCTCACGCATTGCACGCCCGAGGTGAATCATGTCTCGCAAAAGCAAACACACTGGTAATGCCCTTCCGGCCGCCGATTACTCCCCGCTGAATATTCCCGATGCCGTCCCGATCCCCTACGACACGCCCGCCAGCCCGCTCTACGGGGTCGGCCTCGCCGCCCTCAACGACGGCCTGAAGGTCTTCGTCGATCCCTACGTGGGCATGCGCCTGGGGGACAGGGTCGAGGTGTACTGGGACGACAGCGACACCCCGTTCGCCTTCGTCGACGTCGATGAGGCCAACCTCAACAACGTCCTGGCCCTGACGCTGGACGCCAGCCTCTTCATCAACGGCGACTTCCACCCCCGTTACGAGATCGTCCGCGAAAGCGCCACCGTGGCGGTGAGCCCGTCGCGCGACATCCGCGTGATCCTGAGCCTGCCTGGCGGCCCCGACCCGGACCCGAGCACCCCGCACAACGAGAACCTTGCCGCGCCCATCGTGCCCGACGACATAGTGGATATCCAGTTGCAGGACATGAACGGCTGGCACGCGCTGAAACTCCTGCGAAAACTCAGCTCGGCCTGCATCCTGATCGTGACCGCCGAAACCCGCCTGAGCGAAAAGCTCCGGGCCTTCGAACTGGGCGCCGATGACTTCCTGGAAAAGCCCGTTCAACTCCCGGAACTGCTGGCGCGCGCCCATGCCCTCCTGCGCCGCCCGCCGGCTGGCAACCTGGACGGCAGCCTGCAGGTCGGCGACCTCCAGCTCGACCCCGCCCGCTTCCGTGTCCAGCGTGGCGGCCGGCGGGGGCGTTTGCCGGCCAAGGAGTTCGCCCTGTTGCACCTGCTGATGCGCGACGCCGGCAAGGTGGTTTCCCGGCGCAAGATCATCTCGGCGCTATGGGACAACGGCGCCTACTACGACGACGCCGCCGTCAGCGTCGCCATCTGCCGCCTGCGCTCGCGCATCGATGCGCCCTTTGCGAGCAAGCTCATCCATACCCAGCGCGGGATCGGCTACGTCCTGGAGGAGCGCTCCGCCGCCCAGGAGCAATGAGCACGCACGACGGCGCGCCCCACCGATTCCCTGACCTGGATCGGGCTCCCCCGCAGGATTCGTGATTACAGTGCACGAATCATTTGCCCCGCCGGTGGTTTTTCCGCGCCCTTGCCGCCTCTATCCTGCCGGCCAATCGCACTTTCCGGAGTTCCCCTCATGAAAAAGATCCTCCTGCTCAACGGCGGCAAGCAGTTCGCCCATTCCAACGGCCAGTACAACGCCACCCTGCACGAAGCCGCCATTGCCCACCTTGACCGGCTCGGCCATGACGTGCGCGAAACTTTCATCGATGGCGGCTACGACATCGAGGAAGAAGTGCAGAAGATCCTCTGGGCCGACGTGGTGATCTACCAGATGCCCGGCTGGTGGATGGGCGCGCCCTGGACCGTGAAGCAGTACCTCGACGACGTCTTCACCGCCGGCCACGGCAGCCTCTATGCCAACGACGGCCGCACCCGCTCGGATGCCTCGCAGAAGTACGGCAGCGGCGGCCTGCTGCAGGGCAAGCAGTACATGATCTCCGCCACCTGGAACGCGCCGCAGCAGGCCTTCGACGACCCGACCGATTTCTTCGAAGGCAAGGGCGTGGACGCCGTCTACTTCCCCTTCCACAAGGCCAATCAGTTCCTCGGCATGAGCCCGCTGCCGACCTTCCTCTGCGTCGATGTGATGAAGCGCCCAGACATCGAGAACGACGTACAGCGTTACCTGCGTCACCTCGACGAAGTGTTCGGCCAACGCTGAAAGCGCCTGCCTTATGTAGGAGCGAGCTTGCTCGCGAACAGTGCTGGTGCGAGGCGGTTCGCGAGCAAGAACTGGGCGTCCCCCTCGCTCCTACGAAAAGCAGACTCCACTCGGGATATCGAGCGCGCGGCTCACTGGGCCCCATCGCGAACAGCCCTTGCGCTGGCCCAAAGGGGAATCACCCGCCAACGACCGCGACAACCGTTCGCCGCCGAATTGGGCCGCGCCCCGCAAATGCGCTAGGCTTCGCCTCCCTCCCAACAGCATTTCAGGAGCATTACCATGGCCCGTGCCTCTGCCCGTCACATCCTGGTTTCCAGCGAAGCCAAGTGCAATGAACTCAAGGCTGCCATCGAAGGCGGCGCCGACTTCGCTCAAGTAGCCCGCGACAACTCCACCTGCCCGTCCGGCCGCAGCGGCGGCGACCTCGGTTCCTTCCGCCCGGGCCAGATGGTCCGCGAGTTCGACCAGGTCGTGTTCAGCGCGCCGCTGAACCAGGTCCAGGGTCCGGTTAAGACCCAGTTCGGCTATCACCTGGTCGAAGTCACCAGCCGCGAAGACTGATCGACTTTCCTGGCCACGGCCCCCCCCCCCCCCCCCCCCCGCCGGGGGCAGCCGGCGGCCGTTGCATTTCTGCCTGGCAATTGTCTGCAGGCCGCGTCAAACGGGCGATTCACTCGCAAAGAGGGACTAAAGAAGTGGGCCGGGATGCCGATGCAATGGATAACGGCAAGCCCCCTCACCTGTCCCGAGTCGCCCCCCATGTTCAACACCCGTTTGAAGCAGGAATTGCAGAGCCTGCGCGAAGAGCTGTCGTCCATCGAACAGGTACGCGCCAGCCTCGAGGAAGAGATGCTCGTGCTGTCCCTCGACTCGAAGGGTCGCATCGAATCGGTCAACGCCAACTTCGAGAAGGAAATGCTCTACCGCGGCGATCAGCTCATGGGCCGTGCCCTGCTCGACCTGATTCCCGAGCACGTGCGCAACCTCGACTTCCACCATCGGGTGCGCAATGCGCTGCAGCGCGGCGAACACCTGGCCGGGGTCATCCGCCTGCTGCGCGGCAACGGCGAAGAGGCCTGGCTGCGCTCGATCCTGCAACCGATCCGCGACAGCCGCGGGGTGATCCAGCACTTCTCCATCTACGCCAGCGACCTGACCCGCACCATCGAAGCCTCGCGCGAGCACGAGAACCTGATCGCCGCGCTGCAACGCTCAACCGCGGTAATCGAGTTCAACCTCGATGGCGAGGTGCTGGACGCCAACGGCCGCTTCCTCGACGCCATGGGCTACAGCCTGGCGCAGATCAAGGGCAAGCATCACCGCATGTTCTGCGAGCCGAGCGAGTACCAGTCCTCGCAGTACCAGGCCTTCTGGGACCAGCTGCGCCGCGGCGAATTCGTCGCCGGCCGCTTCCAGCGCGTCGACGCCCACGGCCGCACCGTGTGGCTGGAGGCCTCGTACAACCCGATCACCGATGCCCACGACCGCCTGTACAAGGTGGTGAAGTTCGCCACCGTGATCACCGACCAGGTGAACCGCGAAGCGGCAGTGGCCGAAGCTGCCAGCCTGGCCTTCGAGACCTCGAAGGGCACCGACGACAGCGCGCAGAAAGGTGCATCGGTCGTGCAGCAGACCGTCGAAGTGATGCGCGAGCTGGCCAACCGCATGCAGGAAGCGGTGAACGGCATCGAGGCGCTGGACAAGCAGTCGCAGATCATCGGCACCATCGTCAAAAGCATCAGCAGCATCGCCGACCAGACCAACCTCCTGGCCCTCAACGCCGCCATCGAAGCCGCCCGCGCCGGCGACCAGGGCCGCGGCTTCGCGGTGGTCGCCGATGAGGTCCGACAGCTCGCCTCGCGCACCAGTGAAGCGACAGTGGAAATCAGCAAGGTGGTGGAGCAGAACCAGCAGCTCGCCGAGCAGGCCGTGGCCATGATCGACCGCGGCCGCGAACAGGCCGAGCTCGGCCTGGAGCTGTCCGGCCAGGCCGGCAACGTGATCGTCGAGATCAAGGACAGCGCCCAGCGCGTGGTCAATGCGGTGGGGCAGTTCAGTAACCAGCTGTCGGGCTGACCGCTTCGACAAAGGCGGCTTCGGCCGCCGCACGTCGCCAGGGCGATCCAGATCAACGCAGGCGACGCCTGCCTTTCCTACGCTCAAGGCTTGTCGGTAGCCGCTGCCGCGAACGAGCGGATTCAACATGGGAGCCCGGCGCAAGGCCAAGCTCCCCGAGCGAGGAAAACCAGATGAGCGACGCCGCCGACAACGCCCTGCCCGACGTCTACACCTATCTCAACCTGCTCCCGCAGCATGCCGGCTCGGATATGTTCTTCAGCGTCGGCGCGCCGCCGCATATCAAGATCGAGGGGCTCAGCCGGCCGGTGGGCGAGCGCGCCTTGCGGGAGGGCGAGGTGCGGCTGCTGGCCTACCAGATGCTCACGCCGAAGCAGGTCGAGGAGTTCGAGCGCGACCTGGAGCTGAACATGGCGTTGAACGTGCCGGGCAGCGGGCGCTTCCGCATCAACCTTTACTTCCAGCGCGGCGAAGTGGCGATGGTCGCCCGCTTGATCAAGCACGTGATCCCGGACACCGCCAGCCTCGGGCTGCCGCCAATCGTGGAGAAGCTCGCGCTGCAGGATCGCGGGCTGATCCTGGTGGTGGGAGCCGCGGGCTCGGGCAAGTCGACCACCCTCGCCTGCCTGCTCGATTTCCGTAATCGCCAGCGCAGCGGACACATCGTCTGCATCGAGGACCCGATCGAGTTCATCCACAGCCACCAGCGCTCGATCATCGATCAGCGCGAGGTCGGCCTCGATACCCACAGCTTCGAGGATGCCCTGCGCAACGTGCTGCGCGAGGCGCCGGACGTGATCATGCTCGGCGAGATCCGCGACGCCGCGACCATGCAGCACGCCCTGCACTATGCCGAGACGGGGCACCTGTGCGTCGCCACCCTGCACGGCACCAGCGCTCGCCACGCGATCGAGCGGATCGTCCGCTTCTTCCCCGATGAGGCGCGCCACCAGGTGCTGGCGGACCTCTCGCAGAACCTCCTCGCCGTGATCGGCCAGCGCCTGGTCCCGGGGACGACCCAGCGACGGGTGGCAGCAATCGAGCTGGTGCTGGGTACGCCGCATATCCGCGGGCTGATCGAACGCGACGAATTGACGGAGCTGCGCGGGGCCATCGAGCGCGCCCTGGAGCACGGCATGCAGAGCTTCGACCAGGCGCTTTATCGGCTACTCGAGGAAGGCCGTATCAGCGTGGCCGAAGCGCTCAAGTTCGCCGATTCGCGCACCGACCTGAGCCTCAAGATCAAGCTCGAGCGCGGCCTGGACGACGCGGACAACAACCTGCTTTTCGGCGCCTGACGGCTGCAGTCGAAAGGGGTCGAACCCAGGGTTTCCGGTGCTCTCGTGGATTTTCCGGGTTCCTGTGCAGGGCCCTGCCCGGCTATGCTTCGCCCCTGCGGGCACGCCTGTCCCCGCGTTCATCTGCCGCCGAGGGACCTCCATTGGGCAACCGCCTTTGCCATCGTCATCCGACCCTGCTGGGTCTGCCCCTGCTGCTGGCCGCCTGCGCCAGCCATAACGCCGAGGAACAGCATCAGGCCTACCGCCAGGACATGCTGCAGGCCAAGCTGCTGATCGCCTCCGCCAACCCGGCCAACTACGAGCAGGCCAACAGCCTGCTGGAAAGCGCCAAGAGCCAGGACAAGCGCGGCGAAGTGTCCTTCTACGAAGCCCTGCTGAAGATTCGCCAGAAGGCGCCGGCCGAAGACGTGTTGCCGCTGCTGGAGCGCGCTGCCGATGCCGGCCAGCCCTATGCCGTCGCCCTGCTCTATCGCGTCTACAGCCAGCCTATGCTGGGCCAGCAGGCCGACGCGCTGAAGGCCGAGGACTACCGCCAGGCCTACGCCAACCTGGACGTAGCGAAGAGCGGCTACCCCAGCTTCGAGCGTGCCCAGGAAATCGTCGAGATGCTGCTGACCCAACAGCCGGCGCAGTAACCCTCAGGCGTTGTCGGCAGGCGGCGGATCGTGCGGCAGGTGCTGCTCGATCGCCGCGTTCAGCTCGGCGCCCAGCAGCAGTACGGCGGCGGAGATGTAGAAGTACAGCAACAGCACGATGATCGCGCCCACACTGCCGTACATGGCGTTGTAGTTGCCGAAGTGCTTCACGTAGAAACCGAACGCCAGCGACGCCGCCACCCAGGCCACCACCGCCAGCACCGAGCCGGGGGTGATGAAGCGGAAGCGATGCTTCACGCAGGGGGCGACGTTATAGATCACCGCCACCGCCATCATCATCAGCAGGATCATCAGCGGCCAGCGCAGCAGCGACCAGAGCAGCACCACGAAGTCCTGCAGGCCGACCTTCTCGGCGATCCAGCCCATCACCTGCGGGCCGAGGATCATCAGCGCCGTAACCAGCATCAGCATCACCACCAGGCCCAGGGTGTAGAACACCGAGAGCGGGAAGCGCTTCCACACCGGGCGCGTCTCGGGGACGTCGTAGGCGGCGTTGAGCGCGTGCATCAGCGAGCGCACCGCCGCCGAGGACGACCAGAGCGCGATGATGATACCGATGGACAGCAGGCCGCCCTGGCGCTGCTGCAGCTGGTCGATGACCGGATTGACCTGATCCAGCGCCTGGGCCGGCAGCACATAGGCGGCCTGGCCGCGCAGCCAGTCGAAGAACTCCGGCAGGTGCAGGAAACCCAGCAGCGCGATCAGGAACAGCAGGAAGGGGAACAGCGAGAACAACCCTTGATAGGCCAGGGCTGCGGCGTAGGTCGGCATCTCGTCCTCGACGAACCCCTCGACGGTCAGTTTCAGCAGTTTCCAGGGGCCCAGCTTGAGACCCCGCATGTCCATGAATCGCATCCCCCGGCTTCCTTCCTCCAGCGTGACTGTCCTGCGGCCGGGCAACGGCCGCGTGCCGGCAATTGACCCCGGCGGGGCCCGGCAAGTTTCGCCAGGCGCCGTATCCCCAGCGCAAGCCTAGACCTCGCCGGCGCGCAGGTGAAGCCACGCAGCGGCTGCGCAGGGCAGAGAATTGGCCTATACACTTCAGCGCACCCACTGCCGGAGGAATACCCGCATGCCCATCCCGATGTCGCGTCCCGCCCAAGCCCGCCGCCTGCTCGGTGGTGCCGCCCTCGTCCTGTTCGGTCTGGCCCTCGGGGGCTTCCAGCAACAGGCCCGGGCCGAGGACGAAGCCACTTTCCTCAAGGAGTCGGCGGCCTTCTTCGACCAGCAAAGCAAGACCAGCCTGCCGCTGCAGGTAGACCAGGCGACGCGCCTGGAGAAGGTCAACCTGGATACCGGCAGCAAAGTCCTGCACTACCACTACGGTCTGAACAACATGAAGGCCGATGGCCTGGATGCCGCCGCCCTCGACAAATTCCGCGGCGAACAGCGCGCCCGCCTGGAGCGCGGCACCTGCCAGCAGCCGGCGCTGCTCGAGCGCATCCGCCAGCATGGCATCCGCATCTCCCACGACTACGACGGCAGCGACGGCAAGCCGCTGGCGAGCATCGAGATCGACCCGCAGACCCTGCAGTGCAAGGGATGAGCCGCGCCGCCTATCACCAGGAGCATGCCGAGCGGGCCCGGGACGAAGCCCGGCGCCTGCTCGCCGAGCGCGAACGCCTGGGCGCTCGCTGGCTGAGCTGGGTGGCTACCGAGTTGTACCAGCTGAAACCGCCGCAGTACGCCGCCATGGTCCGCCGCGAGCTGCAGCAGCTCAGCGGCGACGCCTGACGCTTTGCGCGGGTCTATGCTGATGGAGCGCCGGCCCGCGCGATCGGGCCGCGGGAGCATCTTCCGCAGGGACGCCGTCCGCAGTTCCCATCCGACGAGGAAACGGCCATGAGCAAAGGTCTGAACGCCCACAAGGAAGGCAAGAAGAAGCCCATGAAGACCGCCCAGGAGAAACGCATGGCGAAACGGCAGAAGAAAGCCGGCCCTGCGCTGCTCGGCACCCACGGGCAACAATCCTGAAACCCTGTCGCGGACGACCGCAGCGGCGGTTGTCCGCATTCCCCACCCCCTCGCCTCTCACCCCGTAGGAGCGGACCTTGTCCGCGATTTCGCTCGCGGGATGATTTCGCGGATGAGATCCGCTCCTACGGGAGCAACGCTCCTCTTAGTTAGTCGTCCGCTTTCGGGTCCAGCCCCGGGAACAGCACTTCGGTGAAGCCGAACTTGGCGAAATCGACGATCCGCGACGGGTACAGACGACCGATCAGGTGATCGCATTCGTGCTGCACCACCCGCGCGTGAAAGCCCTCCACGCTGCGGTCGATGGGTTGGCCCTGCGGGTCAACGCCCTGGTAGCGGATGCGCGTGTAGCGCGGCACCGCGCCGCGCAGCCCAGGAACCGACAGGCAGCCTTCCCAGCCCTCTTCCTGCTCGTCGTCCAGTGGCGTGATGACCGGGTTGAGCAGGATGGTCGGCGGCACGGGCGGTGCGTCCGGGTAACGCTCGCTGCGCTCGAAGCCGAAGATCACCAGCTGCAGGTCGACACCGATCTGCGGCGCGGCCAGACCAACGCCGCCAGCATGGGCCATGGTGTCGAACATGTCGTCGATCAGCTGTTGCAGCTCGGCGCTGCCGAACAGTTCGGACGGTACCGGCGGCGCGACGCGCAGCAGCCGGTCGTCACCCATCTTGAGAATCTCGCGGATCATGCCGCCAGGCTCCATGTGCACGTTAGGGAACCGGCATCCTCCGCCTGCGCGCGCCTTCCTGCAAGCGCCGCAACGCCCGTCGCGCGGGGCTCCGCGAGAGGGGCCGGGTGCTAGAATTCAAAGGTGTCAAAGGTTGCGAAAAGCCGCGATCCCAGTGGGATCTGCGGCGATATTTCGATGGTTCCACTGGGGGAAGTTGGGGGAATGTCCTGGAGGTATCTCATGAACAGGCATTACTACATCAGCGACAACCTGGACGAACTGGAAAACCTGGAACACGAACTGCAGGACAAGGGCATCGAGATGGAGCAGATGCACGTGCTCAGCGAGCAGGACGCGCAGCTCGACCAGCGGCACCTGCACGAAGTCCCCGACGTCATGCGCAAGGACGTGGTGCGCGGTGGCAAGTACGGCCTGGCCATCGGCCTGACGCTGGCCGTGGCGGTGCTGGTGATCGGCTACTTCGCCGGCTGGAGCGAAACCGCGGCGGGCTGGGTTCCGGTGCTGTTCCTGGCTGCCGTGCTGCTCGGCTTCAGCCTGTGGGAAGGCAGCTTCTTCGGCCTGCAGCGCCCCAGCGGTGACGTGCGCCGCTTCGGCCAGCCGCTGAAGTCCGGCCAGCACGTGTTCTTCGTCGATGTGCGTCCGGAACAGGAGCCGCTGCTGGACATGGTGGTCAGCCACCATCCGCGCCTGGAGATCGCCGGCTTCGGCCAGGCCATGCCGCGCTGGGTGCTGGCCTGGGAACAGGCCTGGCATCGCTTCCGCCGCATGATGTGAGGGCGTCCCGGTAGCCGCGTGGCGACCGGGAGAAAAGGCTGGATATGGGTGCCTTTGGCGCCCGAGGGGAGCTGCGTGCCTAAGCTCAGCGCAGCTCGATGTGGTCGTCCTGGATGGCGATCAGGCCCTGCTTGAACAGGCCACCGATGGCCTTCTTGAAATTGCCCTTGCTGACCCCGAAGGCACGGCTGATGTCCTCCGGTGCGCTCTTGTCGGACAGCTCCAGGCGCCCGCCGGCCTGGCGCAACGCTTCGAGAATCTGCTCGCCGAGGTCGTCGCGCGCGGCCTGGCCGACTGGCTGCAGGCTCAGGCTGATCTTGCCGTCGGCGCGCACTTCCTTGATGTAGCCTTTCTCGCTCATGCCGTTGCGGACGAACTTGAACAGCTCGTTCTTGTGGATAAGTCCCCAATGCTTGCCGTCGATGATCGCCTTGAAGCCGAGGTCGGTGCGCTCGACCACCAGCAGGTCCACTTCCTGGCCGGCGCGATAGTTCGCCGGAGTGGTGTCCAGGTAGCGGTCCAGGCGCGCGGTGGCGGTGATGCGGCGGGTGCGCTCGTCGAGGTAGCAATAGACCACGCAGTAGTCGCCGACCTGCAGCGGGCGCTTCTCTTCTGAGTGAGGCAGCAACAGGTCCTTGGGCAGGCCCCAGTCGAGGAACAGGCCGATGCGGTTGACCTCCACCACCTTGAGGCTGGCAAAGCCGCCGACCTGTACGTGCGGCTTGAGGGTGGTGGCGATCACCCGGTCCTCGCTGTCGAGGTAGACGAACACGTTGAGCCACTCGCCGGGCTCGGTGGGTTCGTCCTTGGGCACGTAGCGCTTGGGCAGGAGGATCTCGCCGTGTGGGCCGCCATCGAGGTAGAGGCCGAATTCGGTGTGCTTGACCACCTGCAGGGAATTGAAACGGCCGATGGCTGCCATCTGCGCTACTCCGGGTAAAGGGGGGGCATTCTACACGCTCTGCGCCTGGCCGAACTGCAATTCCGCCAGGCGCGCGTACAGCGGGTTACCGGCCACCAGTTCGGCGTGGCTGCCCAGCGCCAGCAGGCGACCTTGATCGATCACTGCGATGCGGTCGGCACCCAGCACCGTGGCCAATCGGTGGGCGATGACCAGTGTAGTGCGCCCGCTCATCAAACCCGGCAAGGCCTGCTGGATCAGGTGTTCGCTTTCCGCATCGAGGGCGCTGGTGGCTTCGTCGAGCAACAGGATGGGCGCGTCTACCAACAAGGCGCGGGCGATCGCCAGGCGTTGGCGCTGGCCACCGGAAAGGCCGACGCCGCTCTCGCCCAGGTGCGTGCGGTAGCCATCCGGCAAGCGACGGATGAATTCGTCGGCATGCGCCGCACGGGCCGCGGCCTGAACCTCGGCATCGCTAGCCTCTGGACGGCCGTAGCGCAGGTTCTCTTCCACCGTGCCGTAGAACAGCGCCGGACTCTGCGACACCAGCGCAAAGCAGCGCCGCAAATCGCGCGGATCGAGGCGAGCGATGGGGCGGCCGTCGATACGAATTTCGCCGTGCTGCGGATCGAAGAAACGCAGCAGCAGGTCAAACAGCGTCGACTTGCCGGCGCCGGATGGCCCGACCAGGGCCAGGGTCTCGCCGGGGCGCACGTCCAGATCGATACCGTCGATAGCCCAGTGCTGGGCACGCGTCGGATAGGCGAAACGCAGGCCTCGCAGTTCGATGCGCCCTTCCACGCGTTCTGGTAGCTGCAGCAGGTCGCTGGTCGGCGGGACGATTTCGCTGCGCGCACGCAGCAGTTCGGCTATGCGCTCGGCAGCACCAGCGGCCCGCTGCAGTTCGCCAAGTACCTCGCTCAAGGTGCCGAACGCCATGCCGACCAGCAGGCTGTAGAACACGAAGGCGGCCAGCGCGCCGGCGCTGATGCGCCCGGCGATCACGTCCATGCCGCCGACCCAGAGCATCACCCCGACCGCGCCCAGCACCAGGAGGATGACCACGCTGACCAGCCAGGCCCGCTGCAGGATGCGCTTGCGCGCCGTGGCGAAGGCGGCCTCCACGGTGGCGCCGAAGCGCTCGCGGTCCTGCGCCTGGTGGTTGTAGGCCTGCACCGTCTTGATCTGGCCGAGGGTTTCGCCGACGTAGCTGCCAACATCGGCAACGCGATCCTGGCTCTGCCGCGACAGCTCGCGCACGCGGCGACCGAACAGCAGGATGGGCGCGATCACCAGCGGCAGCGCGGCGACCACGATGCTGGTGAGCTTGGCGTTGGTGACGAACATCAGTATCACTCCGCCGACCAGCATCAACGCGTTGCGCAATGCCATCGACAAGGACGCGCCGATTACCGTCTGCAGCAACGTGGTGTCGGCGGTCAGCCGCGACTGGATCTCCGAAGCGCGGTTGCTTTCATAGAAGCCGGGGTGCAATTCGATCAGGTGGTCGAAGACCCGCCTGCGCATGTCGGCAACCACCCGCTCGCCAATCCAAGACACCAGGTAGAAGCGTGCGAAGGAGCCTACCGCCAACCCAAGCACGAGCAGGAAGAACAGCCCGATGGAACGGTTCAGCAGCTGCTGCGACTGGGTCATGAAGCCCTGGTCGACCAGCAGGCGGATGCCCTGCCCCAGCGACAGCGTGATGGCCGCCGTCACCACCAGCGCCAGCAGGGCTCCGGCGGCTTGCCAGCGGTAGGGGGCGAGAAACCCGCGAGCCAGGCGCAAAGCCGTGCGCTGACGGGAGGAAAGCAGGGACATGGAGGACTCGCTGCGCGGTTGGAAGCGTCGAGGTTAGCACCCGTATCGGACGACGGCGACGCCGGGGCCCGTGACCGTTCGGGCAGTTTCTGCCCCGGAGGCGGCGCCGTTCCTGTATACTGGCCGGCCGTTTTGCGATTTAAAGGTAATGGCAAGCATGATCCGCAAGCCCGCCACCCGGCAGAAAGCCACCCCGAAACCCGCCGCGGCCGTCACCAGCCGTGAGTCCCTGGAAGCCCAGGTAGCCGCGTTCCTCAACGCTGGCGGCGAGATCCAGGAGATCGCCAAGGGCGTTACTGGTCAGCCTGGCGGCGCCGTCAGCCGTCACATCAGCCTCGACCGCAAGTAATCCCCCGCCCTTCGCTTCGTCCTGAAGCGAACTTGCCCGCGACGCGGCCCGGTGCCGCAACGCCGAACACGGCGAATCGCGGGCAAGCGCCGGGCACGCCCCGTCGCATCCCACCCGTTTACGTAGAACTTTCCAAGTTCAGGCTTGGCAATCGGCCAATCTCGACCAATGCTCTGTGCACTTTTTTCAGAGCTTCAAAGGAGCGAGGCCATGCTGCCCCCGGCAGACCGATTGCAATCCCGTAACCTGCTCGACGTGCTGATCCGCGCCGGCCTGATCCTGCTGCTGGCCGTGTTCTGCTATCGCATCTTCCATCCCTTCCTCGACCTGATGCTCTGGGCGCTGATCCTCGCCGTCACCCTTTACCCGCTGCAGTTGCTGCTGCAACGCCTGCTCGGCCAGCGCGCGGTGCTCGCCTCGTCGCTCCTGGCGCTGTTCGGACTGGCGCTGCTGCTGGTGCCGGTGGTGATGATCGGCTTCTCCATCGCCGATTCGGTGGCCGACCTGGTTCACCGCTTCCAGGCCGGCGACCTTCATGTGCCTACCCCGCCGGAAGGCGTCGCAGACTGGCCGCTGGTCGGCCCTTACGTGTTCAGCGCCTGGCAGCGCGTGGCGCAGGACTTCCTCGGCGTCGCGCAGCAGGCGGCACCGCACCTGCAAGGGGTGGCCAAGGTGATGCTGGGCAAGGTCGCCGGCGTCGGTATCGAGCTCATGCAATTCCTCGGCGCCTTCCTCGTGGCCTGCGTGATCATGGTCTACGGCCCGCTCGGCACGAAAACCGCCGAGGACATCGCAACCCGCATCTCCGGCCCGGAACGCGGCCCGGAGCTCGCCGCGCTGTGCACCTCGACCATCCGCGCGGTGGCCCAGGGCGTGGTCGGCGTGGCCTTCATCCAGACGCTGCTGCTGGGCCTGGGCTTCATCGTCATGGGTATTCCCGGCGCCGGCCTGCTCTCGCTGGGTGTGCTGCTGCTGGGCATCGTGCAGATGCCGGTGGCGCTGGTCTCCCTGCCGGCGGTCGGCTACGTGTTCTGGAGCGGCGACTACGGCACCGTCAGCGCGGTGATCTTCACCATCTGGACGGTCCTGGCCGGGCTCTCGGACAACGTGCTCAAGCCGCTGATGCTCGGCCGCGGGGTCGCTGTGCCAATGCCGGTGATCCTCATCGGCGCGCTGGGCGGCATGATCACCGGCGGCATCATCGGCC
This sequence comes from Pseudomonas knackmussii B13, assembly GCF_000689415.1. Lineage (NCBI taxonomy): Bacteria > Pseudomonadati > Pseudomonadota > Gammaproteobacteria > Pseudomonadales > Pseudomonadaceae > Pseudomonas > Pseudomonas knackmussii. Next base: position 1,758,422 of record NZ_HG322950.1, on the reverse strand, counting down.
TGTTCATCGGCCCGGTGTTCCTCGCCCTGGGCTTCCAGCTGTTCATGGCCTGGGTCCGCGACCGCGCGCCGGCAACCGAGCCTGGCACCAGTCAATGACCAGCATCACGGGCGCCGCAACGGCTACAATGGGCGCCCTTTCCGCAATTCGCAGCCCGTCATGACCGAAGCCGTCCGCCTGTCCAAACGCCTCGCCGAACTCCTCCCCTGCTCGCGCCGCGAGGCCGAGCTGTATATCGAGGGCGGCTGGGTCACGGTGGACGGCCAACCTGTCGAGGAGGCGCACTTCCGCGTCACCGACCAGCGCATCGAGCTGCTCCCCGGCGCCCGCCCCGATCCGATCCACCCGGTGACCCTCCTGCTGAACAAGCCGGTCGGCTACGGCAGCGGCAATGGCGCCAACTCGGCGCAGCAACTGCTCAGCGCCGAACGCCGTTGGCCCGAAGACGCCAGCGGCATGCGCCTGCTGCGCAAGCACTTCGCCCACCAGGAATCGACCACCGCCCTGGAAACCGACGCCAGCGGCCTGATGATCTACACCCAGAGCCGCGGCGTGCTGCGCCGCCTGGTCGAGGACGCGGCCAGCGTCGAGCACGAGTACGTTGTAGAGGTCAGCGGCCAAATCGCCGCCAACGGCCTGGAGCGCCTGCGCCACGGCCTGAGCTACGAAGGCAAGCCGCTGCCGCCGCTGAAGGTGAGCTGGCAGAACGAAACGCGCCTGCGCTTCGCCGGCAAGGGCTTCCGTCCCGGGCAGATCGGCCACATGTGCCGCGCGGTGGGCCTGCAGGTCGAGGCGATCCGTCGCTTGCGCCTGGGCGGCGTATCCATGGGCAAGCTGGAAGCCGGGCAGTGGCGTTACCTGCTGCCCAACGAGCGCTTCTGAATCTCACCGAGGGTGCATAACCGCCTTGCGGTTATGCACCCTACCTCCCGGACTCCAGGGCTTCAGCACCATCGACGGCGTCGATAGTCACCAGCAGGCAGATTCAATTCTCTTCAGAACCTGGCCAGGCGAGCATTCGCCCAAGCCCCGCGAATCGATGGTCGGGGCGAACGAGGCAGCCAGTGCGTGCATTCACCGGACCGCCCCGCATCCCGAACGAGGCACTGGAGGATCGCATCATGCAGGCAGCCCTGGATTTCTTGCTCATCGTCGGCTCCCTGGCGGAGCTGCTGCTCTATGTCGCCATGGGCGCCATCGGCCTGGCCGGCACCCTGCTGCTGACCGTGATCGCGGTGCTGACCCTGCGCTCGCCCGGCGAGCCGATCCGCATCGATGCGCCGCCGCGCCGTCGCGTGCGCGGCTGAACCTCAGCGAACGCCCTGATCCTCCAGCTGGTCGGCCTCGAACAGGGTCTCCAGCTCCAGGCGCGCCTCGCGGGCGGTCTGGATCACCGCCGCGGCGTCGTCGTAGACCTTGTACTGCGCCATCAGCACGTCCTCGTCGTGACGGCGGAAGCGGCGGATGCGCGCCAATGCCTGCTCCTCGCTCAGCCCCATCTCCACCAGCACCCGCCGGCTCATTTCCAGGCTCGAATGGAACAGCTCGCGCACCGGGCTCGCGCCGGCATCGAGCAGGTGGTAGACGTGCTGGCGGTTGCGCGCGCGGGCGATGATCTTCACGTGCGGATAGAGCTTGCGCACCAGCCGCGCGGTGTCGATGTTGACCTGCGGATCGTCGGTGGCGACGACGAAGAACTCCGCCTTGTCGACCTGCGCCGCCCGCAGGATCTCCGGCCGTAGCGGGTCGCCGTAGAAGATCGGGATACTCCCGTAGCTGCGACTGAGCTCGATGCTCTCCACCGAGGTGTCGAGGGCAATGAAGGGAACACGCTGCGCCCGCATGATCCGCGCGATCACCTGGCCCATCCGGCCCATGCCGGCGATCACCACGCGCGGTGTATCGCCTTCGATGCGTGTGTACTCCTCCGGCGGTTCGCCCTTGGGCTCCGGCTTGGCCTTGATCATGCGCCCGGCGAGCAGCACCAGCAGCGGCGTCACCGCCATCGACAGGGTGATGCACAGCACCAGCCGGCCGTACATGCCCGAGTCCATCAACCCTTCGGCGTGAGCCAGCTTGAACAGCACGAAGGCGAACTCACCGCCGGCGGCGAGGACGATGCCCAGGCGCAGTGCGCTCTGGTTGTCGAGACCACCACTGAGGCGGCCGAGCAGGTACAGCAGCGGCAGCTTGATGCCGATCAGCAGCAGGGTCAGGCCCAGCACCCACAGCGGCGAGCTGAGCAGCAACCCGAGATCGGCGCTCATCCCCACGCTGATGAAGAACAGGCCCAGCAACAGCCCCTTGAACGGCTCTATCTGCGATTCCAGCTCGTGGCGGTATTCGGAGTCGGCCAGCAGCAGGCCGGCGAGGAAGGCGCCCAGGCCCATGGACACGCCAGCGTGCTCCATCAGCCAGGCGGTGCCGACCACCACCAGCAAGGCGGTGGCCGTCGATAGGTCAGGCATGCCGGTACGCGCGACCACGCGGAACACCGGACGCAGAAGGTATCGGCCACCGATGACCACCACGGCGATGCTGCCGACCACTTCGATGACATGGCGCCAGTCGCCACCCGCCGCCGTTTCGTCGGCGCGCGCGCCGGGCAGCGAGACCATGGCGATCAGCGGGATCGCGGCTATGTCCTGGAACAGCAGGATGGCGAAGGCCAGGCGCCCGTGCGGGCTGTTCAGTTCCTTGCGTTCGGCGAGGATCTGCAGGCCGAAGGCCGTTGATGACAACGCCAGGCCGCCACCGAGCACTACCGCGGTATTCAGCGGCAACTCGAATGACAGGTGAACCAGCGCGCCTATCACCAGCGCGGTGAGCAGCACCTGCGCCAGGCCGATGCCGAACACCGCCCTGCGCATCACCCACAGACGCTTGGGCGAAAGCTCCAGGCCGATAATGAACAGCAGCAGCACCACGCCCAGCTCGGAGAGGCTGGCGACGCTTTCCGGGTTGTCGATCAGGCGCAGTACCGAAGGACCGATCAGCACCCCGGCGAGCAGGTAGCCGAGCACCGCGCCCAGTTGCAGGCGCTTGGCCAGCGGCACCATGAAGACGGTGGCGATGAGGAAGATCACCGCCGATTGCAGATAATTGGAACCCTGTTCCATGCCGTGAGACTCCTTGGCAGAACGAGCCCGGCGAGCGCCGCCGGGCGAATGAAACTAAAGCGGCGGCAGCTCCAGGCCCTGGCTGGCCAGGTGGTGCTGGAAGTGTGCGGCCAGCGCTTCGACCTGCGCCCAGGGCTGGGAGTGCCGCTCGTCCAGGGCGATATGGCTTTCAGCGCGGATATCCGCCGGCAAATCGCACGCACGGTAGAAGGCGTTGACCACGTCGGCCATCGCCGCTCGCTGGTTTTCCATGAGGATGGCGCCGTGGGCCAGCACCACGTAGCGCCCGTCACGCGCTCGGCGGCGCCAGCGCTGGGCGGTGCCGACCAGTTTGCGGCCGCCAATGTTGACGTTGTAGCGGCCGTCGCAGAAAGCGCCCTCGACCTCGCCCAGCCCAGCTTCCAGGCCCAGCGCAGCGAGCCAGTCGCACAGCGGCTGGCACAGGCGCTGGTAGGCGGTATCGATGCGCGTCTGCTCGTTGTCGGCGACGGGTACCGCATAACTCAGCGCGACGTTGAGCACGGCCGGTGACTGCGGTACGGGTTCTCCGCCAGTGTCGCGCAGGGCGATAGGCCAGCCGAGCTCGCGGCAACGCGCTTCAGCCTCGGCGAAACCCGCCAGGCGACCGAGCCGGCGCGGCATCACCAGGGCCTGCTCGAGCGGACGCCAGAACAGCAGGCGGCTGTCCGATTCACCACCGAACACGCGCTCCAGGGCATCGCGCTCGGCATCCAGACCCGCCTCGGCGGACAGTCGCAGCACTCGTTCGCGCATTCTCGTTCTCCTTCACCAGCCTGACCTGAAAGGTAGCGGACTATGCCCAGCCCGGGCGCGATGCCGCAAGCCGCAATGCGGCGACCAACGGGACAGGCCGGGTTGCGCTGTCTATGCTCAGAGCCGGATGCCCTTGCGCAAAGGACGGCCTGCCGTGTCCCAACCCTTCTCGCAACGCCTTCGCCAGCTGTACCGGCTGACGCCGCCGCTCGCCCGCTCGGTCGCCTCGGAAAATCTCAAGCGCCTGACCTGGCTGGCCCTGATCGGCGTACCCTTCGGTCTGCTGCACATCCTGGCGTTCTCGCTGAACCTGCAAGGCACGCGGGCCGAGTTCGATGGCTGGCGCCACGGCATCATCGCCACCCATGCAGTGGTCGCCCTGCTGCTGGCATGCATCGGGTTGCTGGCCTGGTACGCCAGGCGCCGCACCGAGCCCGCCCCCCTGCTCTACTGCGAAGCGCTCGGCACCGGCGCCGCCGGGGTTCTGCTGGCGTTCGGCCTGACCATTACCTTCTTCGATCAGCAGGTCACCAGCAGCATCACCCCCTTCCTGATGGGCTGCGTAGCCGCCGCGTTGATCCTGCTGTTGCGCCCGTTGGCGGCCGCGACCCTCTACGTCGGCGCCTTCGTGGCCTTCGAGCTGGCCATGGAGCTCGCCCAGCCCGATCCGCAGATGCGCCTGTCCAACCAGATGGGCGGCCTGACCATCTGCGGCATCGGCATCCTGCTGTCGCTCATCCTCTGGTCCGGCAACCTGCGCAACCTGCGCCAGCGCCAGCACCTGCGACGCCAGCGCAAGGAGCTCGAGGAGAAGAACCGGCAACTGGAGTACCTCGCCGGCCACGACCCGTTGACCGGGCTGTTCAATCGCCGCCAGTTCGATCAACTGGTGAAGCAGGAACTGGCGCGCTGCGACCGCCAGCCGATGCCGGTCAGCCTGCTGATGATCGACCTCGACCATTTCAAGTTCATCAACGACCGCTACGGGCATCCGCTGGGCGACGAGGTGATTCGTCACACCGCAAACCTGTTGCGCAAGCACACGCGCAGCACCGACAGCGTGGCGCGCCTGGGTGGAGAGGAGTTCCTCCTGCTGCTGCCTGACTCGGCGGTGCCGCAGGCCATGGCGATCGCCGAGAAGCTGCGCAAGTTGCTCGAGGAAACGCCGCTGCCGATGAAGGACGGCCTGCTCTATCTGACAGCCAGCTTCGGCATCGCCACCCTCGAAAGCGGTGTGAGCGGTACCTACGAGCGCCTCTACGCCACCGCCGACCAGGCGCTGTACCGGGCCAAGGCCAGCGGCCGCAACCGCGTCGAAGTGATGGATGCGGCGCCTTGCGGCACCTTGGAATAGACGAGCAAGCGGCTCTTCGTAGGAGCGAGGGGGGCGCCTAGCTCTTGCTCGCGAAAGACCCCGTACCAAAGCTGTTCGCGAGCAAGGTCGCTCCTACAGCTCAGGGCGTGTTGTAGCGGCTGTTCAGCCCCGGCGGGATACCGCTGGAGTCGGTGGCGGTCCACGGGCCTTGCGGGCCGACGCCCCAGAACCAGCCGTTGTCCCAGTGGTAGTAGGTGCGCTGCCGGTAGTACACGTCCTTCTGCCCCTGGATCACGTAGACGCCCAGGTTCGGGTCCCAGCGGCCTTTGCCGCCGGGCGGCGGGGCGAACTGCGTATGGGTGCGCGCCTTGGTCGCGCCGCCCTGCTGCTGGCTCGGGGTGATGGCGTTGCGCGGCGCCGGACGATTCGGCTGGGCCGCGCCGGCTGGCTTGGCGCCGCTGCCGGACTGCGTCATCGGCGCCGGGCTTTCGCTGTAGGGCTGTTGAGCCGCGCAGCCGCCCAGGGCGAGCAGCGCGGCAAGGGCGATCATCCGGGCGTTCACGGACGCTCCTCCTGCTGGGTTTCGGTCAATGCGAGTCCGGGCTGTCGATGGTCACTGCCTGATCGCCCGCACCGGCAGTAGTAGACAACGGCTGGCTGCGTCCGATCCATTCCCCGCTGATCGCATTGCCGGCACGCGACACGCGCGCCACCAGCTCGACATTGGGGAAGGCCGACAGCTTGAGCTGCGGCATCATGGCGTCGGCATCGCTGAGCGTGACCGCGCGCGGCAGATCGGCGACCTTCAGGCGCTTGACCGCCAACGGCATGGGCGGGCCGTTCACCGCACGGGCGAAGACGAAGACGCTGTCGTCCGGCTTGACCTGCCCTTTCACCGCGTCGCTCAGGCTGACTTCGACCTTCAGCTGCAAACCGTTGCTGGCCGGTGCAGCCGGGGCTTCCGGCAGGCTCTCGCCGCGCTCGGCAAGGCGTTGGCGAGCGCGTTCGATGCCGCTCTGGATCGCCTCGCGCGAAGGATCGTCGCCCGGCAGCACCTCGACCAGGCGTTGCCAGTAGCCGGCGGCGTCGGCGTAGCGCTTGTCCTCGAAGGCTGCGATGCCCAGCAGGCCGAGGGTGGTGACTTCGTGCGGGTCCTGCTTGAGCGCCTCGTCGGCCACCGTCTGCGGCTGACCGGCCATCTTCTTGCCATTGGCGAAATACAGCGCCTGCGCCCACTGGCCAAGCACTTCGGCCTGGCGACCGGAAAGCGTGGCGGCGCGCTCGAAGGCGGCGGCGGCGTCGGTGAAGCGCTCCTGGGTCATGTAGGTACGGCCGAGGAAGTACCAGCCTTCGGCGGAATCCGGTTGGGCCTTCACGGCCTTCTCCAGACGCGCGGTCATCTCTTCCATCGAGTGCGGCGGCTGGGCGAATTCACGGGCCAGGGCGAGCTTGTCGCTGGCGCCCCAGTGCAGGTAGAGCCCAAGACCGAGCAACGGCAGCAGTACCACGGCGATCAGCGGAGCCACGCGCCCCAGGCGCGAGCGGCGTTCGCCATCACCTTCGGTGTCGGCCAGCAGTTCGCGGCTGGCCTCGTTGCGGCCGGCCTGCAGTTGGGCGTCGTCGAGAATGCCTGCAGCGTGTTCCGCGGCCAGTTCGGCGAGACGCTCCTTGTACAGGGCGACGTTGAGGGCGGTGCGGTCTTCCTCGGTCTGGGCGCGACGGCCACGCAACAGCGGAATCAGCAGGAAAGCCATGGCCACCAGCAACAGCAGGCCGGCGGCGAGCCAGAAGTCGATCATTTGTCTTGGTTATCCAGCAATTGATTCAGACGAGCCTGTTCCTCGGCGGACAGCGTGGAGGCAGCGCCGCTGGCACCGCGGCGGCGACGCGCCACCATGACGCCGATCACCAGCACACCGAAGCCCAGCAAGGCAGCCGGGCCGAACCAGAGCAGCCAGGTCCGCTCGTTGACCGGCGGCTTGTAGCGCACGAAATCGCCGTAGCGGGCGACCATGTAGTCGACGATCTGGTCGTCGCTCTTGCCCTGTTTCAGTTGCTCGTAGATCTGCTTGCGCAGGTCGGCGGCGATGGGCGCATTGGAGTCGGCGATGTCCTGGTTCTGACACTTCGGGCAGCGCAGCTCGGTGGTCAGGTCGCGGAAACGCTGGCGCTCGCCTTCGTCGGGGAATTCGTAGGTGTCGATCGCAGCGCGTGCCACGCCGCACAAGGTCAGGCCCAGCAGGGCCACGGCAAGCAGGCGCTTCATTTGCCACCCGCCTCGTCGACCAGGCCCTGGTAGATCGGCGCGAGCTGCTCGCGCCAGACCTTCTCGTCGACGGCGCCGACCAGCTTGTGGCGGATGATGCCGTTCTTGTCGATCAGGTAGGTTTCCGGCGCGCCGTACACGCCCAGGTCCAGCCCCAGGGTGCCCTGGGCGTCGGCGATGTTCAGCACGTAGGGGTTGTGCAGCTCGTTCAGCCACTTCTGCGCGGCGGCGTTGTCGTCCTTGTAGTTGATCCCGACGATCACCACGCCCTGCTCCGCCAGCTGGGTCAGCACCGGATGCTCGAAGCGGCAGGTCGGGCACCAGGTGCCCCATACGTTGACCAGCGCCGGCCGGCCCTTGAGGTCTGCCAAGGTGAAGGTGCGGTTCGGTTCCAGCACGCCAGGCAGCGAGAAGGCCGGGAACGGCTTGTCGATCAGCGCCGAGGGCAGCTCGGACGGGTCTTTCCACAGCGCCTTGTAGAGGAATACCGCGACGATCAGGAAGATCGCCAGCGGCAACAGCAGGATCGCACGCTTCAAATTCAGGCTCCCTGTCCGGCGGCCAGGCCCAGGGCCTCGCGCACCTTGGTTTTCACTTTCAGCCGGTAGCGTCGGTCGAGCGCCGCCAGCACGCCGCCGAGTGCGGTCAGCAGACCGCCCAGCCAGATGAAGCGCACGAACGGCTTGATGTGCAGGCGCACGGCCCAGGCACCGTTGTCCAGCGGCTCGCCCAGGGCGACGTAGAGGTCGCGGGTCAGGCTGCCGTGGATGCCGGCCTCGGTCATCATCGAGCGCTGCACGCTGTACAGGCGCTTCTCCGGGTGCAGCACGGCCACTTCGCTACCGTCACGGGTGACGCGGATGGTGCCCTTGTCGGAAGTGAAGTTGGGGCCTTCGAAGTGCTTGGTGCCCTCGAAGGCGAACTGGTAGCCGGCCAGTTCGACTCGATCGCCCGGCGCCATGCGCAGGTCGCGCTGGGCGCTGAACTGGCTGGTCAGCACCACGCCGATGGCGCAAACGGCAATGCCAAAGTGCGCCACCTGCATACCCCAATAGCTGCGATTGAGGCTGGCAGCCCCGGCGATCACACCCTTGTGGCGGACCTTGTCGAGGAAATCACGCACGCCGCCCAGCACCACCCAGGCGGCCAGCAGGAAGACTGCCAGCACCTGCCAGTGCAGGTCGCCATAGGCGAAGGTGGCAAGGCCGCCCAGCACTACGGTGGCGATCAGCACAGGCGTGAGCATGCGCAGCAGCCATTCGCCCGGAGTGCCTTTCCAGCGCACCAGCACGCCGACGGTCAGGGCCAGCATCAGCGCCGCCATCAGCGGGATGAACAGGGCATTGAAGTACGGCGGGCCGACCGACAGCTTGGCCCCGCTGATAGCGTCGAGCACCAGCGGATAGAGGGTGCCGAGCAGGATCATCGCGGCGGTCACCACCAGCACCACATTGTTCAGCAGCAGCAGGGTCTCGCGGGACCACAGGGCGAAGCCGACCTGGCTCTTCACCACCGGCGCGCGCAGGGCAAACAGCGTCAGGGAGCCGCCGACTACGAGCAGCAGGAAGGCGAGGATGAACACGCCGCGCTCCGGGTCGGAGGCGAAGGCGTGTACCGAAGTCAGCACGCCCGAGCGGACCAGGAAGGTGCCCAGCAGGCTCAGCGAGAAGGCGGCGATGGCCAGCAGCACCGTCCAGCTCTTGAATACCCCGCGCTTCTCGGTCACCGCCAGCGAGTGGATCAGCGCGGTGCCCACCAGCCAGGGCATGAAGGAGGCGTTTTCCACCGGGTCCCAGAACCACCAACCGCCCCAGCCCAGCTCGTAGTAGGCCCACCAGGAGCCGAGCACGATGCCGATGCCGAGGAAGGTCCAGGCCACCAGGGTCCAGGGCCGCGACCAGCGCGCCCAGGCGGCGTCGAGGCGGCCGCCGAGCAATGCAGCGATGGCGAAGGCGAAGGCCACCGAGAAGCCGACATAACCCATGTAGAGCATCGGCGGGTGGATGATCAGGCCCGGGTCCTGCAACAGCGGGTTGAGGTCGTTGCCGTCGGCCGGCGACTGCGGCAGCAGGCGCGAGAAGGGGTTGGAGGTGATGATCAGGAACAGCAGGAAGCCGGTGCTGATCATGCCCATCACCGCCAGCACCCGCGCCAGCATCTCTTCGGGCAGCTCGCGGGAGAAGATCGACACGGCGAAGGTCCAGCCGCCGAGGATCAGCGCCCAGAGCAGCAGCGAGCCCTCGTGGGCGCCCCACACGGCGCTGAACTTGTAGTACCAGGGCAGCGCGCTGTTGGAGTTGCTGGCCACATAGGCGACGGAAAAGTCGTCATGCAGGAACGCCCACGCCAGGCAGGCGAAGGCGAAGACGAGGAAGCTGAACTGCCCCCAGGCTGCCGGGCGCGCCAGGCTCATCCACTGGCGATCGCCGCGCCAGGCGCCGATCAGCGGGAAGCTGGACATCACCAGCGCCATGCACAGGGCGAGGATCAGGGACAGGTGGCCGAGTTCCGGGATCATCTCAGTTGCTCCCCTGGGCGACGTTGCCGGGCTTGGCGGACTCGACCTGGCCGAGCTTGCCGCTGTCCTTCAGCGCCTTGGTGACTTCCGGCGGCATGTATTTCTCGTCGTGCTTGGCCAGCACTTCGTCGGCGGTCAGCACGCCGTTCTCGTCGAGCTTGCCCAGGGCCACGATGCCCTGCCCTTCGCGGAACAGGTCGGGGAGGATGCCGCGGTATTTCACGGTGACTTCCTTGGCGAAGTCGGTGACCACGAACTGCACGTCCAGCGAATCGGCCGAGCGCTTGAGCGACCCCTTCTCGACCATGCCGCCGGCGCGGATGCGCGTGTCGTGCGGCGCCTCGCCGTTGGCGATCTGCGTCGGCGTGTAGAACAGGTTGATGTTCTGCTGCAGCGCAGACAGCGCCAGGGCGGCAGCAGCCCCTACGCCGGCGACGATGGCGAGGACGATGTACAGGCGTTTCTTGCGAACCGGATTCACTTGTTGGCCTCCCGGCGCAGACGGCGCGCCTCTTCTTGCAGGTAACGCTTGCGGGCCAGCAGCGGCATGGCCACGTTGAGCGCCAGCACCACCAGGCTGATGCCGTAGGCCGACCACACGTACGGACCGTGATGCCCCATGGCGAGGAAATCGGAGAACGACTGGAAACTCATAATGCGCGCTCTACCTCGCTGCGAACCCAGGATGCGCGGGACTCGCGCTTCAGCACTTCCAGGCGCATGCGCACGAGCAGCACGGCGGCGAAGAAGCAGTAGAAGCCGAGCACCATGATCAGCAGCGGCACCCACATGGAAGCGGGCATCGCCGGCTTCTGGGTGATGGTGAAGGTGGCCGGCTGGTGCAGGGTGTTCCACCACTCCACCGAGTACTTGATGATCGGGATGTTCACCACGCCGACAATGGCGAGCACGGCGCTGGCCTTGGCCGCGCTGTCGCGGTTGCCGATCGCCTGGCCGAGGGCGATCACGCCGAAATAGAGGAACAGCAGGATCAGCATCGAGGTCAGGCGCGCGTCCCAGACCCACCAGGCGCCCCAGGTCGGCTTGCCCCAGATGGCGCCGGTGACCAGCGCGACGAAGGTCATCCAGGCGCCGATGGGCGCAGCGCACTGCACGGCGACGTCGGCGATCTTCATCTTCCAGATCAGGCCGATGGCGCCGGCCACCGCCAGCATCACGTAGCAGGACTGCGCCAGGAACGCCGCCGGCACGTGGATATAGATGATTCGGAAGCTGTTGCCTTGCTGGTAGTCCGGCGGCGCGAAGGCCAGGCCCCAGACCAGGCCGACGGCGATCAGCAGCGCTGCAGCGACGGCAAACCAGGGCAACCAGCGACCGCTGATCTCGTAGAACCACTTGGGCGACCCAAGCTTGTGAAACCAAGTCCAGTTCATCATCAGGCTCTGTCTGTCAGGGCACTTCTTCTAGTTGCCGGCGCCGCTTGCGCGCCCCCGGCAGGTGTCACTCGCCCACGCTGATCTTCAGGCCGGCAGCGATGGCGAAGGGTGTCAGCGTCAATGCTAACGCGGTCAGACTGGCCAGCCAGAGCAGGTGCCCGGCGGTCGGCAGCCCTTGCAGCGACGCCTGCAGGGCGCCACTTCCAAGAATCAGGACGGGGATGTACAGCGGCAGGATCAGCAACGCCAGCAGCAGTCCACCACGCTTCAGGCCAACGGTCAGCGCCGCGCCGACCGCGCCGAGCAGGCTGAGCACCGGGGTTCCGAGCAACAGCGACAGCAACAGCACCGGCAGGCAGCGTACCGGTAAACCCAGCATCAGGGCCAGTAGCGGCGACAGCAGGACCAGGGCCAGCCCCGAAACGAGCCAGTGTGCCAGCACCTTGGCCAGGACCAGAAGGGGGAGCGGGTGCGGCGAAAGGACCCACTGCTCGAGCGAGCCGTCCTCGAAATCGCTGCGGAACAGGCCGTCCAGCGACAGCAGCACCGCCAGCAGCGCCGCTACCCACACCAAGCCCGGCGAGAGGTTCTGCAGCATCTGGCTTTCCGGGCCGACGGCGAGCGGGAACAGGGCGATGACGATGGCGAAGAACACCAGCGGGTTGGCCAGCTCCGCCGGGCGACGGAACTGCAGGCGCGCCTCGCGCGCCAGGAGCAGGCCGAAGACGTTGCTCATGCACCCTCCCCCGCCATCGCCCGGGCGTGCTGGCCGAGGTCCAGGTCGCGATAGCCCTTGGGCATGCGGGTCAGCGTGTGGTGCGTGGTCAGCACCACCAAACCGCCCTTCTCGCAATGTTGCGCCAGGTGCTCCTCAAGCTGGGCGACACCTTGCTTGTCGAGGGCGGTGAAGGGTTCATCGAGAATCCACAGCGGCGGCGCGTCCAGGTATAGGCGTGCCAGTGCCACGCGGCGCTGCTGGCCGGCAGAAAGGGTGTGACAGGGAACGTCTTCGAAACCGCGCAGGCCGACCGCCTCCAGCGCTCGCCAGATCGAGGCTTTGTCGGCCGGCTGATGCAGGGCGCAGAGCCAGGCGAGATTTTCCTCGGCGGTCAGCAGCCCTTTGATGCCCGCGGCGTGGCCGATCCACAGCAGGCTGCGGGCCAGTTCGCCGCGTTGGTGTTCCAGGGGTTTGCCGTTGAGTCGCACTTCGCCGTCGGTGGGCTGCATCAGGCCGCAGAGCAGGCGCAGCAGGCTGGTCTTGCCGCTGCCGTTGGGGCCGACTACCTGCAGCATCTCGCCGGCGCCCAGGCGCAGGTCGAGCCGCTCGAAGAGCATGCGCCAGTCCCGCTCGCAGGCGAGCGCCACGGTTTCGAGAAGCGGACTGGTCAAGGCATCGGCCCCCGTCGGAAAAGCGAAATCAGGCTAAAGTCGGTGCTCGGCAGGCCGCTATAGTGGCCAAGGGCGGCGCATTATACACGCCGCATTCCGGCCCCGGCGCCGGCATTTTTGACACTTTGTGAGGGCCTGCGGCGTCCTTTCGCCGCACCGACTCAGGTCGGGGCCCCTGGTAGAAGACTCCATGCCGAGCGAGATTGGCGCCTCCCGCCCGCTCCCGATCCTGCCGCAATCGCGCGCCACACTGAACGCCGCGGAGCTTTCGTTCAAGCTCGCGCAGAGCATCGGCGACCTGCTCCAGCCGGGGCAAAGCGCCCACGCGGAAGTCCTCGCAGCCCGGCAGGAACCTCTGAATTTCCAGTTGCTGTTGCGCCTTACCCTGGCCAGCGGCCAACAGGCCCTGGTGGTTGCCGACAGCCCGCAAGCGCTGCCCAAGGGCAGCAGCCTGACCATCTCGGCCCTCACCGGCACCAGCCTTGCCGCCACGCTGCTCTCTTCCACCGTCCAACAGCTCGACGAAAGTCTGCCGCTGACCAGCCTGGACCTCGACCAATTGCCGGTCGGCAGCCTGGTACAGGGCAAGGTGCTGTCGAGTACGCCGCAGGGCGGCACGCAGGCGCAGCCGGCGAGCTACCGGGTGCTCCTCAGTCTGATCGGTGGCGCCTTGGCCGGGCGCGTTCTGGATATCGACTCAAGCCGCCCGGTGCGAACCGGCACCCTGCTGAGCGCGCAGGTGCAGGACAGCCGCGCCCTGCTCTTCCTGCCGCTGGCAGGCCGCCTCGACCGCCTCGAACTGAACAACCAGTTGGGCGTGCAGCAGGCCCGCCAGGCGTCTCCCGAAGGCCTGGTCAGCGCCCTGCAGAACCTGGTCAAAAGTGGCAGCGATCTGCCACAGCCACTGCGCACAGCCGTCGAGCAACTGCTTGCCGGCTTGCCCGACGCCCGCCAGCTCAGCGATCCCAAGGGCGTCGCCCAGGCGCTGCAGCAGAGCGGCAGCTTCCTCGAGGCGCACTTGCTGCAGGGCAATGGCCCCCAGGGAAGCGACTACAAGGCCAACCTGCTGCGGCTGATCAACCAGTTGCTGCCCGATGTCGGCGAAGGTGGCCCCGATACCAGTCCGGGCCTGCTGGCGAACTTCGCCAATGGCGCCGCCGCGAACCTGGCGCGTAGCCTGCCGGCCTTCGTCCGCAACGCCCTGGGCACCCTCAACCAGAACGGCACCCCGCGCGTGCAGGGCAGCGACTTCCCGCTACCGAACCGGCAATTCAAGCAGCTGGAACAGGAGCAGGAGGAAGACCTGGAAACCCTGCTCAAGCTTGCCAGCGCCGCCCTGGCCCGCCTGCAGACCCATCAACTGAGCAGCCTGGTACAGAGCGAGCCGTTGCCCGGCGGCGGCCAGCTCAACACCTGGCAGCTGGAAATCCCGATGCGCCACGGCGACGGCGTCTTGCCGCTGCAAGTGCGCGTCCAGCAGGAAGAAGGGCGTAGCGAGCGCGAGCAGGAGCAACCTCGCGAGAGCATCTGGCGCCTGGACCTGGCCTTCGACCTCGACCCGCTCGGGCCGCTGCAGGTGCAAGCGATGCTGGCGCCGCTGGGCCTGAGCAGCCAGCTGTGGGCGGAGCGCGATAACACCGTGCGCCTGATCGACCGGGAGTTGGGACACCTGCGCGAACGCCTGCAGAACGCCGGCTTCACGGTGCGCGAATTGTGCTGCCACAAGGGCAAGCCGCCGCAGGGAATGCGCACGGCATTGGAACAACGCTGGGTGGACGAAAAGGCATGAAGAGCAACAAGAACCGCCCCCGCCAGGCCATTGCCCTGAACTACGACGGGCAGAGCGCACCGACCCTGAGCGCCAAGGGCGACGCCGAGCTGGCCGAGGCCATCCTGGCCATCGCCCGCGAGCATCAGGTGCCTATCTACGAGAACGGTGAGCTGGTCAAACTGCTGGCGCGCCTGGAGCTGGGCGACGCCATTCCGGAAGCGCTGTATCGCACCATGGCGGAAATCATCGCTTTCGCCTGGTACCTCAAGGGCAAGAGCCCCGCCCCGCGCCCAGGCAACCAGGCGCTGCTGGCCGGGCCTAGCAACCTGCCCGTCGACCCAGCGGCCGAGCAACATCACTGAGCGACGCATTGAACGCATCCGGCGCGGCCTGCAGCCGCGGCTTCGTGCGCGGTTCGACGACGCTGTAATCGACCAGCGCAGCCAGCGCCTGGCGCAAGTGCGCCAGGCCGAACGGGCGCGCCAGTACCGGCAGCAGAGGAACACGACGGCTCCAGGCCCAGCGCAACAGGTCGAGCCGTTCCTGCTCGTTGAAACCGCCGATCAGCAGGAACTGCTCGATGGACGCTTCGTGCGCCAAGCGCTGCAGGTGATCCAGGTCTTCGCGGGAGAAATCGTCGTAGATGAACAGGCTGTAGCGCTGCCCATTTGCCAGCGTGGCCTCCACTTCCTCGATGCTCGTACAGAGACTCAGGTGGTAGACCTCGAGGCGATTGAGCCAGATGGCGAATTGCTGCAGGCAGCCGTGGTGCGGACAGAAAACCAGGACCCGGCGGGATGCTGGAAGCATGGAGTGGCTCCTCGACATGGCGAAATGCACGCCAATCTACCGAGCCACCCTTGTCGCTCCGATCAGATAAGTCTGATTCTTCTGTAGCCTGACTCCCAACTGGCAGCCCCCTCTCGGCACAGACAATCTCGCCGGGGTGGTTGGGAACGGCCTTACTCCTGGACCTTGCCGCCCCGATGCAGGCGCGCGATCAGGTCCGCTTCGGCCTGGGAGAGCCCGCAGGCCTGGGTCAGGTCGGCGGCCGAGGCGCCCATGCCGGCCAGGCGCGCGGCCTGGCTGAAGGACAGGCTGGTGGGATCGCGCTGCTCCAGGCGCGCCAGGCGCTCGGGCAGCGTGGCGACCTGCTTGCGCAGCTCGCCGAGCTCTTCGCCCATGCGCACGTTGACCCGCTGGTAGGCCTCGCCGCGCTTGGCCAGTTCCTTCAGGCGCAGCTCTTGCGCTGCGATCTGCGAGGCCTGCTGGACCAGCAACGCAGCCTGGCGGCGCTGCCCAAGCAGCAGCCAGACGCTGAACCCCGCCAGCGCCAAGCACGCGACCACCAGCAACGCCACCGCGACCCACATGTCAGATGCTCTCCAGCTCCGACCACTCTTCCTCGGTCATCATCTTGTCGAGTTCGACCAGGATCAGCAGCTCGCCGTTCTTGTTGCAGACGCCCTGGATGAACTTCGCCGACTCGTCGTTGCCGACGTTGGGCGCGGTCTCGATTTCCGACTGACGCAGGTAGACGACTTCGGCGACGCTATCGACCAGGATGCCGACCACCTGCTTGTCCGCCTCGATGATGACGATGCGGGTGTTGTCCGAGACCGGCGCCGGATCCAGGCCGAAGCGCTGGCGGGTGTCGATCACGGTGACCACGTTGCCGCGCAGGTTGATGATCCCCAGCACGTAGCTGGGCGCGCCCGGCACCGGAGCGATCTCGGTGTAGCGCAACACTTCCTGGACCTGCATCACGTTGATGCCATAGGTTTCGTTGTCCAGGCGGAAGGTGACCCACTGCAGAATCGGATCTTCGGCACCTTGCGCTGACGTCTTGTTCATATCCCCTAGCCTCTCGTGTGCTGCCGCGCCTGCGAATGGGCGCGGCGGTTGTCGTTCAAAGAATTACCGGGCCGGCTGCTCAGCCGCGCCCCAGGTTGCGCGCAGCGCCGCTGTCGATCAGCCCGGCGAGGGCCGAGACATCGAGCAACGCGCACATCTGTTCGATCACCGTGCCGGCCAGCCACGGGCGCTGCACGCGCTGGCTGCGCCACTTCACCTCGGACGGGTCCAGGCGCACCGAGCGGCTGACCTGGTGTACCGCCAGGCCCCATTCGTAGCCCTGCACGGAAATCACGTACTGCAAGCCTTCGCGATAGTCCTCGCGGTAGCGCTCGGGCATCACCCAGCGTGCGGTGTCGAGCACCTTAAGGTTGCCGGCCTGGCCGGGCAGGATGCCGAGGAACCAGTCCGGCTGACCGAACAGCGGCGTCAGCTCCTTGCCGGCGAGCGGGTAGATCGAGCCCAGGCACACCAGCGGTACCGCCAGGGTCAGCCCGGCGACGTCGAACAGCAGGCACTCGAAGGGCTCGGCAGCCCAGGTCGGGCGACCGTCGTCGAGCAGTGCCAGCGGCGCGGCCGGCATCTGTGCACTGCCCGGAACGTGTAAATCGATGACTTCGGCTTCGACCGGCAGCTCCGGCGTGGCAACCACCACTTCGGGCTCGACCACCGGGGCTTCGGTGCGCGGCGCGTGCAGGCGCGCATCGCGCACCTGCTCTTCGAGCACCGCAGCCTCGAACTCATCCAGGCTGACGCTCTCGACCACCGGCGTTTCGACCACCGGCTCTGCAACCGGCTGCACGACAGGCGCTTCGGCAACCAGGGTCAGCGGCGCAACGAGCACCGGAGTCGGCTGTACCGGCGCGGGCGCAGGAGCCTCGGGCTCGGCGAAGGCATCTTCGAATGTGGCCTCCTGCAGCAGCGCGTCCAGGTAGGACTGCAGCGCGAGCTGGGGGCGAGTGGCGGTAGCGGAACGGCTCATGCAGATAATCCGCGCAAAAGGGTTAAGCAGCCTATCGGCAGGACCTGGGCCGGACTTGATGGTTCTCGTCGGAAAAGCATGGTCAGGCCACCTGGCTCGCCGGCACCTGACCGAGCAGGTGCTTGAGCAGTGCGCGGTAGGCGATCACGCCGCGGCTGTTGGCGTCGTGGCGCGACGGCACCAGGCCGTGGCGGCTGGCATCGCGCAGGCGGGTGTCCACCGGAATGAACGCAGGCCAAAGGGTTTCCGGATAGGTGTCGCGCAACACGCGCAGGGCACCGATGGACGCCTGGGTACGGCGGTCGAACAGGGTCGGCACGATGCTGAACGGCAAGGCCTGGCGGCGCGAGCGGTTGATCATGTTGATGGTGTTGACCATGCGCTCCAGGCCTTTCAGGGCGAGGAACTCGGTCTGCACCGGGATCACCAGGTGCTGGCTGGCCGCCAGGGCGTTGACCATCAGCACACCGAGCAGCGGCGGGCTGTCGATGATGGCATGGTCGAATTCCTGCCAGAGCTGGGCCAAGGCCTTTGAGATCACCAGGCCGAGGCCGTTCTGCCCAGGCGACTGGCGCTCCAGCGTAGCCAGCGCAGTGCTCGACGGCAGCAGCGCAATGCGTTCGTGACTGGTCGGCAGCAGCAATTGCTGCGGCAGCCCCTCGGGCACCGCGCCCTGGTGCTGGAACAGGTCGAACACGCTGTGTTCGAGGGAATCCGGATCATGCCCGAAGTAGCTGGTCATGGAGCCATGCGGGTCCAGGTCGACCACCACCACGCGCTTGCCCGCATCGGCCAGCAGGCCGGCCAGGGCGATGGACGAAGTGGTCTTGCCGACGCCGCCCTTCTGATTGGCAACCGCCCAGACTTTCATGCTGTTCTCCCCGATCCGGATGCCCGGTTGTTGCAGTTCATTCGACTCAGCCCCCCGGCGTCGGCGACGGTGATTTGACGGCACCGGTCGCGGAAGCCTCGTTGACAGGCTGTGGTGCAGATTGCGTGCCAGCCTGCCGCAAAGTCGCGTCCGGCTGTGCCCTGGCGCTACCCACACCGCTGACACTGCGGCGCACCTCCAGGTTGCGGGAGATCACCAGCACCACCCGGCGATTGCGCGCCCGGCCTTCGGCCGTGGCGTTGTCGGCCAGCGGCTGGAACTCGCCGTAACCCACCGCTGCCAGACGCGATGGCGCGACGCCGTCCTGCGCCAGAAGACGCACTATGCTCGCCGCGCGCGCGGCGGACAATTCCCAGTTGGTGGGGTATTGAGCGTTGTGGATGGGCACGTTGTCGGTGAAGCCTTCGACGTGCACCGGGTTGCGATAGGGCGCCAGAATTCCGGCGACCTTGTCGATGATGGTAAAGGCCGCATCGTTGGGCAGCGCGTCGCCGCTGGGGAACAGCAGGCTGGAATTGAGGGTGATCTCGATCCACAGCTCGTTGCCGCGCACGCTCAGCTGGTCGCTCTTGATCAGCTCGCCGAATTGCGAGCGCACCGCATCGGCAATCTGCGTCAGCGGGTCGCCGTCGACATTGTCCTCACCGCCCTGCTGCATGCTGTCGTTGGGCTGCTGGGTGGTGCGCGGGCGGTCGTCGCCAACCGGGATCGGCTTGATCGAGCGGTCCGGCTGGTTGAAGACGCCGGTCAGGGTTTCCGAGAGGATCTTGTACTTGCCCTCGTTGACCGAGGAAATCGAGTACATGACCACGAAGAAGGCGAACAGCAGGGTGATGAAGTCCGCGTAGGACACCAGCCAGCGTTCGTGATTCTCATGCTCCTCACGGTGGGGACGACGGGCCATGGCGCGACTCCGGTCAACCGAGGAAGCCTTGCAGCTTCAATTCGATGGAGCGTGGGTTTTCGCCCTCGGCGATGGACAGCAGCCCCTCCATGAGCATCTCCCGATAGCTCGACTGGCGCATGACGATGCTCTTGAGCTTGTTGCCGATCGGCAGCAGCAAGAGGTTGGCGAAGCTCACACCGTAGATGGTGGCGACGAAGGCCACGGCGATACCGCTGCCGAGCTGACTGGGGTCGGCCAGGTTGCCCATCACGTGGATCAAGCCCATGACGGCGCCGATGATACCGATGGTCGGCGCGTAACCGCCCATGCCCTCGAATACCTTCGCGGCCTGCAGGTCACGGCCTTCCTGGTTGAACAGGTCGACCTCGAGGATGCTGCGGATGGATTCGGGCTCGACGCCGTCGACCAGCAGTTGCAGGCCCTTACGGGCGTAAGGATCGCGCTCGGCGTCGGCCACCACTTCCAGGCCCAGCAGGCCTTCCTTGCGCGCGGTCATGCTCCAGCCGACCACGCGGTTGATGCCGCCAGGCAGATCGACCCTGGGCGGCAGCACGACCCAGCGCAGCATCGTCAGGGCGCGCTTGAGTACCGGCACCGGCGTCTGCAGCAAAGCTGCCGCCAGGGTGCCGCCGACCACGATGAGCGCCGCCGGGCCGTTGGCCAGGGCACTGATGTGCCCACCCTCGAGGAAGTTGCCGCCAATGATGGCGACCAGCGCGAGGATCAGGCCGACCAGGCTGAGCACATCCATTCAGCTCGCCTCCGGAGTCATGCGCAGGCCTCGGTGATATGCCGGCCGATGTCGTCGAGGCTGTAGATGGCGTCGGCCAGGCCGGCCTTGGCGATGGCCATCGGCATGCCGTAGATCACGCAGCTGGCTTCGTCCTGGGCCCACACCTGGCTGCCGCTCTGCTTGAGCATGCGCGCACCTTCGCGGCCGTCCGCGCCCATGCCGGTCAAGACCACCGCCAGTACCTTGTCGGCATAGGCCTTGGATGCCGAGCCGAAGGTCACATCGACGCAGGGCTTGTAGTTCAGGCGTTCGTCGCCGGGAAGAATGCGCACCGCGCCGCGCGCGTCGACCATCATCTGCTTGCCGCCTGGCGCCAGCAGGGCCACGCCGGGACGCAGCAGGTCGCCGTCCTCGGCTTCCTTGACGGTGATCTTGCAGAGCTTGTCCAGGCGCTCGGCGAAAGCCTTGGTGAAGGCCGCCGGCATGTGCTGGATCAGCACCAGGGGCGCGGGGAAGTTGGCCGGCAGCTGGGTCAGGACCCGCTGCAGCGCCACCGGCCCACCGGTGGAGGTACCGATGGCGACCAGCCGGTAGGGCTTACGCTTTGGGGCGGCGCTGGTCGCCGCAGCAGCCGGGGCAGCCGGCGCATGCGCAGGAGCCGTGGCCGGCCGAGCGGAGAACCCGCCGCTGGCCGCCGGCGGCGTACTGGTCGCCGGCGTGGTGTGGAACGAGGCGTAGCGACGATTGGCGCGGGCGATGCTGTGCACCTTCTCGCAGAGCATCTGGCGCACCTTGTCCGGATTGCGCGAGATGTCCTCGAAGTTCTTCGGCAGGTAGTCCACCGCGCCGGCGTCCAGGGCGTCGAGGGTGACGCGGGCGCCTTCGTGGGTCAGCGAGGAGAACATCAGGACCGGCGTCGGGCAGCGCTGCATGATGTTCCGCACCGCGGTGATGCCGTCCATCATCGGCATCTCGTAGTCCATCGTGATCACGTCGGGCTTGAGCGCCAGCGCCTGATCGATGGCCTCGCGGCCGTTGGTGGCCGTGCCGATCACCTGGATCTGCGGATCGCCGGAGAGGATTTCCGAGACGCGGCGACGGAAGAATCCCGAATCGTCCACCACCAGGACTTTGACTGCCATAAACACTCCCTAGGGGTCTTGGCGCGCGGGCGTCCCCGCGCGCGTCGGATCAGATACGTCGTGCGTAGCGCTTGAGCATGCTCGGTACGTCGAGGATCAGGGCGATGCGCCCGTCGCCGGTGATGGTCGCACCGGCCATGCCTGGCGTGCCCTGCAGCATCTTGCCCAGCGGCTTGATCACTACTTCCTCCTGGCCGACCAGCTGATCGACCACGAAGCCGATGCGCTGGGTGCCCACGGAAAGGATCACCACGTGGCCCTCGCCCTGTTCCTCATGCGCTTCGCTGGGAACCAGCCAGCGCTTGAGGTAGAACAGCGGCAGCGCCTTGTCGCGGACGATCACCACTTCCTGGCCGTCGACCACGTTGGTCTTGGACAGGTCGAGGTGGAAGATCTCGTTGACGTTGACCAGCGGGAAGGCGAAGGCCTGGCTGCCGAGCATGACCATCAGCGTCGGCATGATCGCCAGGGTCAGCGGGACCTTGATGACGATCTTCGAGCCCTGGCCCTTGGTCGAGTAGATGTTGATGATGCCGTTGAGCTGGGAAATCTTGGTCTTCACCACGTCCATGCCGACACCGCGGCCGGAGACGTCGGAGATCTCGGTCTTGGTCGAGAAGCCCGGGGCGAAGATCAGGTTGTAGCAATCCGACTCGCTCAGGCGGTCCGCGGCATCCTTGTCCAGCAGGCCCTTCTCCACCGCCTTGGCGCGGAGGATGTCCGGGTCCATGCCTTTGCCGTCGTCGGAGATGGACAGCAGGATGTGGTCGCCTTCCTGCTCGGCCGACAGCACCACCCGGCCGCCACGCGGCTTGCCGGAGCCTTCGCGCTCCTCGGGCGACTCGATGCCGTGGTCCACGGCATTGCGCACCAGGTGCACCAGCGGATCGGCGAGGGCCTCGACCAGGTTCTTGTCGAGGTCGGTTTCCTCGCCCACCAGCTCGAGGTTGATTTCTTTCTTCAGGTTGCGCGCAAGGTCGCGGACCAGGCTCGGGAAGCGGCCGAAGACCTTCTTGATCGGCTGCATGCGGGTCTTCATGACCGACATCTGCAGATCGGCGGTGACCACGTCGAGGTTGGCCACGGCCTTGGCCATGGCTTCGTCGCCGCTGTTGCTGCCCAGGCGCACCAGGCGGTTACGCACCAGCACCAGTTCGCCGACCATGTTCATGATCTCGTCCAGGCGCGCGGTGTCCACGCGCACCGTGGTTTCGGCCTCGTTGGCGCTCTTCTCCGGGGCCGGCGCGCTGGCCTGGCGCGGGCTCTCGGCAGGCTTGGCCGCAGCCGGTTTGGGCTTGGCCACGGCGGCCGGCTTGGCCGGCGCAGGAGCGGGAGCAGCGGCGGCAGCAACCGGGCCTTCCGGCGCATCGCCGAACTTGCCCTTGCCGTGCAGCTGATCCAGCAGCGCCTCGAATTCGTCGTCGGTGATGTTGTCGCCACCGGCGGCCGGCGCGGGAGCTTCGGCGGCGGGTGCGGCGGGCGCAGCAGCAACCGCTGCCACTTCGCCCTCGGCGGGGGCGCCGAACTTGCCCTTGCCATGCAACTGGTCGAGCAGCGCTTCGAACTCGTCGTCGGTGATCTCGTCGCCTTCGGCACTGACAGGCGCGGCCGGGGCCGCCGGCGCAGCAGCGGCCGGAGCCGACTCACTGGCAGCGCTGAACTTGCCCTTGCCATGCAGCTGGTCGAGCAGCGCTTCGAACTCGTCGTCGGTGATTTCGTCACTGCCGGCTTCGCTGGCCGGGGCCGGCTGTTCGACCGGCGCGGCCGCTTCGGCGCCCGGCTGCAGGGCATCGAGCAGTTGCTCGAACTCGGCATCGGTGATGTCGCCATAGGCGGCCGGCTCGGCAACTGGAGCCTCGACTTCGGCAGCGGCCACGGGGGCAGCAACTTCAGCAATGGCCTCTTCCTCGTCACCGCCCGGCTCGGCCAGGCGCGACAGCGCGGCGAGCAACTCGGCGGAGGCCGGAGTCGGCTCCTCGTTGTCGCGCACCTGGCTGAACATGACGTTGACCGTATCCAACGCCTGCAGGACCACGTCCATCAGCTCGGAGCTGACGCGGCGTTCGCCCTTGCGCAGGATGTCGAAGACGTTCTCGGCGATATGGCAGCACTCCACCAGCGCGTTCAGCTGGAGGAAACCTGCCCCACCCTTGACGGTGTGGAAACCACGGAAGATGGCATTGAGCAGGTCCATGTCATCGGGTCGGCTTTCCAGCTCGACCAGCTGCTCGGACAGTTGCTCGAGAATCTCGCCGGCCTCCACCAGGAAGTCCTGGAGGATTTCGTCATCGGCGTCGAAGCTCATTCGGTGCTCCCCACGGCGCGTTTGCGCACTTCAGAATCCAAGGCTGGACAACAGATCGTCGACATCGTCCTGACCGGACACGACGTCTTTCCTTGTATCGGCAGCGATCTGCGGACCTTCACCCTTGGACGATCTTTCTTTTTCGACTTCGTCGCGCATGCCCTGGTGGTCGTGCTCGATGCCCGCGTAGCGGTCCACCTGCCCAGCCATCCAGACCAGCTTGACCAGGTTGCTCTCGACCTCGGTGACCAGCTTGGTGACGCGCTTGATCACCTGCCCGGTGAGGTCCTGGAAATCCTGTGCGAGCAGGATGTCGTTCAGGTGTGCAGACAGCTTGCGGCTGTCCTGGGCACTGACGTAGAGGAACTGCTCGACGCGCTTGGCCAGGTCGCGGAAGGCATCCGGACCGATCTCGCGGCGCATGAAGCGCGACCACTGTTCCTGCAGGTCCTTGGCCTCGTGCTCGATGTGCGTGAGCAGCGGCGAGCACTCCTCGACCAGGTCCATCGTGCGGTTGGCGGCCTTCTCGGTCATCGTCACCACGTAGGACAGACGATCGGTGGCATCGGCGATCTGCGACATTTCCGCGGCGTGCCGGGAATTCGGATCGATCTGGAAATTGACGATCGCGTTGTGCAGTTCGCGGGTGAGCTTGCCGACCTCCTGGTAGAGGCCGCGATCGCGGGTCTGGTTGAGCTCCTGGATGAGCTGCACGGCCTGCTGCACCTCGCCGCGCTCCAGGCTCTCGACCAAATCGCGCGCGTGTTTTTTCAGGGTCGACTCGAAGTCACCCGTGGAATCGTTGACGAGCTCCATGACGCCCTCTTGGTCGGAATCAGCCGACCCGCTCGAAAATCTTCTCGATCTTTTCTTTCAGCACTTGAGCGGTGAAAGGCTTGACCACGTAGCCATTGACCCCGGCCTGGGCCGCTTCGATGATCTGGTCGCGCTTGGCTTCGGCGGTCACCATCAGCACCGGCAGGTGCTTCAGGCGGTCGTCGGCGCGCACTGCACGCAACAGGTCGATGCCGGTCATGCCGGGCATGTTCCAGTCGGTGACGAGGAAGTCGAAATTGCCGCTGTGCAGCATCGGCAGCGCGGTGGTGCCGTCGTCGGCTTCCGCGGTGTTGGTGAACCCCAGGTCGCGCAGGAGGTTCTTGATGATGCGCCTCATCGTGGAGAAGTCGTCCACGATGAGAATTTTCATGTTCTTGTCCAAGCCTGCCTCCGTCCAGTCCCGGTGCGCCGCTGCAGGCGCACCTTGAATACCCTTTGGCGAGTGCCGAGGCGGCACCTGCCTTGTTGCTTGTCTGGCGCCGAGCCGCTGTTCGCCGCTCTGCCCTTTCGACGAATCGCCTGGCCATTCGCCAGTGATCGTCGGACCGGCGGGATTCTATACGTCCCGTCGGAAAATTCCGTTACTTCCGTGCACTTAGTGCGCGCGCCACTCCGACAACCTTGCCCGCAGGCGCGCTGCGCACTGGCTATGCAACTGGCTGACCCGCGACTCGCTGACCCCGAGCACCTCGCCGATCTCCTTGAGGTTGAGCTCTTCGTCGTAGTACAGCGCCAGCACCAGGCGCTCGCGCTCGGGAAGCTTGGTGATGGCATCGGCCAGCGCCGCCTGGAAACGCTCGTCCTCCAGACCGTGGGAGGGTTCGTTGTCCAGGTGCGAGGTGTCTTCCGCCGGCCCCTGGGCCCCTTCCTGCAACAGGTCGTCGAAGCTGTACAGGCGACTGCCCTGGGTGTCGCTCAAGATCGCGTAGTAATCGTCGAGACTCATATTGAGTTCGGCAGCAACTTCCTGATCTTTAGCGTCGCGTCCGGTGCGCGCTTCGATGGCACGGATCGCGTCGCTGACCATCCGCGTGTTGCGATGCACCGAACGCGGTGCCCAATCGCCCTTGCGCACTTCGTCGAGCATGGCGCCGCGGATGCGGATGCCCGCGTACGTCTCGAAGCTCGCGCCCTTGCCGGAGTCGTATTTCTTCGCCGCCTCGAGCAGGCCGATCATGCCGGCCTGCATCAGGTCCTCGACCTGCACGCTGGCCGGCAGGCGGCCCAGCAGGTGGTAGGCGATCCGCTTCACCAGCGGTGCGTAACGCTGGATCAGCTGTTCCTGGGAGTTCTGCGCCTGTGCTTTCGTGTACATACGCGCTCCGGAGCCGCTCATCATACGGTCGAACCCGCGGTGGGATTCTGCACCAGGCGCTCCACGAAGAACTCCAGGTGGCCACGGGGGTTGGCCGGCAGCGGCCAGCTGTCGACCTTCTGTGCAATCGCGCGGAAGGCCAGCGCCGCCTTGCTGCGCGGGAAGGCCTCGTAGACCGAGCGCTGCTTCTGCACCGCCTTGCGCACCGATTCGTCGTACGGAATCGCGCCGACGTACTGCAGCGCCACGTCGAGGAAGCGGTCGGTGACCTTGGTCAGCTTGGCGAACAGGTTGCGCCCTTCCTGCGGGCTGTGCGCCATGTTGGCCAGCACGCGGAAGCGGGTCATGCCGTGGTCGCGGTTGAGCAGCTTGATCAGGGCGTAGGCGTCGGTGATCGAGGTCGGCTCGTCGCACACCACCAGCAGGACTTCCTGCGCGGCGCGGACGAAGCTCACCACCGAATCGCCGATGCCGGCGGCGGTATCCACCACCAGCACGTCGATGTTTTCGCTGATATCGCTGAACGCCTGGATCAGGCCGGCGTGCTGCATCGGCGACAACTGCACCATGCTCTGCGTGCCGGACGCCGCCGGGACGATGCGGATGCCGCCCGGTCCCTGGAGGATGACGTCGCGCAGGTCGCATTCGCCCTCGATGACGTCAGCCAGCGTGCGCTTGGGCTGCAGGCCCAGCAAGACGTCGACGTTGGCCAGGCCGAGGTCGGCGTCGAGCAGCATGACGCGACGGCCGAGGTCGGCCAGCGCCATGGACAGATTCACCGAGACGTTGGTCTTGCCTACGCCGCCTTTGCCACCGGTGACCGCGATTACCTGAACGGGATGCATACCCATAAAAATTACCTTGTCTCTTCAACGATCCCGCCACCGGGACCCTGCCAGCTGCGGTGCTCGGCCGCAGTTGGCGTGACGGATCTACCTTGAGCATCCGTATCCGCTTGGCGGCCATCCGGCCACCGTGGGCCCCGTCTCCGGTGCCCGTCTGGAATCCTTTAGCCGGCGTGTCTTGCCGGTTGCTGATACAGGCCGGCGAACATGCCGGCCATGGTGTCCTCGCAGGGCTCTTCGGGCACCTGCAGGCTCACCGCACGGCTGACCAGCTGGTGCGCGCGCGCCACCTGCAGATCATCCGGAATTCGCGGCCCGTCCGCCAGATAGGCAACAGGCAGGCGTTGTGCTATCACGAGCGACATCGCCTCGCCCAGGCTACCGGCCTCGTCAAGCTTGGTCAGCACGCAGCCGGCCAGTCCGCAGCTGCGGTAGGCGTGCCAGGCGGCCTTGAGCACCTGGCTCTGGCTGGTTGCCGCCAGCACCAGGTAATTCTTCACGTTCAGGCTCTGCGCGGCCAGCGCTTCGAGCTGCATGCGCAGCGCCGGATCGCTGGCGGGCAGACCGGCGGTGTCGATCAGCACCAGGCGCTTGCGCGCCAGCGGAGCCATGGCCTGGAGCAGAGACTGGCCGGGATCGACCAGGATCACAGGGACATTGAGGATGCGCCCCAGCGTCTTGATCTGCTCCTGCGCGCCCAGGCGGAAACTGTCCATGCTGACCAGCGCCAGGTTGTGTGCGCCGTACTTCAGCACATAGCGGGCCGCAAGCTTCGCCAGGGTGGTGGTCTTGCCCATGCCGGCCGGACCGACCAGGGCGATCACCCCGCCCTGTTCCAGCAGGTCTTCGTCGGGTGTGCGGATGGCGCGTGCCAGGTGCGCCAGCAGCATGCGCCAGGCCTGCTTGGGATCGGCGATGGAGGCGACGCGTTCGAGCAGCTGGCGACCCAGGTCGGCCGGCACGCCCATGCGTTGCAGGCGGCGCCACAGGCCAGCCTGTTTCGGCCGCTGGCTCTGCATCTGGTTCCAGGCGATGGAGCCCAGTTGCACTTCGAGCAGTTCGCGCAGGCCGTTGAGTTCGAAACGCATCGCGTCCAGCGACTGCTGGCTGACCGCAGCCGGCGCCGGGGTTGCCGGAGCGTCCGGGGCCGCCATGGCTTCGGCCAGGGTCGGGCGCTTGGCCGGCTCGGCGCCGTACAATTGACGATCCTTGCGCGGGCTGGCGGCGGCGCGGGCCGGCGTGTCCAGTTCAGCACGGGCCTGGGCGATGCGCGCCTGGGTCTTGCGCAGCTCGGCTTCCAGCGCCGGGTTCGGCTTGCTGGCCGCGGCCGGCGGTTGGTAGTCCAGCGCCGCGGTCAGCTCGACACCGCCGGCAACCCGGCGGTTGCCGATGATGGCGGCATCCGCGCCCAGCTCATCGCGGACCAGTTTCATGGCCTGACGCATATCGGCGGCGAAGAAGCGTTTAACCTGCATGGCGCTGTCCTTCAATTCTGTCCAACGGTGGCGACGATGGTCACTTGCTTGTTATCCGGGATTTCCTGGTAGGCCAGCACGCTCATGCTGGGCACCGCCATCCGAGCGAATCGCGACATCATCGCGCGGATGGGGCCGGCTACCAGGAGGATCGCCGGTTTCCCGAGCATCTCCTGACGCTGCCCCGCCTCGACCAACGAGCGTTGCAGCTTCTCGGCCATCCCCGGCTCCAGAAGAATGCCTTCTTCCGAGCCTTGTCCGGCCTTCTGCAAGCTATTGAGCAAGATCTGTTCCAACCTGGGTTCCAGAGTGATCACAGGCAGCTCCGGCTCAAGCCCCACAATGCTTTGCACGATTGCGCGGCTCAGCGCGACGCGAACCGCGGCGACCATCGCGGCGGGATCTTGACTCTTGGCGGCAACGTTGGCGATGGACTCGGCAATGGTGCGGATGTCGCGTACCGGCACCTGTTCCTGCAGCAGCGCCTGCAGGACCTTGAGCAGGGTCGACAGGGAAATCAGCCCCGGAACCAGCTCTTCCGCCAGCTTCGGCGAGGATTTGGCCAGCAGCTGCATCAGTTGCTGGACCTCTTCGTGGCCGAGCAGCTCGTGGGCATGTTTGTGCAGCACCTGGTTGAGGTGCGTGGCGACCACGGTGCTGGCGTCCACCACCGTGTAGCCGAGGGACTGCGCCTGGTCGCGCTGGCCGGCCTCGATCCACACCGCTTCCAGGCCGAACGCAGGGTCCTTGCCGGCGATGCCGTTGAGGCTGCCAAACACTTGACCGGGGTTAATCGCCAGTTCGCGGTCCGGATAGATCTCCGCTTCCGCCACGCTGACGCCCATGAGCGTCAAACGATAGGCGTTGGGCAGCAGGTCGAGGTTGTCACGGATGTGTACCGAGGGCATGAGGAAGCCCATGTCCTGCGACAGCTTCTTGCGGACGCCCTTGATCCGCGCCAGCAACTGGCCGCCCTGGTTGCGATCGACCAGCGGGATCAACCGGTAGCCCACTTCCAGGCCGACCATGTCCACCGGGGTCACGTCGTCCCAGCCCAGCTCCTTGGTCTCCTGGGCGCGCTGCGCCGGCAGCAGTTCCTGCTGACGCTGCACTTCCTGGGCCTCGGCCTGGGCCGTCTTGCGCTGGCGCTGCACGATCATCCAGGCGCCAGCACCGGCCAGCGCACCGAGGCCGATGAAGGAAATGTGCGGCATGCCCGGGACCAGGCCCATGGCGATGAGGATGGCGGCAGAGATGGCCAGCGCCTTGGGCGAGGAGAACATCTGCCGGTTGACCTGGGCGCCCATGTCTTCGGCGCTGGACACGCGGGTCACCATGATCGCGGCGGAGGTCGACAACAGCAGCGAAGGCAACTGCGCCACCAGGCCGTCACCGATGGTCAGCAGGGCGTAGACCTTGCCGGCGTCGCCGAAGGACATGGCGTGCTGGATCACGCCGATGGCCACGCCGCCGATCAGGTTGATGAAGAGGATCAGCAGGCCGGCGACGGCGTCGCCGCGGACGAATTTCGAGGCACCGTCCATGGAGCCGTAGAAATCGGCTTCCTGGGCCACTTCGGCGCGGCGCTTCTTCGCCTCGGCCTGCTCGATGAGGCCGGCGTTGAGGTCGGCGTCGATGGCCATCTGCTTGCCGGGCATGGCGTCGAGGGTGAAGCGGGCGCTCACTTCGGAGATACGCCCGGCACCCTTGGTGACCACCACGAAGTTGATGATCATCAAGATCGCGAAGACCACGATGCCGACCACGTAGTTGCCGCCGATCACCACCTCGCCGAAGGCCTGGATCACCTTGCCGGCGGCAGCGTGGCCGTCGTGGCCGTGCAGCAGCACCACGCGGGTGGAGGCGACGTTCAGTGCCAGGCGCAGCAGGGTGGCGACCAGCAGGATGGTCGGGAAAACGGCGAAGTCGAGCGGGCGCAGGGCGTACACGCAGACCAGCAGGACGACGATGGAAAGCGCGATGTTGAAGGTGAAGAGCACGTCCAGCAGGAACGGCGGGATCGGCAGCGTCATCATCGCCAGCATCGCCAGCAGCAGCAGCGGCACGCCGAGGCTGCCACGGCCCATCCCGGCCAGGTTGCTGCGCACTGTTCCGATCAATTGCGTACGATCCACCCCGAACTCCCCTGCCCTGGCGCGGGTCTGTCGCCCGCGAACATCAAAGTTTTGACGCCGGCATGGGCGTCACAGGGGTAATAGCAGGAAGCGTTCCAACTTTTCCGAAAGGGCGAATTTCAGCGGAACTTGCGCCTCCCGCGCGCCTGCAGCACCAGCAGGCGCATGTCGGCTTCCGCCAGTACGGCCTGGCGCTGCGGCCGATCCAGCTTCTTCCAGGCCCTGATCTCGGCGCGGCTGCGCCCACAGCCACGACAGATGCCATCGTCGAACTCGCAGACACTGATGCAGGGGTCTTTCATGCGCGCTTCTCCTCGGTTCCCGCATTGAACATGGGGGCGCCGGTGATAGGTTGCCGGCGTGTGCGACGGGCGGTCCGCCGCCAGAAAGACATCGCCCCGAGCGGCGAGGCCGGTCGGGGCGACAAGTAGAACGCCGAGACGCGATCAGAGCAGGGTGAACTGCCCTTCCTTCACGTCGTCCGAGTCCAGGCCGATCATCACCTTGAAGTCACCCGGCTCCGAGGCGTAGCGCAGGCTGCCGTCGTAGAAGCGCAGGTCCTGTTCGCGGATCGGGAACTCCACCACCTTCGACTCGCCCGGCTGCAGCATGACCTTGCGGAAGCCCTTGAGCTCCTTGACCGGCCGGCTGATGGACGCCACCAGGTCGCGCAGGTACAGCTGCACCACGGTCTCGCCGGCGCGCTTGCCGGTGTTCTTCACGGTCACGCGTGCGGTCAGGGTGTCGCCCTTGTGCATCTTCGCGCTCGACAGCTTCACGTCGGAGACGCTGAAGCTGGTGTAGCTCAGGCCGTAGCCGAAGGGGTACAGCGGGCCGTTCTGCGAGTCGAAGTAGCGCGAGGTGTACTTGTTCGGGTGCTCGTGGTCGAACGGACGGCCGGTGTTCAGGTGGTTGTAGTAGATCGGGATCTGCCCCACCGAACGCGGGAAGGTCATGGCCAGCTTGCCTGCCGGGTTGTAGTCGCCGAACAGCACGTCGGCGATGGCGTTGCCGCCCTCGGTGCCGCTGAACCAGGTTTCCAGCATGGCGTCGGCGTTCTCGCTTTCCCAGCGCAGGTCCAGCGGACGGCCGTTCATCAGCACCAGCACCAGCGGCTTGCCGGTGGCCTTGAGCGCCTTGAGCAGGTCGAGCTGGCTCGCGGAGATGCGCAGGTTGGCCTTGCTCGATGCCTCGTGGGCCATGCCCTGGGCTTCGCCGACCACGGCCACGACCACGTCGGCCATCTTCGCCTTGGCCACTGCCTCGTCGATCATCGCCTGCGGGCTGCGCTTATCGATCACCACGTCCTGGTTGTACTCGTTGAGGTACTTGATGATCTCTTCGTCATTAGTGACGTTGGCGCCCTTGGCGTAGAGCAGCGCACCCTTGCCGCGGGTGGCATGGCCCATGCCCTCTAGCACGGTCACGGCCTGGAAGGCCTTGCCGGCGGCGGACCAGCTGCCCATGACGTCGCGCTTGCTGTCGGCCAGCGGGCCGATCAGCGCGATGGTGCTGTTGCGCTTGAGCGGCAGCACGTCGCCCTGGTTCTTCAGCAGGACCATGCCCTTGCGCGCCACGTCGCGGGCTTCGGCGCGGTGCAGGCGGCTTTCGGCGTCGGTGTCCACCGGGTCGGCGCCCTGCAGGTAGCGGTACGGGTCCTTGAACAGGCCCATGTCCCACTTGGCCGCGAGCACGTCGCGGCAGGCGCGGTCGATATCGCTCTGCTGGATGGCGCCGGCCTTGAGCAGCTCGGGCAGCTCCTTGCCATAGAGGTCGTCGTTCATGTTCATCTCGACGCCCGCGGCGATTGCCAGGCGCGCCGCTTCACGCGGTTCACCGGCGACGCCGTGCTTGATCAGCTCCATGACCGCGCCGTGGTCGCTGAGCAGCACGCCCTTGTAGCCCCACTGCTGGCGCAGCACATCCTGCAGCAGCCATTTGTTGGCGGTGGAGGGAACGCCGTTGACGCTGTTCAGCGACACCATCACCGCGCCGGCGCCGGCGTCGATCGCCGCGCGGTACGGCGGCAGGGAGTCCTGGAACATGCGCGGCAGGCTCATGTCGACGGTGTTGTAGTCGCGGCCGCCCTCACCGGCGCCGTACAAGGCGAAGTGCTTGACCCCGGCCATGATGGTGCCGGGCTGGTCCAGGCCCTTGCCCTGGTAGCTCTTGACCACGGTCTCGGCGATACGGCTGACCAGGTAGGTGTCTTCGCCGAAGCCTTCGGAAACACGGCCCCAGCGCGGATCGCGGGCGATGTCGACGGTCGGCGAGTAGGTCAGGTTGAGGCCGTCGGCGCTGGCCTCTTCAGCGGCGATGCGCGCGCTGGTGGCGACCGCGCCCATGTCCCAGCTGGCGGCCAGGCCCAGGCCGATGGGGAATACGGTGCGGTGGCCGTGGACCACGTCGTAGGCGAAGAACAGCGGGATCTTCAGGCGGCTCTTCATGGCCGCGTCCTGCAGGTCGCGAATGCCCGGACGCACCACGGTGTTGAAGATCGCGCCGGTGGTGCCGGCGGCGATCTCGTCGAGCAGGACCGGCTTCGGATGATCCGGGCCGACACTGACCAGGCGCAGCTGGCCGATCTTTTCCTGCTGGGTCATCTGCCCCATCAGCTGATTGATGAAGTCGTCCTTGGACTGCCCCGGCTGCGGTACGGCCGGCCCTTCGGCAGCCAGCAGACAAGCGCTGTTCAGCCCGAGCAGCAGGCCGAGCCCGATGCGGCTGATTCGAGTTCTTTTCATTGAGCGCACTCAGTGGTCTGCACGATGACGGCAGCCGACTGTTGAAAGATGAATGTGTTGGTATCTGCCACGAACGGCGGGAATCCGACGGTTCCCCCAGGTGCCACCGTCGCCGCCCGTTCCGGCGCGGCACATAAGGTCGTCGCGCGCGCGGCGGAAGTCAACGGTTGAACGTTTTGCGGCGGCGCCAGACCGACGAAGATCAGTGGTCGCGATCGCGCGCCAGGGCCTCGAGCTCCTCGCGCATGGCCTCGGCCAGGGCGCGCTCCTCGTCGTACTCCTCCTCCACCGGCTGCGCCGGTTCGGCGGCGGCAGGCCCAGGCTCAGGCTCGGCGGCCGGCGGCTCCGGCAAGATGGCAGCCGATTCCGGCGGAGCCTCTTCGTCGGGTGCCTCCGGTGGCAGCACCAATAGGTCGTCGAAGTCGGTCTTCAGCCCTTGTTCCATCTCGTCCAGCTCGGCGAGCAGGCTGCGGAAGCTGGTTTCCTCGGGCTTTTCTTCCGGCGGTGCGGGCTCCGGCTCTTCGCCGGCTTCGCGCAGGGCCTGGTCGGCCAGCGCCTGGATCGACGCCGGCACGTAGTCCTCGTCGAGAACCGGGCTGGGCAGGTTGATCGGCACCAGCTGCACG
Source organism: Pseudomonas knackmussii B13 (assembly GCF_000689415.1). Lineage (NCBI taxonomy): Bacteria > Pseudomonadati > Pseudomonadota > Gammaproteobacteria > Pseudomonadales > Pseudomonadaceae > Pseudomonas > Pseudomonas knackmussii. The sequence goes on along the minus strand of NZ_HG322950.1, from coordinate 1,725,081 downwards.
TCTTCGGGCTCGGCCTCCATTTCGCGCAGCTCCGCCAGCGGCGGCAGCTCTTCCAGGCTCTTGAGGTTGAAATAGTCGAGGAAGGTGCGGGTGGTGGCGAGCATCGCCGGGCGCCCCGGGACCTCGCGGTAGCCGACGATGCGGATCCACTCGCGCTCCATCAGCGTCTTGATGATCTGTGTGTTCACCGCCACACCGCGGATGTCCTCGATCTCGCCACGGGTGATGGGCTGGCGGTAGGCGATCAGCGCCAGGGTTTCCAGCAGCGCGCGGGAATAGCGCTGCGGGCGCTCCTCCCACAGGCGGCCGACCCAGGGCGCCAGCGGCTCGCGAATCTGCAGGCGGTAGCCGGTGGCCACTTCCTTCAGCTCGAAGGCCCGCCCCGCGCAGGACAGCGCGAGGATCGACAGGGCGTCGCGGAGCTGCTGCGGCTCGGGCCGCTCGGCCTCCTCGAACAGCTCGCCCAGGCGCTCCAGCGACAGCGGCTTGCCGGAGGCCAGCAGGATGCCTTCGAGCAGGGTCGCCAGTTCGTGCGGGTCGGAGAGGTTCATCGGGTCGCTCGGGTCGGGTTCGGGAATCGCCGGTTTGGCGGGGAAAGCTACTCAATGCCGGCGGTGGCGGCAATGCCAGGGATCAGATCGGCTCGTCTTCGTCGGCATCCGTCGAGCCGCCGAACTCGATGTCCTCGAACGCAGGCTCAGGCGCGGGCTCCTCGCTTGGCTCGAAGACACCTTCGTCGCCTTCCTCCAGGGCTTCGCTCGCCGGCGGCCCCTCCTCCACCTCACTCCGGGCGCGCACATGGATAGGCGCGAAGGCCTGGTTCTGCACCAGCTCTACCAACTGTTCCTTGACCAGTTCGAGCACCGCCATGAAGGTCACCACCACGCCCAAACGGCCTTCCTCGACGCGGAACAGCTCGATGAAGGGCACGAAACCGGCATCCTTCAGGCGTTCGAGAATTTCACTCATGCGCTCGCGGGTAGAGAGCATCTCGCGGGTGACCTGGTGGCTTTCGAACAGGTCGGCGCGGCGCAGCACCTCGGCCATGCACAGCATCAGCTCCTGCATGTCCACCTGCGGCAGCAGCTTGCGCGCCTTCGCCTCGGGCGCGGCCACGGTCGGCACCACGTAGTCGCGGCCCTGGCGCGGCAGATTGTCGAGGTCCTCGGCGGCCTTCTTGAAGCGCTCGTATTCCTGCAGGCGGCGGATCAGCTCGGCGCGCGGGTCTTCTTCCTCGTCCTCGACCTCGGCCGAGCGCGGCAGCAGCATGCGCGACTTGATTTCGGCGAGCATGGCGGCCATCACCAGATACTCGGCGGCCAGCTCCAGCTGCACCGACTTCATCAGCTCGACGTAGCCCATGTACTGGCGGGTGATTTCCGCCACGGGGATGTCGAGGATGTTGATGTTCTGCTTGCGGATCAGGTAGAGCAGCAGGTCGAGCGGGCCTTCGAAGGCCTCGAGGAAGACTTCCAGGGCATCCGGCGGGATGTACAGGTCCTGCGGCAACTCGGTGACCGCCTCGCCGTAGACGAGCGCCAGCTGTACCGGCTCACGGTACTCGGGAAGACTGGAAGGGACTTCCGGCTCGGTCAGGTCGCTCATCGGCCTCTCGTCGGGCTCTGCAGATTCAGGGCGGCATTATCCCTGCTTTCATGAGCGCCGGGGAAGCAAAGGGACGGAGCGGCACATGCGAGCCCGTAGGAGCGGACCTTGTCCGCGATGGCCGGAATGGCCGGCGCAATTCGCGGATGAGATCCGCTCCTACGGAGGGAGACTGCGCTAGCGGTAGGTCAGCCCCATGGCCTGGCGCACTTCCACCAGGGTTTCGCGGGCTGCCTCGCGGGCCCGTTCGGCGCCTTCGGCGAGGATGCTGCGCACCAGCTCCGGGTTGTCTTCGAAGTCCAGGGCGCGCTCGCGGATTGGCGACAGCTCCTGGTTGATCGCCTCGATCAGCGGCCGCTTGCAGTCCAGGCAGCCAATGCCGGCGCTGCGGCAGCCTTCCTGCACCCACTGCTGGCAACCGGCGTCGGAGTAGATCAGGTGCCACTGCCAGACCGGGCAGCGCTGCGGGTCGCCCGGATCGCTGCGGCGCACCCGCGCCGGATCAGTGGGCATGCGCGAGAGCTTTTCCTCGACCTCGGCCGGGCTTTCGCGCAAACCGATGACGTTGCCGTGGGACTTGGACATCTTCTGCCCGTCCAGCCCGGGCATGCGCGCGTTCTTCGCGGTCAGCGCCTGGGGCTCGGGCAGCAGCACGCGGCTGTAGCCTTCGAGGTAGCCGAACAGTCGCTCGCGATCGCCGAGGGTGAGGTTCTGCTGCTCCTTGAGCAGCGCCCGCGCGGTTTCCAGCGCATCACCGTCGCCCTGCTCCTGCCAGGCCTTGCGCAGGCCGCTGTAGAGCTTGGCGGTCTTCTTGCCGAGGCGCCCGATGGCCGCCTGGGCGCGTTCCTCGAAGTCCACCTCGCCGCCGTACAGATGGTTGAAGCGCCGCGCTACTTCGCGGGAGAACTCGACGTGAGCCATCTGGTCGGAGCCCACCGGCACCAGGCCGGCGCGGTAGATCAGGATGTCGGCGGCCTGCAGCAGCGGGTAACCAAGGAAACCGTAGGTGGACAGGTCCTTGTGGCTGAGGCGCTCCTGCAATTCCTTATAGGTGGGCACCCGCTCCAGCCAGGACAGCGGGCAGATCATCGACAGCAGCAGGTGAAGCTCGGCGTGCTCGGGCACCTGGGACTGGATGAACAGGGTCGCGGCACTGGGGCTGACGCCCACGGCCAGCCAGTCGATGGCCATGTCGCGCACATGCTGGCGAATCTGCCCGACATCGTCGTACTCGGTGGTCAGCGCGTGCCAATCGACGATGGAGAAAAAACACTCGTATTCGTGCTGCAGGCGAACCCAGTTCTGCAGCACGCCGTGCAGGTGTCCCAGGTGCAGGCGCCCGGTGGGGCGCATGCCGGACAGCACACGGCGCTGGGAATCGACGTTGCTCAAGCGCGGGGCCTCGGAATAGCGGACAAGGGATCGATCATGGGCAGGATCAGGCGACAACCTCGAACGGCGTCGGATCGCCGCAACCGACGCGCACCACTTCCGCCTCGTCGCCGGAAAGGTTGATCACGGTGGAAGCCTCGACGCCGCCGAAACCGCCATCCAGCACCAGGTCGACGTCGTGCTCGAGCATCTGGCGCATCTCGTAGGGGTCGCTCAGCGGCTCGTGCTGCCCGGGCAGGATCAGGCTCACGCTCATCAGCGGCTCGCCCAGTTCCTGCAGCAGCGCCTGGGCGATCGGGCAGCCCGGCACGCGCAGGCCGATGGTACGGCGCTTGGGGTGCAGCAGCATGCGCGGCACCTCGCGGGTGGCGTTGAGGATGAAGGTGTACGGCCCCGGTGTGTGCGCCTTGAGCAGGCGGAACAGACCGGTATCGACCTTGGCATAGAGCCCCAGCTCGGAAAGATCGCGGCAGACCAGGGTGAAGTTGTGCTTGTCGTCCAGCTTGCGCAGGCGACGGATGCGCTCGACCGCGCCCTTTTCACCCAGACGGCAGCCCAGCGCATAGGAGGAGTCGGTGGGATAGGCGATCACCCCGCCCTGGCGGACGATCTCCACCGCCTGCTTGATCAGGCGCGGCTGCGGGTTTTCCGGGTGGATCTGGAAGAACTGGCTCATTGAGTCTCCTCTAGGACCTGCGCCACTCCCTTGAAGCGCATCCACAGCGGCGGCAGGTCGTCCGGCACGGCGCGGTACAGCCCCAGCTCCGACCAGTCGCTGGGACCGTGGAAATCGCTGCCGGCGCTGACCAGCAGGCCGAATTCGCGGGCCAGGATGCTCAGCACCCCGACCTGCTCGGCCGGCTGCGGCCCGTTGACCACCTCGATGGCGTGGCCGCCGGCCTGGATGAAGTCGGCGATCAGCTTGCGTCGCTTGGTACGCGTGAAATCGTACTGGTAGGGGTGCGCCAGGCTGATCCAGGCCCCCGCTTCGCGCAGCGTCCCGACCGCCTCGGCGAGCGCCGGCCAGTGCTGCTTGACGTCACCCAGCTTGCCGGCGCCAAGCCACTTGCGGAATGCCTCGGCGCGGTCGCCGACGTAGCCTTCGCGGACCAGGAACTCGGCAAAATGCGGGCGCGCAGGAGCGTTGCCGCTGTCGCCCAGTTCGCGCTGGATCGCCCGCGCGCCTTCGAAGGCGCCGTGCATGCCCTTGGCGTCGAGGCGGCGGCCGATCTCTTCGGCGCGCGCCCAGCGACCGTGGTGCAGATCTTCCAGCGCGCGCAGCAGCGGCTCGGCCTGCAGATCGAAGCCGTAGCCCAGCACATGGATGGTCGCGCCGCCCCAGGTGCAGGACAGCTCGACCCCGTTGACCAGGTGCAGCCCCAGCTCCTCGGCGGCGCTACGCGCCTCGGCCAGGCCTTCGAGGGTGTCGTGGTCGGTCAGCGCGAGCACGCGCACACCACGCTCGTGGGCGCGGCCGACCACCACGGCCGGGGGAAGCTGGCCGTCGGAGGCGGTACTGTGGCAATGCAGGTCGACACGCATGGGCAATCCGGAAGGTGTTTTCTTCTGTATAGACGCTGTGCCGCGGGCGTTCACGGCATTCGCTCAGGAGCGGACGAGACGGGTGACTATTTCAGATCGTCCGCAGGTTGGTATTATGCCGCCTCGACTGGGCTCTGGCTGCCGCAATGAAGCAATTCATCGATTTCATCCCCCTCATCCTGTTTTTCATTGTCTACAAGCTGTCTCCGCGCACCGTCGAACTGGCGGGCAACGCCTTCGAATTCGGCGGTATCTACAGCGCCACCGCCGTACTGATCGGCACTTCGGTGCTGGTCTACGGCGCCCTGCTGATCAAACAGCGCCGGCTCGACAAGGGCCAGTGGCTGACCCTTGCCTGCTGCCTGGTGTTCGGCGGCATGACCCTGGCCTTCCACAGCGAAACCTTCCTGAAGTGGAAGGCGCCGGTGGTCAACTGGCTGTTCGCCCTGGGTTTCCTCGGCAGCACCCTGGTGGGCGACCGGCGCCCGCTGATCGAGCGCATCATGGGCCATGCGGTACAGCTGCCGGAGCATCTCTGGCAGCGTCTGAACCTGGCCTGGGTGCTGTTCTTCGTGATCTGCGGCTGCATCCAGCTGTTCGTTGCCTTCACCTTCCAGAGCATCTGGGTGGACTTCAAGGTGTTCGGCAGCCTGGGTATGACCCTGCTCTTCCTGATCGGCCAGGGCGTGTTCCTGGCTCGCCACATGCACGACGCCCCAACCGGCGAAAAGCCCAAGGACTGACATGCTCTACGCAATCATCGCCCGCGATATCACCGCCTCCCAGGAACGCCGCCTGGCTGCCCGCCCGGCACACCTGGCCCGTCTCGAGCAGCTGAAGGAAGAAGGCCGTCTGGTCCTCGCCGGCCCGCACCCGGCGATCGACAGCCCCGACCCGGGCGCCGCGGGCTTCACCGGCAGCCTGATCGTCGCCGAGTTCGAGTCGCTGGCCGCCGCCCAGGCCTGGGCCGATGCCGACCCCTACCGCGCGGCCGGCGTGTACGCCGACGTCGTGGTCAAGCCGTTCAAGAAAGTCCTGCCGTAAGGCACGGGGCGGCGCAGGGAGCGCGCCCCCGCAGGCAGCAGAGGATATTTCCTATCGCCGGGTATCGCCGGGAGCGCGATGATCCGAGGTTCATCCCAGTACAAGGAGTTGCGATGCGCCCTCGACAGCTGTTGCCCCTTCTGTTCTGCCTGAGCCTGCCGCTCGCCAGCCTGGCCGAAACCAGCGCCCCTCCTGCCACCGACGCTCAACCCGCAAGCAGCCCCGAAAGCCCCGAAGTCGATGAGTTCGCCCAGCGCCTGAACGAATTGCAGAAGCGCCTGGACGATAGCGAAAGACAGCGTGCCGAACTCACCGCCCAACTGAACGGTGCCGGCAATGCAGTGGTCGATCGTTTACGCCAGGAAAACCAGCGCCTGAAATCGCAACTGCGCGATGCCCAGGCCCAACAACCGCCACGCCTGCTCAGCGACGAGCAGACCTGGTTCGCGACCGGGGGCGCCACCGCCCTGCTCGCCTTCATCCTCGGCGCCCTGAGTCGCGGCCGTCGCCGCCAGCGCCGCGAGTGGATCAACTGAAAGAAGCCGGACCATGAGTGAGCTGCTGCTGATCGACGATGACCGCGAACTGTGCGAACTGCTGTGCACCTGGCTGGCCCAGGAAGGCTTCAGCGTCCGGGCCAGCCACGATGGCAGCGCGGCCCGCGCGGCGCTGTCCGGACGCACGCCGGATGCGGTGGTGCTGGATGTCATGCTGCCCGACGGCAGCGGCCTGGAACTGCTCAAGCAACTGCGCAGCGAGCACCCCGACCTGCCGGTGCTGATGCTCTCCGCACGCGGCGAGCCGCTGGACCGCATCCTCGGTCTGGAGCTCGGCGCCGACGACTACCTGGCCAAACCCTGCGACCCGCGTGAACTGACTGCCCGTCTGCGCGCGGTGCTGCGGCGCAGCCATCCAAGCCAGCCCAGCGCCCAGGTCGACCTCGGCGACCTCAGCCTGAACCTGGCCCGCGGCGTCGCCAGCGTCGGCGGCGAGGACGTCGGCCTGACCCTCTCCGAAAGCCGCATCCTCGAGGCGCTGCTGCGCCAGCCGGGCGAGCCGCTGGACAAGCAGGCCCTGGCGCAGATCGCCCTGGGCCGCAAGCTGACCCTCTACGACCGCAGCCTGGACATGCACGTCAGCAACCTGCGCAAGAAGCTCGGCACGCACCCCGACGGTCGCCCGCGCATCCTGGCCCTGCGCGGGCGCGGCTATTTCTACGCGCCCTGATGCGCCGCCCCGGCCGAAAAGCCCGGTGCAGAGCCTTAGACGCAATCTTTACCGAAGCTTTACCGGGGCCTGACCGCCCTTGACCTTGCCATGCCTAGACTGGGCACATCCGGTTCAGAAACCGGTCCACGAAAGGAGAAGTTTCATGCGCAAGCCCCTCACCGCCCTGCTGTTCGCCGCCACCCTGCCGACCCTGGCGATGGCCGCCACCCAGGCACCGAGCGACGTCCCGCCGCCCCCCGCCGGCGCTCCGATGATGGATGGCCACGGCGGCAAGCACTTCGGCCACGGCGGCCCGATGCGCGAGCTGAACCTGACCCAGGAGCAGCGCGAGCAGATCGGCAAGCTGATGGGCGATTCGATGAAGTCGCGCCACGAGATCACCGAAAAGTACTTCAACAAGCTGCCGGCCGCTGAACGCAAGGCCATGCAAGACGAGCTCAAGGCCAACCGCGACAAGACCGACCAGAGCATCCGCGGCCTGCTCACCCCGGATCAGCAGAAGAAGTTCGACGAAATCAAGGCCAAGCGCGAGCAGCGCAAGGCCGAATGGGCCGCGAAGCAGAAAGCGCCGGCGGACGCCAAGACCAACTGACGGCAACCCACACGAAACGCCGGGCATCCACCCGGCGTTTCGTCATTCATGAAACCCCGACCCGAGCAGGCCGATGCGACTGAACCGAAAGACCATGCGATCGCTTTTCTGGCGGATTCTCGCCGCTTTCTGGCTTGCCCTGCTGCTGGTCGCGGGGCTCTCCATCCTGCTCGGCCGCGCGCTCAATCAAGACACCTGGGTCATCGCCCGCTACCCCGGCCTGCACGACCTGGCCAAGCAGTGGACGGTGCTCTATGAGAACCAAGGGCCCGCCGCCGCACAGCAGCTGCTGGAGCAGCGCCGCCACGACTTCGACCTGTCGGTGCAGGTGCTCGACGAAACCGGGCAGCGCCTGGTCGACGGCACCTACCTGCCGCGTCCGCCGAAACGGCCCGAGGCAGGCTTCAACCCGCAGAACCTGCCGCGCTTCCCCTGGCGCCAGCTGAGCCAGGAATACACCAGCGCGCAGACCGACCACACCTACCTGTTCATCTACCGAATTCCGCACGGCGCCCTGGAGGCCTGGCATCGCGGCAGCCTGCTGTGGCCGCTCAGCGCCCTGGGCATCGCCCTGGTGGTGCTGACCATCTTCAGCCTGCTGCTGACCCTCTCCATCACCCGCCCGCTGAACCGCCTGCGCCGCGCCGTGCATGACCTCGGCCAGACCGCCTACCAGCAGGACAGCCTGGCCCTGCTGGCGCGCCGCGGTGACGAGCTGGGCGTGCTGGCACGCGACTTCAACCGCATGGGCGCACGCCTGCAGCGGCTGATCAGCAGCCAGCGCCAGTTGCTGCGCGACGTCTCCCACGAGCTGCGCTCGCCGCTGGCGCGCCTGCGTATCGCCCTGGCCCTGGCCGAGCGGGCCACGCCGGAACAGCGCGCCAACATGTGGCCGCGCCTGGAGCAGGAGTGCGACCGCCTGGAGGCGCTGATCGCCGAGATCCTCGCCCTCGCCCGCCTCGACGCCGATCCCGGGCCGGCCAGCAAGATCGCCCTGCTGCCGATGCTCGAACGCCTGCGCGAGGACGCCCAGTTGCTCGCGCCGGAACAGCACATCCAGTTGCGCGTGCCCGAAGACCTGGCGCTCGACGGCTGGCCGGACATGCTCGAACGCGCACTGGACAACCTGCTGCGCAACGCCCTGCGCTTCAACCCGCCGGGCAAGCCGCTGGAAGTCGAGGCCGACAGCGACGGCCACCTGCTGCATCTGCGCGTGCGCGACCACGGTCCGGGCGCCGACGCCGCGCATCTGGGGCAGCTCGGCGAACCTTTCTACCGCGCGCCTAACCAGGACAGCCCGGGCCATGGCCTGGGCCTGGCCATCGCCCGACGCGCGGTGGAACGCCACGCCGGGCGCCTGCGCCTGAGCAATCACCCGGAAGGCGGGTTCGTGGCGAGCATCGAAGTGCCGCTCACCCGCCCTCACGTCTGACCGCGGAGCCTGCCATGAACGCAACCGCACTGATGTCGCCCGTCGCCCTGCCGATGCCTCTGCTACCGGAAAATCCCGGCGCCGAGCCGCAAAGCCTGGTCATGGCGGTGGAGCTCGGCCTGCTCGCGCAACGCTGGCGGCGGCGCTGGCCGGAATTGCGCCTCAGCCTGCCGGCGGGCGGCACCTGGCCGCTGCTGAGCTGGCCGGAGGCCTTGCAGCAAGCGCTGGATGCGCTACTGGCCGATGCCGTGGAATGGCAGGACGACGCAGCCGTAGCGCTGGGCCTTGGCCTGCAGCGTGGCGCCTTGCGCGTCGACCTCGACGGCGATGACGCCCAGGCCCGCCGCTGGCTGCCGCGGGCCCCCCCCGGCGCGCAGAGACTGGCGGCCTGGCAGGGCGGACGGCTGCGCTGGCGAACCAGCGGCAACCACTGGAAGGTACGCCTGGAACTGCCGCTCAGCCCCGCCAGGCGCTGACGAAGTCCGCCGGATCGAGCGCGACCGGCTGACGCAGCTCGCCGATCGGCGTGCCCAGGTAGATGAAACCGACGATGCGTTCGTTGGCGGCCAGCCCCAGTCCATCGCGCACCACGGGATCGAACGCCATGGCGCCAGTGCGCCACATGGCACCCAACCCTTCCACGAAAGCGCCCTGCACCACGCCATAGGCCGCGCAGCCGGCCGCCAGCATCTGCTCGATCTCCGGCACCTTCGGGTGGTCCTGCAGACGCGCGATGGCGACCACCAGAGTCGGCGCACGCATCGGCATGGCCCGCGCCTTGGCCAAGGCTTCGGGGGTGGCGTCGGGTTGCTCCGCACTCAGGGCGCGAGCGAAGAGTTCGCCCAATTGCACACGAGCATCGCCCTCGACGGTGAGGAAGCGCCAAGGCCGCAGCTGACCGTGATCCGGCGCGCGCAGCGCCACACGGAACAGCCGATCGAGCTGCTCGGCGCTGGGCGCCGGCTCGCCCAGGCGGGCATGGGAAACTCGTTTGAGCAGCGTTTCGTAAGCCTCCATGGGCTACCTCCGGCAAGAACGCAAAGACGCACATTGTAGACGCAATGGGTTCTCATCAGCGCAGGGGGTGAAGCGATAGTCGTGCGCAATCCGCCGCTGTTAGCACCCCATGTAGGAGCAACTGCCTTCTGGGCTCCCGCGTTCGCGGGAGTGACGGGACTAAGATTCGCTTTCTCCTGCGTCATCCCCGCGAACGCGGGACGCGGCTTCATCGCGAACAGCGCTTGCGCTGGCCCGAAGGGGTATCACCCAGAAAACACAAGCGGACCTTGCCCGCGAAGCGCGCCAAGCGCGCTCCTGAATGGGAGATGAGCGCGGGTTTTTCGCGGATAGGATCTGCTCCTACAGAAGGGCACGCTCCCTCAGACGCCCGCGAAGCACTGCACGGCGGCCCGGCGGCAGGTAGACTTGCGCGTTTACGACCGCTGAGCGCGCCCCATGGCTTTGCCGACCCTACGCATCCTCGGATACATCATCGGCCTGTTCCTGATCACCCTGGCGGTGGCCATGCTGGTGCCCGTGGCCACCCTCTTCCACTACCACCGCGCGCATGAGATCTCGCCCTTCCTCTGGTCGAGCCTGCTGACGCTGATCGCCGGCCTGGGCATGGTCCTGCCCGGCCGCCCCGAGCAGGTGCGCCTGCGTCCGCGCGACATGTACATGCTCACGGTGTCGAGCTGGATCATCGTCTGCTTCTTCTCCGCCCTGCCCTTCATCCTCGCGCGCCACATGAGCTTCACCGACGCCATCTTCGAGAGCATGTCGGGCATCACCGCCACCGGCTCCACCGTGCTCAGCGGGCTCGACGGCATGTCGCCGGGCATCCTCATCTGGCGCTCGCTGCTGCACTGGCTGGGCGGCATCGGCTTCATCGGCATGGCAGTGGCCATCCTGCCGATGCTGCGCATCGGCGGCATGCGCCTGTTCCAGACCGAGTCCTCGGATCGCAGCGACAAGGTCATGCCGCGCTCGCACATGGTCGCCAAGTACATCGTCGGGGTGTACGTCGGCATCACCCTCCTCGGCACCCTGGCGCTGTGGTGGGCCGGCATGGGTCTGTTCGATTCGCTCAACCACGCCATGTCGGCGATCTCCACCGGCGGTTTCTCCACCTCCGACCAGTCCCTGGCCAAGTGGCACCAGCCGGCGGTGCACTGGGTGGCGGTGGTGCTGATGATCCTCGGCAGCCTGCCCTTCGCCCTCTACGTCGCCACCCTGCGCGGGCACCGCAAGGCGCTGTACAAGGACCACCAGGTACGCGGCTTCCTCGGCCTGCTGGTGTTCACCTGGCTGGTGATGGGCACCTGGTACGCGTTCAACTCGAATCTGTCCTGGCCCGACGCCTTCCGCATCGTCGCGGTGAACGTCACCTCGGTGGTCACCACCACCGGCTTCGCCCTGGGCGACTACAGCCTCTGGGGCCACTTCTCGATCATGGTGTTCTTCTACCTGGGCTTCATCGGCGGCTGCTCCGGCTCCACCGCCGGCGGCCTGAAGATCTTCCGCTTCCAGGTCGCCTTCATCCTGCTCAGGAGCAGCCTGTACCAGCTGATCCACCCGCGCGCGGTGCTCAGCCAGCGCTACAACGGCCACCGCCTGGACGAGGAGATCGTGCGCTCGATCCTGACCTTCTCGTTCTTCTTCGGCGCGACCGTGGCCGGCCTGGGCCTGGCCCTGACCTTCCTCGGCCTGGACTGGATGACCGCACTGACCGGTGCTGCCAGCACCGTGGCCGGCGTGGGGCCGGGGATGGGGCCGATCATCGGCCCGTCGGGCAACTTCGCACCGCTGCCGGATGCGGCCAAGTGGCTGCTGTCCTTCGGCATGCTCTTCGGCCGCCTGGAGATCCTCACCGTGCTGGTGCTGTTCACCCCGGCCTTCTGGCGGCACTGACTCGCGTCAGCCGATGAGGCCGGCGGCGATGTTGATGCTCAGGCCGAGGATCGCGGTGTTGAACAGGAAGAACACGATGGACTGCACCAGCACCAGCTTGCGCATCGCCGGCGAGACGATGCTCACGTCGGAGGTCTGCACGGCGACGCTGATGGTGAAGGCGAAGTAGGCGAAGTCCCAGTAGTCCGGCTGCAGCTGCGCGTCGGGGAAGTGCAGCGGTGGCTGCTCGGCGCTGTAGTACAGCCGCGCGTAATGCATGCTGAAGAGCGTGCCGATGAAGAACCAGGAACCGAGCACGGTGCTGCCGGTGAAGACATAGCGCAGCAACTTGGCGCTGCCCTGCAGGTCATGCGCGCCGGCCAGTTCGAACACGATGGCGACCAGGCTTGCGAGCGCCGCTAGACAGGCGATTGCCAGCACCGCACGGGCATTCTCGTCCTCGATCTCGGCCAGGCGCCGTACCTCCTCGGCGCGCGAGCGCGCGGCATGGCCGGCGATCAGCAGCACGTAGAGCCAGGCCGTCAGGTTCCAGCCGGCCAGTGCGCGCGGCAGCGGCGCCAGCGGATTGGCCGCCAGGGCCAGCAGCAGGCCGGCAGCTGCGGCAATCAACAGGCGCGGATGGGTTTGCAGCAGGGCGCGATTGAACGGCATCGGCGAGGTTCTCGGACGAATCGGGTGCAACGTGCGCCGAAGCCTAGCAGGAAGGCCTCAGTACGCGCTTGGCTTGAGGCGCTGGGCGAACTCGTCGAGCTGCTTCTGTTCCTGCTTGTCCGCCAGCAACTGCGCTTCCTGGCGGTAGCGTTCGACCAGCTTGCGCAGGCCTTCGAGGCGGGCGTACTTCTCCTGCCAGCTGGCGCGGGCCTTGTCGACCACGTCCTGGTGCCAGGTCAGGCTGCGGCCCTGCTGCTCCACGGCGGTTTCCAGCTGCGAGAGGAAGCGCTGGTAGTTCATCAGCCACTGACCGCTGACGCCGTGCTGGCCGCGCTCGATCCATTGCTGCTGGTAGTCGCCGCGAAAGCGTTCCAGTTCGGCCATCTTGCGCTGTACCTGGAGCAGTTGGTTCTGCGCCTGGCCGAGCTGCCGCGCGGCCTCGCGCTCGGCTTTCAGGGCCATGTCCACGACCGGCGCCAGGCGTTCGGCGCGGCGGTTCATGGACGACCCTCGTCAGCTACACGGGACATTCAGAGCGACCTCAACCGGCCTTGCCAGTCAGCACGGCGTCGAGCAACAGGCTGCTGTCGTCGAGGCTCTGGCTTTCCGTCAGGCCCTGGCGCAGGAACTGGCGCATCACCGGGAAGCGCTGGATCGCAAGGTCCGTCTCGGCGTCGCCGCCGGCAACGTAGGCGCCGACGCTGATCAGGTCGCGGCTCTGCTGGTAGCGCGACCACAGCTGCTTGAAGCGCTGGGCGTTCTGCAATTGCTCGGGGCTGACCACCTGCGGCATTACCCGGCTGATCGAAGCCTCGATGTCGATGGCCGGATAGTGACCTTCCTCGGCCAGTCGGCGCGACAGCACGAAGTGGCCGTCGAGCACGCCGCGCGCGGCGTCGGCGATCGGGTCCTGCTGGTCGTCGCCCTCGCTGAGCACGGTGTAGAAGGCGGTGATCGAGCCGCCGCCCTTTTCGCCATTGCCGGCACGTTCCACCAGGCGCGGCAGCTTGGCGAACACCGACGGCGGATAGCCCTTGGTCGCCGGCGGCTCGCCGATGGCCAGGGCGATCTCGCGTTGCGCCTGGGCGTAGCGGGTCAGCGAATCCATCAGCAGCAGGACGTTCTTGCCCTTGTCGCGGAAGTATTCGGCGATACGCGTGCAGTACTGCGCCGCGCGCAGGCGCATCAGCGGCGCATCGTCGGCGGGGGATGCGACCACTACGGAACGCTTGAGGCCTTCCTCGCCGAGGATGTGTTCGATGAATTCCTTGACCTCGCGGCCCCGTTCGCCAATCAGCCCGACCACGATGATGTCGGCCTTGGTGAACTTGGTCATCATGCCCAGCAGCACCGACTTACCCACGCCGGTACCGGCGAACAGGCCCAGGCGCTGGCCGCGACCGACTGTAAGCAGCGAGTTGATCGAGCGGATGCCGACGTCCATGGGTTCGTGGATAGGCTCGCGCGCCAGCGGGTTGATCACCGGGCCGTCCATCGGCACCCAGTCTTCGGCGCGCATCCCGCCCTTGCCGTCGAGTGCACGGCCGACACCGTCGACCACGCGGCCGAGCATCGACATGCCCATCGGCAGGCGGCCGCTGTCCGGCAGCGGCACCACGCGGGCGCCGGGAGCGATGCCGACGAGGCTGCCCACCGGCATGAGGAAAATCTTGTTGCCGGAGAAGCCCATGACCTCGGCTTCCACCTGCACCGGGTGATAGCCGCCGTCGTTGATCACCAGGCAGCGGCTGCCCACCGCGGCCTGCAGGCCCTCGGCTTCCAGGGTCAGGCCGACCATGCGCAGCAGGCGGCCCTCGACCACCGGTTGCGATGGCAGTCGAGTGGCCTCGACATAGCCTTCCAGGCGCTTGGCAAAGCTCACCCGGTCAAGACGCATGGGGCGCATCCAGGTCGATGTGCAGGTCCGGCTCCAGGGCGTGCGTGGCCTGGTCGCGCTGCTGCTCGAAGAGCTGCTTGCTGGCCTGCGCCAGGCGCGTCTCGATGCTCGCGTCGATACGCGAATGTTCGGTCTCGATGCGGCAGCCGCCGGGGAGCAGCGCGTCGTCTTCGAGGATGCGCCAGCTTTCCTCGTGGCGATCGCGCATGGCCTTGACCAGCTCGAAATCCTGCGGATTGACGTGGATGCGAATGTTCTCCGCGCCCATCGGCAACAGCTTGAGCGCCTCGCGCAGGACCTGGCGGATCTGGCTGGAATCGGTCGACAGTTCGCGCTGGATCACCTGCCGCGCCAATTGGCTGACCAGGTTGACCATGGCCTGCTCGATCAGCTGATCCTGCTCGGCGATCGGTTCGAACAGCTGGCCCATCAGGGTTTCCAGGCTCTTCAAGCGTTCCTGCAGGACCGCCTCGGCCTCTTGCCGGGCCTTCATCTGGCCGCTGTGGAAACCGTCTTTCTCGCCGGTGGCGAAGCCCTCATTGTAGGCGTCCTGGCGGATCGCCTCGAGTTCTTCGAGCGTCAGCGGTTTGACTTCCTCGACCGGGACTTCCTCGATCTCGGGGATTTCTTCAACCACGGGTTCCGGCTCGGGCTCCGGCCGCTCCACCACCGGGTCGAAGCTGGGCAGCGACCACAGGTCGAAGGCCGCAACGTCGCGCGCGCGGATCAGGCCGGCGGCATCTTCGTCACCCTTTGGCTTGCCTGGGTTCACCACTTAGATCATCTCCTCGCCGCCCTTGCCGCCGAGGACGATTTCCCCGGATTCGGCCATGCGCCGGGCAATGGTGAGGATTTCCTTCTGCGCACCTTCCACTTCGCTGACGCGCACCGGGCCCTTGGCCTCGAGGTCGTCGCGCAGCAGCTCGGCGGCACGCTTGGACATGTTGCGGAAGATCTTCTCGCGGATGCCCTCGTCGGAGCCTTTGAGCGCCAGCACCAGCACGTCGGAGGAGACTTCCCGCAGCAGCGCCTGGATGCCGCGGTCGTCGACGTCGGCGAGGTTGTCGAAGACGAACATGAGGTCTTCGATCTGCCCGGAGAGGTCTTCGTCCACCTCGCGGATGGCGTCCATCAGCGCGCCTTCCACGCCGCTGTCGAGGAAGTTCATGATGTCCGCCGCGCGCTTCACGCCGCCCATGGTGGTGCGGGTGGAGTTGGCGTTGCCGGCGAACTGCTTCTCGAGGATCAGGTTGAGTTCCTTCAGCGCCGAGGGTTGCACGGTGTTCAGCGAAGACACGCGCAGGACGATGTCCAGGCGCACCTTGTGGTCGAAGTGGCTGAGCACTTCGGCAGCCTGGTCGGGGTCCAGGTAGGCGACCACGATGGCCTGGATCTGCGGGTGCTCGTAGCGGATCACGTCGGCGACGGCGCGCGGCTCCATCCACTTCAGGCTGTCCAGGCCGCTGGTGTTGCCGCCCAGCAGGATACGGTCGATGAGGTTGTTCGCCTTGTCCTCGCCCAGGGCCTGGGTGAGCATCTTGCGGATGTAGCTGTCGGCGCCGACGCCCAGGCTGGTCTGGTCGCCGACGATCTCGACGAACTCGCCCATCACCTGCTCGACCTGTTCGCGATGCACGTTGCGCATCTGCGCCATGGCCACGCCGACCTTCTGCACTTCCTTCGGCCCCATGTGCCGCAGCACCTGCGCCGCGTCGGTCTCGCCGAGCGACAGCAGGAGGATGGCGGCCTTGTCGACCTTGCTCAGTTTGGCGGTAGCGCTCATACAACGTCACTCATCCGAGTTGATCCATTCCTTCACCACCTGGGCCACGCGGCCCGGGTCCTGGGCGACCAGGCCCTTGATGGCGTTCAGCTGCGCATCGTACCCCTCGCTGGGGCTGGGCAACAGAATGCTCGACGGACCGCCGAGGCTCACCCGGTCCTCGGCCAGCTCGCCTTCCATGCCGCCCAAGTCGCCGAGGGACATGTCGCCGCCAGCGCCGGCCACCAGGGCCTTGTTCTTGCTGCCGCTGAGGTTGTTCAGCACCGGGCGCAGCACGCCGAGCACCAGCACCAGGATGAAGACGATGCCCAGCACCTGCTTGACCACGTCCCAGAACCACGGCTGCGAGTAGAACGGCGGCGAGGCGACGTCCAGGTTCTGCTCCGGGGCGAAGGGCGCGTTGATCACGCTGACGCTGTCGCCACGGCTGGCGTCGTAGCCCACTGCGTCCTGCACCAGGCGGGTGAAGCGCGCCAGTTCTTCGGCGGTCCAGGGCTTGTGGCTGACTTCGCCGGTCTTGGCGTCGAGGCTGATGCGGTCGTCCAGCACCACCGCGACGGACAGCCGGCGCAGACGGCCCTGCTGCTGCTTGGTGTAGCTGATCGAACGGTCCAGCTCGTAGTTGCGGGTGTTCTGTTCGCGCTTGTCGGTCGGGTATGGCGCCAGCTCGGGCTTGCCGGTCTTCGGATCGATGATGGGCTGGCCGTTGGCATCTTTCAGCGGCTGGCCGGGCGCGATGTATTCCGAAGAGCTGTTCTGCGCGGTCTTCTGCGGCGCGCTGGCCGGAGTCGGCGGCTGGTTCGACAGCGCACCGGGCACGCCCTGGACGCCGCCGGGAGTCTGCCGCTCCTCGTTGTTGACCTGCTCGCTGCGCAGCGCCGGCTGGTCCGGGTTGTAGGACTCGGCGGTGGATTCCACGGCGCTGAAGTCGACGTCGGCGGAAACCTCGGCCTTGTAGCGGCCCTCGCCCAACACCGGCTGCAGGATGCTGTGCACGCGCTGGGTGAAGTTGCTTTCCATGCGCCGGGTGTAGTCGAACTGCTTGCCGGCCACGGTCAGCTCGGAGAGCTCCTGCTGGTCGGAGAGCAGGTTGCCTTTCTGGTCGACGACGGTGACCTGGCCCTTGTCCAGTTCCGGCACGCTGGTAGCCACCAGGTTGACAATGGCGAGCACCTGGCTCGGCTCCAGGCTGCGGCCCGGATACAGCTCGACCAGCACCGAGGCGCTGGGCTTGCGGTCGTCGCGAACGAACACCGAGCTCTTCGGGATGGCCAGGTGCACGCGGGCACCCTTGACGTTGTTCAGGCTGGAGATGGTCCGCGCCAGTTCGCCTTCCAGGCCACGGCGGTAGTTGGTGGCCTCCATGAACTGGCTGGTGCCGAGGGTCTGTTCCTTGTCGAGGATCTCGAAGCCGACGTTGTTGTCGGTCGGGGCGATGCCCGCGCCGGCCACCTTGATGCGCGCACGCCCCAGGTCGTCGGCCTTGACCAGCAGGGCGCCGGAGCTGGGGTCGACCTTGTAGGCGATGTCGGCGGCGTTGAGCGTCTCCACCACCTTGTTGGCGTCGACACCATTGAGACTGCCGTACAGCGGCTTGTAGTCCGGCTGCTGCGACCAGAGCACCATGCCGAAACCGATGGCGATGCTCGCCGCGAGCCCGACGAGCAGGCCGACCTGACGCAGCACTGGCATGTCGGCGAGGTTCTCGAGGAACTGCAGGCCCATCAGCGGCTTCTTCAGCATTTCTGCTGCGCCGGCCTTGGCGGGGACCTGGTTGTCTACAGTGGCATCGGCCATGAACTATCTACCCCGTGAATCAGATGGGCATCTGCATGATGTCCTGGTACGCCTGGACAACCTTGTTGCGTACCTGGGTCATGGCCTGGAAGGAAACGCTGGCCTTTTGCGATGCGATCATCACGTCGGTCAGGTCGACGTTGCTCTGGCCGACCTCGAAGGCATTGGCCAGGCTGCTGGCCGCCTGCTGGGTGGCGTTCACCTTGTTCACCGCCTGCCCGAGCATGTCGGAGAAGTTCGGCGCGCCTTCCACGGCAGCCGGTGCGGTTGCCACCGGTTTGGCCTTGGCCATGGCGTCCATCTGCATGGAACGCATTTCCAGCAGCAGGCGGTTGAACTCGATACCCTGACTCATTTCCCTTCCCCTCTACATCGGCTACGGCTTTTTGACGCCGGCATCGTTTTGCCAGAAGGAATTGCAACAAGGGTGCCAGATTTTCGAAGCGCCCGGATGGCGCGGCCTCCAGCTCTATTCGGAGGTTTAGGGACGCCCGCGCGCCAAGAAAGAGGCCCGCACGCGGCGGGCCTGAAAGGGGAAAGCGATGCTGCTTAGCTGGCGTACAGGTAGGCCTCGACATCCATGCCGGCGTCACGCATCTGCGCGAGCTTGTATCGCAGCGTGCGCGGGCTGATGCCCAGGCGCTCGGCGGCCTCCTTGCGGCGGCCGCGCTCGCTGCGCAGGGTGTCGATGATCATCTGGAACTCGCGGCGCTTGAGGTCTTCGCCCAGGGCCCCGGCAATGTCCGCGACAGCCGGTGACGGAATTCCGGCGCTGCTCGGCACACTCGCCGGCGGCGGCGTCAAAGTCACCACCGGCGCCATCACCGGCACCGGCCGATGACCGATGGGCGCAGTCAGGCACAGGTCGTGCGGCTGGATCTGGCCGCCCTGCTGCAGGATCAGCGCACGCTGGATGGCGTTGTCCAGCTCGCGCACGTTGCCCGGCCACGGGTGCTCCAGCAGCGCAGTGCGGGCCTCGGCCGACAGGGTCGTCGCGGCCATGTTCATCTTCTTCACGTACTTGGCCAGCAGGCGCTCGGCCAGCGGCAGGATGTCCGCCGGGCGTTCGCGCAACGAGCGCCAAGCCAGGGGGAACACCGAAAGGCGGTAGTACAGGTCCTCGCGGAAGCGCCCGGCCGCCACTTCACCGAGCAGGTCACGGTTGGTGGTGGCGAGCACGCGGATATCCAGCTCGATCGGCTTACGCGCGCCTACCCGCTCCACCTCGCGCTCCTGCAGCACGCGCAGCAGCTTGGCCTGCAGCGCCAGGGGCATCTCGGAAATCTCGTCGAGCAGGATGGTGCCGCCGTCGGCCAGCTCGAATTTGCCCGGCTGCGCGGCGATGGCGCCGGTGAAGGCGCCCTTCTCGTGGCCGAACAGGGTGGCCTCGAGCATGTTGTCGGGAATGGCCGCGCAGTTGATGGCAATGAAAGGCTTGCCCGCACGCGGCGACTGCTGGTGGATGTAGCGCGCCAACACTTCCTTGCCGGTGCCGGACTCGCCGGAGATCAGCACAGTGGAATCGCTGCGCGCGACCCGTGCAGCCAGTTCCAGCAATTGCAGGCTGGCTGGCTCCACGGCCACCGGTCCCTCGCCTTCAGCGGCGATCGAACGGCCCAGGGCATGGCGCCCCACCAACTCCAGCAGCACCTTCGGCTCGAAGGGTTTGACCAGGTAATCGGCGGCGCCCTGACGCATGGCGTCCACAGCGCGATCCACCGCGCCGTACGCGGTCATCAGCAGCACCGGCAGTTGCGGGTAGCGTGCGCGGATCAGGCCGAGCAGCTGGTGACCGTCCATGCCTGGCATGTTCACGTCGCTGATCACCAGGCCGAAGCCTTCGCGCTGCAGCGCGACCAGCGCCGCCTCGGCACAATCCACCGCGGTGAAGTCGCAGCCGCCGAGCAGCAGGGTATCGGAGAGCGCCTCGCGCAGCGCGCGATCATCTTCGACGAGCAGAATTTTGGCGGACATGCGGTTATTCCTTGTGTTCGCGAACGGCCGCCGCGATCAGCGGCAGGTCGAGGATGGCGCAGGTGCCGCGGCCGGGCCGCGAGCGCAGCTGCAGCGCGCCCTGGTGGGCCTTGGCAACGGCCTTGACCACCGCCACGCCGAGGCCGGTGCCGGTGTTCTTGGTGGTGAAGAAAGGCTCGCCCAGGCGCGCCAGGGTGCTGGCGTCCATGCCCGGGCCGCTGTCGCTGATCGCCAGGCGCAGGCAGTCGCCGCGGGCGAACAGGTGCACCTTGAGGCGCACATTGCTGCCGCCTGCCTGGATGGCGTTGTGCAGCAGGTTGAGCACGCTGCCGACCAGGGTGTCGCGATTGCACAGCAACTCGCCGTGGCGGGCGTCGCACTGCCAGCGCAGTTGCAGGCCGGCGACATGAGGGTCGGCGGCGGCGCGCAGGCTGGCGAAGAGTTCAGAGGGGCTCAGGCGGTCCGGCAGCGGCAGTTCGCCACGGGCGAACACCAGCATGTCGCGCACCTGGTTTTCCAGTTCGTGCAGGCGCTCCTTTAGGCGCCCGGCGAAACGCTGTTGCTGTTCCAGCGGCAGCTCGTGCTCGCTCAGGTGGCTGGCATAGAGCATGGCGGCAGACAGCGGCGTGCGGATCTGGTGGGCCAGCGAAGCGACCATCCGCCCCAGCGCGGACAGGCGTTCGTGACGCGCCAGCTGATCCTGCAGGCGACGGGTTTCAGTCAGGTCGTTGAGCAGCACCAATTGCCCGGGCTCGCCGTCGAGCGAGCGGGTGGCGATGGACAGGCGGCGTCCGTCGCGCAGGGAAATCTCGTGGCCGTCGTCCTTGCGCGGGGCGAAGCAGCGCGCGATGACCTGGCGCCAGAGCATGCCTATGAGTGGTTGGCCGAGGAAACCGATCGCCGCCGGGTTGGCCTCGCGCACCACACCCTGGCCGTCGATGACGATGACGCCGCCGGGCAGCAGGTCGAGCAGGCTTTGCAGCTGGTTGGCCAGGCGCTCCTTCTCGGCCAATTCCTGCATGCGCTGGGCGCTGACCAGGGCGAGCTGGCCCTTCAGCTCGCTGACGCGCGCTTCCAGCATGCTGTAGGACTGGCTGAGCTGGTTGCCCATCTGGTTGAACAGGGCGAAGGCCTGTTCCAGATTGGCACGGCTGCTCTCCTCCATGCTTTCGCTGGAGGTCGGCTCGGACTGCTGGGATACGGCTTGCATCATGCGGCTCTCTCTTCCACCCGACGTCATCGAAGCGTCGGCTGGAAGAGTCTTAGCAAACCGCGTGCCTAAAATTTATTCCTTTATTTTCAGGCACTTAAGAAATGGAGCATGGCGAAGGCGTCAATCCTCCGCCATTTCCTCCTCGCGCCGGCTCATGCCGTACTTGCGCATTTTCTCCACCAGGGTGGTGCGGCGGATGCGCAAACGCTCGGCGGCACGGGCAACTACGCCGTTGGCATCGTCCAGCGCCTGCTGGATCAGCCCCTGCTCGAGGTTGGCGAGGTAGTCCTTGAGGTCGATGCCCTCTGCCGGCAGCATCGCCGGCGAATCCAGGCCCGGCAGACCGGCGGTGATGGCCGCACGCTCTTCCAGTTCCTCGCGCAGGCTGGTGGCCAGATCCTCGTCCTCGTCGTCGACGTGACGGAATTTCTTCGGCAGCTCGCCGACGCCGATCACCCCATAGGGATGCATGATCGCCAGGCGCTCGACCAGGTTGGCCAGCTCGCGCACGTTGCCCGGCCAGTCGTGGCGGCAGAGCGACATGATGGCGGCGGAGTTGAAACGGATCGAGCCGCGTTTCTCGTGCTCCATGCGCGAGATCAGCTCGTTCATCAGCAGCGGGATGTCTTCCACGCGCTCGCGCAGCGGCGCCATCTCGATGGGGAAGACGTTCAGGCGGTAGTACAGGTCCTCGCGGAAACTGCCGCCCTCGATCATCTTCTCCAGGTTCTTGTGGGTCGCGGCGATGATGCGCACGTCGACGTTCTGCGTCTTGTTGCTGCCCACACGTTCGAAGGTGCGCTCCTGCAGCACGCGCAGCAGCTTGACCTGCATCGGCAGCGGCATGTCGCCGATCTCGTCGAGGAACAGGGTGCCGCCGTTGGCCAGCTCGAAGCGGCCGGCGCGGGTCGTGATGGCGCCGGTGAAGGCGCCCTTCTCATGACCGAAGAGTTCGCTTTCCAGCAGCTCCGCCGGGATCGCCCCGCAGTTCACCGGGACGAAAGGCGCGTCGCGGCGCTTGGAGTGGTAGTGCAGGTTGCGCGCCACCACTTCCTTGCCGGTGCCGGACTCGCCGAGGATCAGCACGCTGGCGTCGGTGTCGGCGACCTGTTGCATCATCTGCCGAACCTGCTGGATGGCGCGGCTGGTGCCGACCAGGCTGCGGAACAGGTTGGGCTCGCGCTGGCGGCCACGCTCGCGCGCCTGGTCGTACATCTCGCGATAGACCTGGGCGCGGTGCAGGGAGTCGAGCAGCTTGTTGTAGCTGGGCGGCATTTCCAGGCTGGCCAGCACGCGGCGGCGCAGCTCTTCCGGCCAGTCCGTCGGCGCCGGTTCGCCGATCAGCAGCACCGGCAGGTATTCGTCCCAGGCGGCGAGCTGCTTGAGCAGCTCCAGCGCCCCACCCTTGTTTTCGATGTTGCCGACCAGCACGCAGAGCACGTCGCGGCTGCCATTGGGCAACGGGTCGACGGTCAGGCGCCAGTCACGGCTGCGGCAGGACAGCTGGTCCTCGCCAAGGAAGTTGAGGATGACCGAGAGTTCGTGGCAACGCTCGGCGTTGTCGTCAATCAGCAGGATCTTGGTTTCACGCCACATGTTGCTCTTATCTTCCGATGGCTTGGAGGGCCGATGACCGGCGACTGGAAGGGAAAGGCAGAAACGAACTGCCATCAACTGGCCACTAGTAAAGTCAAAAATGTGGCAGCAGTCAAATTAATGGCGTGTTTTTCTCGTTGTTTCCGACGAAGAAGAACTTACTCGCTCGGCTGCGCGGCGGCAATGTCGGAAAGAAGGGCCGCGCCGAACGGGCGACCCGACCGGATCAACCGAAGAGCTGGTAGACCTTCGCGCCCTTGTGCGAACGGTTCACCCGAATGATTTCCTCGGCGACGTTCTCGCGCTGCCGCGTGACTTCCTGGACCAGCTGGCGATAGAGCATCAGCAAGCCTTCGAGGCTGCGCTTGAGGTCGCTGTCATCATCCATCGGCTCGAGCATGGCGGCGTCGACATGCTGGCGGCACTCCAGGTCGAGCCGTGCGACGGCTTCCCAGTCCTGATCGGCCAGTGCGGTGCCCAGGGCAGCGCGGGTCTGTTCGATTCGCTCGACGGCGAGGGTCATGGTCGGTATCTCCTGGCGGTCCGTCGTTATTGGGCGACAGCGTCCCAGCCTTCCTTAAGGGTACGCAGCAGGCCGGAGACCTCATCGAGGATTTCCACGTCGTTACTGCGGTTGGCCTCGCCCAGGCGACGGCTCATGTAGTCGTAGAGATTGGCATAGTTGTGCGCCAGCTCACCACCGACTTCGAAATTCAGCGCTTCGCGCAGGCCGCCGATGATAGCGACGGTCTTGGCGATCAGCATGCCCTTCTGCGCGAACTCTTCGCGCTCCATGGAGCCCCTGGCCTGGGCGATACGGCTCAGGCCACCTTCCATCAGCATCTGGATCAGACGATGAGGCGAAGCGTCGTGCACCGCGGACTGGGTGTTGACGTTCTGGTACTGGCGCAGCGCAGCCATGGCATTCATGCGATATCCCCTTGATTCCTTGAACGATCAGATCGTTGGTATCCAGGGTATCGGCGATGTTACGGGAATCTTTAGGAGGAAAGCGGCTGGAATGCGACTTGCGCCATTCCAGCCGTTCGAAGGGAAGCCGGATCAGCTGCTGGAGCTGTTCTTGTTGTTCAGCGCGTTCAGCGTGGTCAGCACGCTGCTGCTGGTGGACTTGAGCTGGGCGACCAGGCTGTCCATGGCGTTGTACTTGGCCATCAGCGTGGTGTTCAGCTTGTCCATGCGGTTATCCAGCGTGGTTTGCTGGGTCGCAAGGTCGCTCAGGGCCTGGTTCAAGTTCGAAGTGCGCTGATCGAGCAGGCCGTTGCTCTGCGTGTAGCTCTTCAGGCTGCTGGTCATGCGATCGAGCAGGCCGCCGCTGCCGGTAAAGAAGCCCTGCACCGAGGCGAAGTTGTTGTTCAGCGCCTTGTCCAGCTTGGTGTCATCGATATCGAGGGTGCCATCGTTCTGCGTGGCAATGCCCAGTTGCGAGAGCAGCTTGATGGTCCCGCCACTTGCCGAAGTACCCACCAGCTGGTCGCGCAGGCCGCTTACCAGGTTACGGGTCATGGCGTCGCCTGCCAGGGCCGCAGCCGAGGTAGTGGCGTTGCCGCTGCTGTCGGTGGTGTTGGTGACCTTGGTCAGCGAGTTGATCGAAGTCGTCAGCGCGTTATAGGCGTCGACGAAGGACTGGATCGAGGTCTTCAGACCGTCCTTGTTGGTGTCGACGGTTACCGTCGATTTACCGGCAGAGACCAGGTCGAACTCCACACCGCTGATTGCGCTGGTGATGGTATTGGTGCTGCTGGACATCTGCAGCCCGTCGATGGTGTACGACGCATTGGCGGCCGGCGCGGAGACATAGCCACCGGCAGTTGCCGAGGCCTGGGTGCCGGAGCCGTCGATGTTGAGCACGTTCAGGCTGCTGTCGCCCGACGCGGCAATGCTGATGTCGCTGCCCGCCCCCGTGGTGCTGGAGCTGAGCACCAGGCGCGGGCCGGTGGAGTCGGTAATGATGTTGGCGGTGATGCCGCTGGACTTCAGCTGGGTGTTGATGCTGTCGCGAATGGTCGACAGGCTGGAGCCGTCTGCAACGTTGACGTTGTAGGTGCTGCTGCCCTGGGTGATCTTCAGGCTGCCGGCGCCGAAGCTGGTCGAGGCACCGACATACTGGGTGGCAACCTTGGAGCTGGTGGCCAGGCTGGTGACGTTGATCGCGTAGGTGCCCGCCGCAGCGCCGGTGCCAAGCTTGGCGGTCAGCACGTCGGTCGACGAGGATTTGACGGCCAGGCCGGCGAAGGAACTCGAATCGTTGAGCTTCTCCAGGGCGGTCTGGAAGGTCGACAGCGCACTCTTCAGGCTGCCGAGCGCCGAGAGCTGGGTATTGGCCTTGGTCTGCTGAGTGGTGATCTGACTCTGCTTCGGAGCCTTCTGGGCGTTGACCAGCGACGACACGATCGAGTCGATGTCGTACCCGGAGCCCACCCCATTGATTGAAGTCCCAGCCATCTCAGCACTCTCCTATCCAAAATCCCGGCGGTTTTTCGTCACCGCGTTCGCTGTTCCGGTCTCATTCAAGTTTCGCGCCAGCTTTCAGGCACGCTCGAACAACAGGTTGCCGGACTCCTTCAGACTCTCCGCCAACTTGAGTGCGACCTCGGACGGAATCTGCCGGATCAGCTCGCCGGTATCGGAGGCTACCACCTTGACCACGGTTTCACCGCTGGCTTCATCCACCGAAAACTCCAGGTTGCGCTGCACGCTCTGGGCGTGATCCTGCAACTGGCGTACGGCTTCGCCCAGGTCGGACGGTTTGGCGGCAGGCGAATTCTTGTCGTCCTGCGGCAAGGCGTTGCCGCTCGAGGCAGCGCTGGTCGACCGGCCTGCGGTGAATCCGACGGTGTCGACGGAGCCCAGAGTCGTGATGCGGATGTTCGTATCCATCTGGCTTTACCCTCCACACGCAAAGCAAGGAAGGGCGCCGAGCGCCCTTCCCCCATTTTCTGCCTTCAGGCGCCCCTGTTACTGGAGCAGCTTCAGCACGCCGGACGGCAGCTGGTTGGCCTGGGCCAGCACCGCGGTGGCGGCCTGTTGCAGGGTCTGCTGCTTGGTCATTTCGGCGGTTTCCGAGGCGAAGTCCACGTCCTGGATGGTGCTACGTGCGGCAGTGGCGTTCTGCGACACGTTCTGCAGGTTGGAGATGGTGCTGTCCAGGCGGTTTTCCACGGCACCCAGGGCGGAGCGTTGGGTGTCGATCTGCTTCAGCGCGGCGTCGATCACCTGGGTAGCGGACTGGGCACCCTTGGAAGTGGTGATGTCCAGCTGCTGAACGGTGAAGGACGACGGAACGGTGTTGGTGCTGCTGGCGGTCGCCGCAGTGGCACCGCTACCAGCACTGACGATTACGGTGCTACCGGAGTGCAGGATGATCTTGGTGCCAGTGCTGTCGGTGGTGGCAGTCACACCGCTGACGTTGGTGTTGATCGCGCTGATGATGTCCTTGGTGGTCGACCCCTTGGCGATGTTCACGGTGGTGCCGTCGATTTTCATGGTACCGGCAGTTGCGGTCACGGCGTTGGCCGAGGCCAGGGCGGTGGTCAGGGTTACGTTGACCGAAGCCAGGGAGGACGAACCTTTCAGGGCCGAAGCGCCCATGTCGCCGAGGCTGAAGCTGATGGTTTCGTTGGCGTTGGCGCCGACCTGGAAGGTCATGGTGCCGTTGGTGCCGGCGGTGCCGTCGAGCAGCTTGATACCGGAAGTACCGCCACCGAAGGTGGTGGTCTTGGAGATACGGGTCAGTTCAGCGGTCAGCGACTTGAACTCCTGGTTCAGGGAAGCCTGGTCTTCGGAGCTGTTCGAGCCGTTGGCCGACTGCAGGGACAGTTCACGCATACGCTGCAGGATGTTGGTGGACTCCTGCAGGGCGCCTTCGGCGGCCTGGGCGATGGAGTTGGCGTCCTGGGCGTTCTTCACCGCCACATCGAGGCCTTTGACCTGGCTGGTCAGACGGTTGGAAATCTGCGAGCCGGCGGCATCGTCCTTGGCGCTGTTGATACGCAGGCCGGTGGACAGGCGGGTCATCGAGTTCGACAGCGAGTTGGCAGCCTTGCTCAGGTTCTTCTGAACGGACAGCGAAGCGATGTTGGTATTAACAGTAAGAGCCATGACGAGATCCTCGTAATTTGGGCAACTGTGGCTCCCAGCCTTGGCAACCGCCCGAAGTGGCCTGGAGAACCTTCGTTAGGGTTATCGTCGGGACGCGGCTGGCCTTTAGCCCTTTTTCAAATTTTTTTTCCATCCCTCTTGCAAAGCGGCGCTGGCCCCCTTCTTGCAACCCTCCTGCATCCCGTCAAGGCAACGTCACTTCAAGGTAAAGGCTCCATGCAGACACCGACCCTCCAGGCCCAGGTCCAGCGTATAGCGCAGGCGCTGGGCGAAGCCGAACGGACCGGGGACGAGGAAGCCAAGATTCCTCTATATCGCCAGTTGCTGAAGCTGCTGCCCGACCTCGCGCTGGCCCACGCCCACCTTGCCGCCCTGCTGCTCGAGCGTGATCGCGAAGACGAGGCGCTACCGCACGTGGAGCACGCACTGGCATTGCCTCAGGACGACCAGGTAGACAGCCTGCTGTTCGACGAATTGGCCAAGCGCCCGCGTTTCAATGGCCACCTGGTGAAGGCACAGCAGTGGTACGACGCCAAGCCGAACCTCTGGCGCTTCAAGCTGCTGCTGGCTGCGCTGAATCGCATCGAAGCCCACGCCGACGCCGAGCAGCTGATTCTCAGGACCCTGGAGCAGCCGCTGCCGTCCTCCGAGCAGACCCAGGTTCTGAACCTGCTGGCCCAGCTCTACTACAACACCGGGCGCTTCCACGAGAGCGTCGCCTGCTGCCAGCTCGGCCTGGAACAGGCGCCGGACAGCGTGCCGTTGAATTTCAACTACGCAGTCGCCCAAGAACAGGTCGCACGCTATAGGGAAGCCTTCGAGGCCTATGCCAAGGTCCTGCGCCTGGACCCCGAACACGTCGCCACCCACAACAACCTGGCCTTGCTGATGCTGCGCCTGGGCGAGTTCGAGCAGGGCTGGCAGCAATACGAGTGGCGTTGGGCCGAGGTGCAGAAGGAGCACAACCAGTTCTTCAGCATTCCGCGCTGGCAAGGCGAGTCCCTGGAAGGCAAGACATTGCTGGTCTGGGCGGAACAGGGCATTGGCGACCACATCATGTTCGCCAGCATGCTCGAAGAGCTGACCAAGCTGGGCGGCACCATCCACTACGAAATCTACGAGCGCCTGGATGCCCTCTTCAGCCGCAGCTTCCCCTCGGTCCAGTTCGTTCGCCGCGAACTGCAGGGCACCGCAAAGGATGGCGCCCAAGTCATGCATCGGCAGACCTGGCCGAGAAGCGATTATCAGATTCCCATGGGCAGCCTTCCCGCCCTGCTGCGACCGAACCTGGAAAGCTTCCCGCGGCAGCCGCATTACCTGCAGGCCGACCCGGCCATGGCCGCCGAACTTCGCCAGGACTACCAGCAGCGCTTCCCCGGCAAGCGCCTGATCGGCGTTTCCTGGCGCGGCGGCACCAGCGTCTCGAACGAGAAGCAAAGCCGGATCATCCCTATCCCAAGCCTGGCGATCCTTGCGGCGCAGCCCGATGTGCAACTGGTCAACCTGCAATACGGCGACACCAGCACCGAGCGCGAAAGAGCCCGCGAGAACGGTTTCGAGATCCATCACGACGAGAGCGTCAATCCGCTGCACGACATGGACCGCCAGGCGGCCCAGATCGCGGCCCTGGACGCCGTGGTGAGCATCGACAACACCACCGTGCACCTGGCGGGCGCGATTGGCGTGCCGACCTATGCCCTGCTCCCGCTGAATCCGAACTGGCGCTGGGGGCTGGAGGAAGGCCCCAGCTACTGGTATCCGAGCGTGCGGCGGGTACGTAACCACAAACTGAACGAATGGGACGATGTCCTGACTCGAGTGGCCGGGCAATTGCGCGGCGACGGCATTCTCCAAGAAGGATCAATCGCATGAAGTGCTGCGTCATCATCCCGGTCGGACCGGGACACCTGGAACTCGCCCAACGCGCCGCAGCCTCCGTGGAGCGCGCCAAGGCACAGGGCACCGGAGCCTTCGATGACATCGAGATCCTGATCCAGGACGACAGCCAGGGCCTGGGCCGCTCGCGGGCGCGCAATCTTGCCGTCGCCGCGGCCGGCGAGAAAGGCGCCGACTGGCTGTTCTTCCTCGACGCCGACGACCTGATGGTCGAAAGCGCCTTCCTCGAAGTGGCTGACCTGCTCCAGGAGCAGGACGGCATCTGGGGCGCGATCTACGTCGCCGACCTGCAATCGCAGCAGGCACAACGGCGGCCGCAGCAGATCAGTCCGCTGACGACCCTCGAACAGCTGTTGCTCAACGACCCTTACCTGACCCTGCAAATGGGTCACTTCGTCCGCCAGGAAGTCGCCGCCGCCTACCCGTTCGACACGGAGATGGATACCGGCGAGGACTTCGATTACTACCTGCGCGTGTGGAAGGAAAATCGCTGCATCAAGATCGACCGGCCGCTGTTCCTCAATGTCCGCGGCCAGCACTCCACCGGGCCGCGCTCGGCCACCGGCACCGACTGGCGCAACGCGATCAACCGGGTGTTCAGCGACTTCTGCCGCGACAACGACGTCATCGCCAGCGTGCCTTTCGGCGGGCAGCAGGTGCACTTCCGCCTCGGCAATACCCTGGACCTGATCCAGAACCAGCTCGCCCGCGAGCATTTCTTCGAGGTCGCGGAACTCTCCGAGACCCTGCTCTGCCTGCCGAAACAGGCGCGGATACTGGACGTGGGCAGCAACATCGGCAACCACGCCCTGTTCTTCGCCTGCATCGGCGAAGCGGCGGAGATCCACTGCTTCGAGCCGGCCGAGCACATCGCCGAGCAATTGGAAGTGAACTTCCGCATCAACGAGATCGAACCGTCACGCTACGGCATCCATCGTCTTGGCATCGGCGCCAGCAGTGGCCGCGCGAGCCTCGACCGGATCGACACGAGCAACCTCGGCGCCACCAGCCTGAAGAACGACGAACACGGTCAGATCGAAGTCGAGACCCTGGACCGGCTGTTCCCGGATGCCGACATCGACCTGCTGAAGATCGACGTGGAAGGCATGGAGCTGGAAGTCCTGGCCGGCGCCCAGGCGCTCATCCAGCGGGCCCGACCGCTGCTGCTGATCGAGATCGCCAACGCCAACAAGTCGCCGTTCCTGGCCTGGGTCGCGCACAACGGTTACCGCGTGCATCGCGTGTTCGAACTGGTCAACGCATCCAACTACCTGCTGCTGCCGCTGCAGGAGCGCAAAGGATTCTACGAGCGTGGAGTCGCTGCACACCGCGAGTGGAAATCACGCGTACCGCTGGTTCCCGGGCAAGCGCCCTGCGGATGGTCGATTCCGGACTACCTGCAGGCTTACCTGGGTGACACCCCGACCCTGGAGCTGCGCGTCGCCGACGGCCGCCTGCTGGCCCACGACCTGCAACGCGGGCTCGACATCGAACTCGGCAACGACGCCCTGGCCGATCTTTCGCGGCGCTTCCCGACCGCGAACCTGGTGCTGGGCGACATCCTCGGCCGCCTCAACGACGAACAGTTCAGCGCCGTGCTCGCGAGCCTCGGCGGACACCGAGGCGACCTGCTGCTGCTGGACATCATGGATGCCCGCTGGAACCTGTCCCACGACCAGGCCGGCCGCTACCGCGACGCCGAGTGGTACCTGGGCCAGGCCAACCGCCACGGGTTCCTGCTGCACGACCACCAGAAGTTGCCGCACAAGGCGGCCCTGGGCCTGCACGAGCAGCTCGACAACCGCCTCACCCTCCTCCGCCTGAAGAAAGCCTGACCCTCAGGCCAATGAAAAAGGGGATGCCCGATGGCATCCCCTTTTTCATGTCCGCTGGAAAACCTCAGAGCTTGTTGAACAGGCTCAGCTGGCTGATTCGCGCGAACGCCGCCTGCGCGGCCTCCAGCATGGTCTGCTGCAGCACCAGCTGCGAGGTGGCCGAGGCCATGTCGGTGTCGCGGATCGACGACTGCGTGGTGGTGTTGGTCAGGCTCAGGCTCTGGTTCTCCTGGCCGAGCAGGTCGATGGTGTTAAGCCGCGAGCCGATCGACGACTGGGTGCTGAGCACCTGGTTCATGCCGTTGTCGATGTTGCTCACGGCGCTGGCGACCATGTCGCGAATGGCCAGTTGGGCCTGGGGGTTGTTGGTGGTCGAGGTATCCAGCGCCTTGCGCAGGTCGCCCAGGGTATTGAGGATGTTCTGCCGTTCCGGCGAGGTGGCGGTGATGCTGAACTGGTCGCCAGTGTTCGGCGCCGCGCTGATCGACAAGTCGACCCCGCCGACGGTGATGGTCTGCGGGAAAGTGGCGCCAAGGCTTCCGCTGGTCATCGGCGTGGCGCTGGGGCTGGTCGGCAGCGCGTAGACATCGTAGGTCGTGGCACTGGTGAACTTCAGCTGCACGCCACCATTGGGGAACTGGGTGTTGTAGGCCGTGGTGTTGCTGACCGTGGCGCTGGTGATCTGCGCGGCCGAGGTGTTCGACGCGTTGCGCTTGATCGCCATGGCATCGGGTGCGGTACCGAAGCTGAAGCTGTAGCCGCCGACCAGGGTGTTCATCTGGGTGGGATCGTCGCCCTTGGCCAGTGACACGTCGAGCTGGAACTGCGAGCCGCGGAACAGGATGGTGTTGCTGTCGCTGGAGGTCGCGTCGAAGGTGCCATTGGTATTGGCCTCGGCGGT
This sequence comes from Pseudomonas knackmussii B13, assembly GCF_000689415.1. Lineage (NCBI taxonomy): Bacteria > Pseudomonadati > Pseudomonadota > Gammaproteobacteria > Pseudomonadales > Pseudomonadaceae > Pseudomonas > Pseudomonas knackmussii. The sequence goes on along the minus strand of NZ_HG322950.1, from coordinate 1,693,672 downwards.
GACGTCGTTGCCGCCACTGTCGAGGATCTGGTACTGCGTCCCGCTGAGCACCTTCAAGGTGTAGGGCGCGCCGCTACGGAAGTCGGCGTTGTAGCTGGTGTTGTCGGTCACCGTGCCCTGCGAGAGGAACGCTCGCTGCACGCCGTCGGCGTTCGGGTTGGTGGTCAGCGAGCTGGTGGTGCGACTGGCGTTGGCGGCCATCTCGAAGATGCCCCAGCCACTGTCTCTGATCGGCATCAGCAGGTTGTCGGACACCTGCAGGTCCAGCGCGCTCTGGTCGCCCTGGTAGCTGTAGCTGCCGTCGGCGTTCTGCACGAAGGGCTGCACAGTGCTCTTGCTGCCGGAGAACAGGTAGTTGCCGCTGGCGTCCTTGCTGTTCATCAGGGTCAGCAGCTGGTTCTGGATCTGCCCAAGCTCGTCGCTCAGCGCGCCGCGGTCCTCGTCGGTCAGCGAACCGTCGCCAGCCGACAGCGTCAGTTCGCGGGCGCGCTGCAGCGCACTGTTGATCGAATCGAGAACGCTCTGTTCCTGGTTCAGGCTGTTGGTCGCGGTGGTCATGTTGCCGCTGTACTGGGTCAGCAGCGCCTGCTGCTGTTGCAGTTGCAGCAAGCGCGCGGCGCCGACCGGGTCGTCCGCCGGTGTCTGGATGCGCACGCCGCTGGAAATCTGTTCCTGGGTCTTGGCGATGCTGGCGTAGCCGCGTTGGTAACCGTCGATGTTGGAGTTGAAGATCTGCGGGGTGGAAATACGCATCACGGCCGCCTCAGATGTTGTTGATCAGGGTGTCGAAGAGCGTCTGCGCGGTCTTGATGATCTGCGCGGAGGCCGTGTAGTACTGCTGGAACTTCACCAGGTTCGCCGCTTCCTCGTCGAGGTTCACCGCCGACAGCGAGTCGCGGTTGCTTTGCGACTGGGTCAGCACCGCGTCGGTCGCCGTAGCATCGAGCTTCGCCTGGTTGGCCGTGGCGCCGACGTTCTCGGTAAGGCTGGCGTAGGCACCGGTGAGGCTCATGCCACTGCCGCTGCCCGTGCCGCTGCCGACCGTCTTGGTGCTCTGCAGGTCGATGAGCTTCTGGCCGTTGGTCTTGTCGGCATCGCCATTGGCGTTGAAAGCCAGGGTGAAGCTGTCGTTCTGTCCCGGATAGCCAGCGATGGTGGTCTGCAGGCTGAACGCCGGCGGGCCGGCCAGGTTCACGGCAATGTCGTTGCTCTGCCCCGGCACGATGCTGCCGGTGCCCAGGGAGTTGCCCGCCGAATCGTAGACGGTATAGCCCTGGGTGCCGCCGCTGGCGGCGTCGAACACCAGCTTGACCGGCAGCCCGGCCTGGATGGCCGCCGGCAGCGTGGCGCTGTTGCTGGCGTCGAGCTGCGTGGTGAGGCTGGTGCCGCTGATGGCGCCGCTGCCGATGTTGCCGGTGGTGGTGGAACCGACCACGGGCGCGGCGAAGGCCAGGCGGTTGGCATCTGTCATGGTGACGCCGATGTCGGAGGCGGCGGTGCGCGTCGGGATCACCGTGAAACGGTCGCCTGCCTGGATGGTGCCGACGCTCTGCTGGCTCAGGCTGAAGCCGTCGAAATCCTTCGGCGGGCTGTCGGTGAGGTCGCCGGTGCCCATCGACTGGCCATCGGACAGACGACGCACCGAATAACCGGTGGCCGAAGTGAAGGTCACTTCGTAGTCGCTGGTGGTCAGGGCGCTGCTGTCGTCGATGCTGACGTTCAGGTTGCCGGTGCCGACGTTGTGCGCGTTGGCCAGGCTGCGGTTGCCGATCACGCTCGGGTCGTTGATGTCCTTGAACAGTTCGGCGCCGAAATTGCCGTTGAGGTCCAGGCCCTGGCCCAGCTGGCTGTTGAAGGTATCGGCGAGCACCACCGCCATGCGCCCCAGTTCGTTCTGGGTGGTGTCCAGCACATCGGTGCGATAGCGCAGCAGGCCGCCCATCTGGCCACCGGTGACCACCGAGGTGACATCGACATCGACGCTGCCGCTGGTCAGGGTCAGGCTGTCCTGCGACGGGTTGTTGGCGCTGGGGCCGGCGCTGAGGGTCGAGGCGTTGCTGCCGACCACCAGCGGTTGCCCGGAACCGAGGTAGAGGTTGTAGGCACTGCCCTGCTGCACGACGCTCACGCCGACCATGCTCGACAGCTGCACCACCGCCTGGTCGCGCTTGTCCAGAAGGTCGTTGACGCTGGCGCCGCTGGCCGAGGCCGCGGTGATCGCCTGGTTGTAGCCGGCAATGGTCTTGGCGAGGTCAGTGACCTGCCCGGCCAGGCTTTCCATCTGCGTATTGACGTAGCTGTTCTGCGTGCCGAGCTGGGTGGAGATGGAGTTGAAACGCTGCGCCAGGTTTTTCGCCTGGGTCAGCACCAGGCCGCGCGAGGCCGCGTCGGTGGGCGTGGCGACGGCCGTCTGCAGCGAGGCGAAGAAGTTCTGCATCACTGTCGACAGGCCGGTGGTGCTGTCCGAGAGCAGCGAGTCGACCTGGTTCACCTGGGTCAGGTAGGTCTGCGCATCGTTGTCCACCGCCGTGGCGCCGCGCAGCTGGTTGGCCAGGAACTGGCTGTAGAGGCGGCGAACGTCCTGCACCGTGGTACCGGTGCCGACGTAGTACTGGCCGGCGAACTGCGACGCCGAGGCGACCTGCACCGACTGCTGGCGCGTGTAGCCTTGGGTGTCGACGTTGGTGATGTTGTTGCCGGTGGTGGTCAGCGCCGTCTGCGAGGCGTTGAGGCCCGACAGGCCGATGGATAACAGGTTCATGGGCTTTCCTTAGAGCGTCCGGGTCGGCGCGTCGGCCATGGCGACGGACTGGTAGACCTGCATCTGCTTGGCGATCTGCGACACCTTGCGCGCGTATTGCGGGTCGGTGGCGTAACCGGCGCGTTGCAGTTCCTTCATGAATTGGTCGGGGCGCGCGGTGGAATCCAGCGCGCCCTGATAGCGGTCGTTGTTCTGCAGGAAGCTGACGTAGTCCTGGAAGCTCTGCTCGAAGGAGTTGTAGGCGCGGAACGAGGCCACCTCCTTCACTTGCTTGCCGTTCTCGTACTCGCTGGTCACTGCGCGCGCCGAGGCGCCGTCCCAGTTCGAGCCGCTCTTCACGCCGAACAGGTTATGGCTGCTGCTGCCATCGCGCTGGGCGATCATCTTCTTGCCCCAGCCGGTTTCCAGCGCGGCCTGGGCGACCAGGTAGCGCGGATCGACGCCAATGCGCTTTGCGGCGCGCTCGGCCATCGGCATCATGGTGGCGACGAAGTCGTCGGCGGAGGCGAACATCGGCTTGCCCGGCTTGACCGACATTTTGGCGCTGGAGGCATCGGCACTCGCCTGGCTGGCATCCTGCTGCGCGTCATAGGCCTTGCCCTGGCGCCAGTTGTCGTTGCCCAGAGACTGCCCTTGCGTGTCGCTCGCGGCCTTGGTGTAGGCGCCGCTGATGCCGGCGACCTGGCGGTCGCTGAGCTTGCCTGGCAGCGCCAGGCGACGGGCGTTCAGCGCGGCGCGGTCGTCGCGGCCGGCGGCCGGCACCGGCAAGGGTTTGCCGCTGGAAGACCACAGGCTCTTCGCCTGCTGGCGCTCGCCGGAGGCCTGGGTCTGGCTGGTGGCGTCGGCCTGCGCCTGGGTCTTGGCGAAGGGGTTGTCGCCGGTGTGGCGCACGCCCTGCATCTTGTCCATCTGCTTGACCAGCATGTCGGCCAGGCCGATGCCGTGGCCGTTGCGCGACAGGCTCACCGACAGCTGCTGGTCGTACATGTCCTGGTACTGCTTGCCAGCCTCGCTGTTCATCGGGTTGTCCTTGGCGAACACCTCGTTGGCCGAGCGCATCGACTTGAGCATTTCGTTCATGAACAGCGACTCGAATTCCTGGGCCACCTTGCGGATGTTGCCCTGGCTGTTCTTGTCGCCGGTCTTGAGCTGGCTCAGGCGATTGAGGTCGGTGAAGGCCTGGCTGTCGCCGCTGGTGGTACCGGAATTGAGCAGTCGTGCGTCCATGGTGGCGTCCTCAGATGACGATCAGCTCGGCCTGCAACGCGCCGGCCTGCTTGAGGGCTTCGAGGATGGCCATCAGGTCGCTGGGCGCCGCGCCGACCTGGTTCACCGCCCGGACGATCTCGTCGAGGGTGGTGCCCGGGCCGAACTTGAACATCGGCTTGGCTTCCTGCTGGGCGTTGACGGTGGAGCGCGGCGTTACCGCGGTCTGGCCGTTGGAGAATGGCGCCGGCTGGCTGACCTGGGTGTCTTCGGTGATGGTCACGGTGAGGCTGCCGTGGGTCACGGCGGCCGGCGAGACGCGCACGTTCTGGCCGATGACGATGGTGCCGGTACGCGAGTTGATGATGACCTTGGCCACCGCCTCGCCGGACTGCACTTCGAGGTTCTCCAGCACCGACATGTAATCGACCCGCTGGTTCGGATCCAGCGGCGCGCTGACCCGCACGGAACCGCCGTCGATGGCCTGGGCAACGCCCGGGCCGAGCATGTCGTTGATGCGGTCGACGATGTGCTTGGCGGTGGTGAAGTCCGGACGGTTGAGGTTCAGGGTCAGGCTGTTGCCCTGGTCGAAGCCGCTCGGCACGGTACGTTCGACGGTAGCGCCGGAAGGAATGCGCCCGGCCGACGGCACGTTGACGGTGATTTTCGAACCGTCGCGGCCTTCGGCATCGAAGCCGCCGACCACCAGGTTGCCCTGGGCGATGGCGTAGGTCTGGCCGTCGATGCCTTTCAGCTGGGTCATCAGCAGGCTGCCGCCGCGCAGGCTCTTGGAGTTGCCGATGGACGAGATGGTGACGTCGATGGTCTGGCCCGGCTTGGCGAACGGCGGCAGGTCGGCATGCACCGACACCGCGGCGACGTTCTTCAGCTGCACGTTGCCGCTTCCCGCCGGCACCTTGATGCCGAACTGCGCCAGCATGTTGTTGAAGGTCTGCAGGGTGAACGGGGTCTGCGTGGTCTGGTCGCCGGTGCCGTTGAGGCCGACCACCAGGCCGTAGCCGATCAGCTGGTTGCTGCGCACGCCCTGGATGCTGGCGATGTCCTTCAGGCGCTCGGCCTGGGCGGCGAACGCCAGGCAGGACAGGCCGAGGACAAGGAGCAGGCGAGAGAACATCGACATCTCAGGTCACCCCGTCAGAACGGCCACAGGGGGCTCAGGAAGAAGCGGTCCAGCCAACCCGGCTGGCTGGCGTCGGCGAAGGAGCCGGTGCCCGAATAGGTGATGCGCGCATCGGCGACCCGGGTCGAGGACACGGTGTTGTCGGTGGCGATGTCGTCGGCGCGGATCAGGCCGGCGATGCGCACCAGCTCATTGCCGGTGTTCAGCGTCATCCACTTCTCGCCGCGTACGGCGAGGATGCCGTTGGGCATGACTTCGGCCACGGTCACGGTGATCGAGCCGGTCAGGCTGTTGCTCTGCCCCGCCGAGCTGTCGCCCTTGGATTCGCGGCTGCCGTTGTACTCGGCGCCGAGGTTCAGGCTGCCACTGCCGAACGGGTTATCGGTCGACGGTGTGCTGCCGAACAGCGAGGTCACGCCCAGCTTGTTCTTGCTGTCCTTGGAGACATCCGAGTTGGCCTTCTTGCTCGCCTGGGTCTTCTCGTTGAGGGTCACGGTGATGATGTCGCCGACGCGGAACGCCTTGCGATCGCCGTAGAGGTTGTTCTCGAACCCGGACTGATAGATGGAACCGTTGTTCTGCGCCGCCGGCATCGGGGTACGCGGCATGACCGGTGCGTAGTAGGGATCGTCCGGCTTCGGCGGAGGACTGACGCAACCAGCCAGTGCGGTGATCGCCAGCAGCGGAAGGACGTGGAAACGGTTCATTGCAACTACCTCTCGGGGAGAGCTTTCAACTACCCGGGCCTCGCGGCCCGGTCACTCATCACAGGTTCTGGCTGATGAAGCCCAGCATCTGGTCGGCGGTGGAAATCACCTTGGAGTTCATTTCGTAGGCGCGCTGGGTGGTGATCATGTTCACCATCTCTTCCACCACGCTGACGTTGGAGTTCTCCAGGGTGTTCTGCTGTACGGTGCCCAGGCCGTTGAGGCCCGGCGTGCCGACTTGCGGCGCACCACTGGAAGCGGTCTCCAGGAACAGGTTGTTGCCGTTGGCCTGCAGGCCCGCCGGGTTGATGAAGTCGGCGGTCTGGATGTTGCCGATCACCTGCGGCGTGGAGTTGCCGGCGACGGTGACCGAGACGGTGCCGTCGGTGCCGACGGTGAAGGTCTGGGTTTCTGCCGGGACCACGATGGCCGGCTCCAGGGCGTTGCCGTTGGAGGTGACGATCTGGCCGTCGGAGTTCAGGTGGAAGCTGCCGTCGCGGGTGTAGGCGACGGTGCCGTCCGGGGTCAGCACCTGGAAGAAACCACGACCGTTGACCGCCATGTCCAGCGGGTTGTCGGTGGTCTGCAGGCTGCCGGCGGTGAAGTTCTTCTGGGTGCCGACGATGCGCACGCCGGTGCCCAGCTGCAGGCCCGAGGGCAGTTGGCTGTCCTGGGTCGAGTTGGCGCCGGGTTGACGCTTGATCTGGTACAGCAGGTCCTGGAACTCGGCGCGATCGCGCTTGAAGCCGGTGGTCGAGACGTTGGCCAGGTTGTTGGAAATGGTGGTCAGGTTCATGTCCTGGGCGGCTAAGCCCGTCTTGCTGACCCACAGAGCCGGAAGCATGTCGGTTCTCCTCGGGCGTCGGATTCATGACGCCTCTACCGGGTGATTAGCTAATTTGCAAAACCTTTGCCGCCGCCTGGGAGTCATCCTCGGCGGTGCGCATCATCTTCACGTGGAGCTCGAACTGGCGGGACAGCGCGAGGATCGAGGTCATCTCTTCCACCGCGTTGACGTTGCTCGATTCGAGGAAGCCGGACTGCACGCTGGCATTGGCGTCGGCCTGTGGCGCCGGCTGGCCCTGGGCGACGCGGATCAGGCCGTCGGCGCCCTTCTCCAGTTGCTTGGGGTCCGGAGTGACCAGCTTGATGCGGTCGACGGTGGCCAGCGCGTTGGGGTTGTTGCCCTGGCCGCGGATGGTGATGGTGCCGTCCTCGCCGATGTCGATCTTCTCTTCCGGCGGCACGGCGATCGGCCCGCCATTGCCCAGCACCGGCATGCCGTCGCCGGTACGCAGCTGGCCGAGCGCGTCGATTTCCAGGCTGCCGGTGCGCACGTAGGCTTCACCGCCGTCCGGCGCCTGCACGGCGATCCAGGCATTGCCCTTGGCAGCTACGTCGAGGTCACGTCCGGTTTCCTGCAGGGAGCCGCCGCTGAAGTCGGTGGCCGGGCGTTCGCTCATGGCGTACACACGCGCCGGAAAACTGTCGCCGAAGACCGGCATGGCACGCGCCTGCTCGAAATCCCGACGGAATCCGGTGGTGGAAATGTTCGCCAGGTTGTTGGCGTGGGCCTGCATCGCCAGGGTGTTCTGGCTGGCCCCGCTCATGGCGACGTAGAGCATTCTGTCCAAGGTGATCCTCCAAGGCCGGGTCGGTTTCCCGGCGCTGCTGGAGGTACTTCAGCAAGGGCTGTGCCAAATCTGAAAAATAAGAATAAAACGCTGATATGAAAGGAAAAAACAAAAACAGAAGGCTCCCGAGGGAGCCTGAAGGGAGCGCTGGCGGCGACGGACTGCCGCCAGCGGCAAGACGCCTTGCCGCAATCAGCGGATGTTGATGATCGCGTCGGAGATGGTGCTTTCGGTCTGGACCGTCTTGGCGTTCGCCTGGTAGTTGCGCTGCGCCACGATCAGGTTCACCAGCTGCGCGGTGAGGTCGACGTTGGATTCTTCCAGCGAACCGGAGCCCACCGAACCCAGGGTGCCGGAAGTCGGTGTGCCCACCACTGCCTCGCCGGAAGCCAGCGACTGCTTCCAGCCGGTGTTGCCCACCGGGGTCAGGCCCTGGGTGTTGGCAAAGTTGGCGAGAATCACCTGGCCGATCACCTTGGACTGGCCGTTGGTGTAGGTGGCGTACATCTGCCCGTCCTCGGCCACCGACAGGCCGGACATCTGGCCTGTGGAGTAGCCGTCCTGGGTCACTGCGGTGACCGCGAAGCTGGCGTTGGTCTGGGTGGTCTTGGTGAAGTCCATGTTGATGCCGCCGGAAGCGGCCGCCGCGCCGTTGGCACCCCAGGTCACCGGATTGGTGTTGGCGTTGGTGACCGCGGCCGGCACCCAGCCGTTCAGGGTCAGGCTGTTGTCGGCGTTCACCGTCAGGTCGGTGGAGCTGATCCCGGTGAGCTGGCCGGCGCTGCTGAAGGTGAGCTGGGTGGTCATCGGCGTGGTGCTGGCCGGGTTGGTCGGCGAGCGGCCGTCAACCAGGCTGTACATGCTCCAGTTGTTGCTGCTGTCCTTGACGAAGTAGTTCGTCATGGTGTGCGAGTTGCCCTGGGAGTCGTAGATATCCACCGAGGTCGACCAGTTGTAGGTGTCCGAGTTGGTCGCGTCGAACGGCGTGGTGGTCGGAGTGGTGGCCTTGGAATTCAGGCTCAGGGTCGAGGTGATCTTCGAGGTCGGGCTCGGCGGCTGGTTGGCAGTATCGACCTTGAGGTCGGTGATCACGCCGTTGACCACCGAACCGGTGGAGCTCACGCCGTAACCCTGCAGGCGGTTGCCAGAGCCGTCGATGATGTAGCCGGCGGCGTCGGTATTGAAGGTGCCGTTACGGGTATAGATGCGCGAGCCGTTGTCGCTGGTCATGAAGAAGCCGTTGCCGCTGATGGCCAGGTCCAGGCTGCGACCGGTGTTGCTCAGGTTGCCCTGGGTGAACTGCTGGGACACCGACTGGGTGATGACCCCGCTGCCCACGGCATTGCGCCCGGTGCCGAGCATGGAAGAGGCATAGAGGTCGGCGAACTCGGTGCGCGACGACTTGAAGCCGGTGGTGCCGACGTTGGCGATGTTGTTGCCGGTCACGTTCAGGTCAGTGCTCGCGGCGTTCAGTCCACTCAGGGCGGTATTGAAAGACATGGATCAGCTCCCGTGCCGAAGGACGGCGTGATTATTTGCCAATGGTCTGGATGCTGGAGGCCGAGACGGCGCCGATGCCAGCGAGATTGAGGGTCATGCTCGCGCCGTTCTGGCCCAGCGTGACGCTGTTCACCGTCGCCGGCAGGTAGGTGGTCAGCGCGGTGCTGGTGCCATCGATCGTCGAGGTGGCCTTGAAGGTGTAGGCGCCGGCATCCACCAGGTTGCCGCTGTCGTCCTTGCCGTCCCACTTGAAGTCGATGTTGCCGCTCTTCTGCGTGCCCATGTCGATGGTGCGCACCAGGTCGCCGTCGGCGTCGTAGATCTTCACCGCGGTGCCGTCGCCGGCCGAAGGCATCACCAGGGTGCCCGCGACACCGGCAGTCGGATCGTCGAGCTGGGCCTTGCCGGAGGCGACTATCACTGAGCGGCCGACCAGCGACGAAGCCTGCAGGGCCTGCGAGGACTGGAAGGAGGAGTAGAAGGAGCCCAGGGTGGTATCCAGGTTCTCCATGCTCTCCAGGCTGCTGAACTGCGCCAGCTGCGACACGAACTGGGTGTTGTCCTGCGGGTCCAGTGGGTTCTGGTTGTTCAGCTGGGTGACCAGCAGCTGCAGGAACGAATCCTTGCCCAGCGAGCTGGTGCCGGTTTCCGCAGTCGAGCTCGACGAACTCGACGAGCCGGCGTTGAGTGCCGACAGGATCGAGGCGCTGGAGCTGCTGTTGGTGGCGCTGGAAGTGGTGGTCATTTTCTATCCTTCGAGGCGGCGACTCACTGACCCAGGGTCAGCACCTTCTGCATCATCTGCTTGGCGGTGTTCATCATTTCCGCATTGCTCTGGAACGAGCGGCTGGCGGAGATCATGTCGGCCATCTCCTGCACCACGTTGACGTTCGGGTAGTACACGTAGCCGTTGGCGTCGGCAGCCGGATGGTTCGGCTCGTAGCGCGGCACCAGCGGGCTCTGGTCCTCGACCACGCCGAGCACCTGCACACCGCTGCCGGCCTGGTTGTTGCCGTCGTCGAACAGCGAGCCCTGGTCGCCCTGGGCCTGCTGGAACATCGCGGAGAACACCGGATGGCGCGCGCGATAGGTCTGATCGATGCTCGAGGACACGCTCTCGGCGTTGGCGAGGTTGGAGGCGGTGGTATTCAGACGGGTGGTCTGGGCACTCATGCCGGTACCGGCGATGTTGAAGACACTGGCCAGAGACATGGCGATCACTCCCCGCGAATGGCGGTCATCAGACCTTTGAACTTGCTGTTGAGGAAGGTGAAGCTGGCCTGGAACTGGGTGGCGTTCTCGGCGTACTTCGCCTGCTCGACCTGCGCGTCGACGGTGTTCTGGTCGAGCGCGGGGTTGGCCGGAATGCGGTACTTCAGCGCGTCGTCGCTCAGGCTCACGCCGTCGGCTTCGATGTGCCGGGAGTTGGTGAGCGTGGTGGCGAAGTTGCCGCGCTGGGCATTGCCGGACTGGGCCGCGAGCACCGAGGCGAAATCCATGTCGCGCGCCTTGTAGTTCGGCGTGTCGGCGTTGGCCAGGTTGTTGGCCAGGACCTCGGCGCGCTGTGAGCGGAAGCTGAGGGCCTGCTGATGGATGCCGAGGGCGGTATCGAAGCTGATGCTCATGGTCACGAACCTGTTTGCCGGTGTGGGCTTGCCATCACTTCAGCAAGGTGCGTGCCAATATTTGAAATCCTTTTAAATCAAGGCATTGAGATGAAATCGGGAGCGGCAAGAGGCGGCAAATCGCGGCAAGCGGCAAGGCATTTCCGCCCGGCGGCAAGGGCGCCCTGCCCTTTGGGCGGGGTGTTCGAGCTCCGCTCGCAGCTTCCCGTGATCTCCGCGAGTGCGAGGCTGCGCCTGCGAATTTTCGCGGACAAGGTCCGCTCCTACAGTCGCGCATCGAGCTTCCCTTCCAGGTCATGCAGGAGCGGATTCATCCGCGAAAATTCTCGCGCCAATTTGAACCTGTAGGAGCGCGCCATGCGCGCGATTCGCGGCCATGGGCCGCTCCTACAGGGATCACGGTGCCGTACGGTTCACGGATGAATCCGCTCCTGCAGGCTGACGCCGGGATTTCCGCACACGCCGGACAGCCCCCTCTCCCGCTTGCGGGAGAGGGTTGGGGAGAGGGAGAGATCGGATCGGCAACAGACCGATAGGCCTGCACCAGATGCACGGGCCGGCCGCAACGCCGGTCCGGCCACGGCCTACTTGGCCTTGTAGATGATCCCCGGGTTGCACTGGACCATCTGGTAATGATCCGGCAGGCCGTTGAGCGCTTCGGAGGCGCCGAGGAACAGGTAGCCGCCCGGCTTCAGCGCGGCGTGCATGCGCAGCAGGATGTCGCGCTTGATCTCGGCGGAGAAATAGATGAGCACGTTGCGGCAGAAGATCAGGTCGAACTTGCCGAGGCTCGCGTAGCTGTCCAGCAGGTTCAGCGCGCGGAACTCGACGCGGCTCTTGATTGCCGGCTTCACTGCCCAGCGTCCCGGCCCCTTGGCGTCGAAGTAGCGCTGCAGGCGCTCCTGGGACAGGCCGCGGCCGATCGCCAGGCTGTCGTACTCGCCGGCGCGGCAAGCGTTGAGCATGGAGCCGGAAAGGTCGGTCGCCACGATCTGCACGCCGGCCTTGAGCTGGCCGAGGTTGGTCTTCTCGAACTCGTCGATGGTCATCGACAGCGAGTAGGGCTCCTGGCCCGACGAACAGGCCGCCGACCAGATGCGCAGGCGCTGTCCGGGACTGGCCTTGATGCTCTCGGCCAGCACGCGGTTCTTCAGCACCTCGAAGGGATAGGTGTCGCGAAACCAGAGGGTTTCGTTGGTGGTCATGGCATCCACGACCAGCTCGCGCAATTGACCGCGCGACGGGCCCTGGATCTTCTGCACCAATTCGCCGAGCGTCTTGATGCCCTGCTGTTCCATCAACTTGTTCAGACGGCTGGCGACCAGGTACTGCTTGTTGGCACCCAGCACGATGCCACAGGTCTTTTCCAGGAAGTCCCGGAACAGCTCGAATTCCAGATTGGTTGATGTCACCTATGAACGCCCCTTTGTGTTGGCCCGATGCCCACTGCGGCACCGTGCAGGCCGGAGTCGACCCCGGCCTTGGACGGCACTGGGGCCGCCCGTGGTCACCTTGCGGGTGTTCCCCGTGTCAACGTGCGTCGAACGCGCGAATCCGTTCGGCTACTCGTGCCGCCAGGTCGTCCGGACGGAACTTGGCCAGGAAATCGTCGGCGCCGACCTTCCTGACCATCGCCTGGTTGAACACCCCCGACAACGAAGTATGCAGGAGAATATGCAAATCCTGCAGTCGCGGATCATGGCGAATTTCTGCTGTCAGCGTGTATCCGTCCATCTCCGGCATTTCGATGTCGGAAATCACCATCAGCAGTTCTTCGCCCGGCTTGCCGCCGGCATCCAGCATCTGTTGAAGGTAGTCCAGCGCCTGGCGGCCGTCATTGAGCGCCAGCACTTCGACACCGACAGTTTCCAGGCAGCGCACCAGCTGCTTGCGGGCCACGGAGGAGTCGTCCACCACCAGCACGCGTTTGCTGATCGCGCGAGCCTGGGTATCGGCATCCACGACGCCCTCGGAGATTTCCTCGCTGGTCGGCGCGACTTCGGCGAGGATCTTCTCCACGTCGATGACTTCCACCAGCTGCTTGTCCACACGAGTGACCGCCGTCAGGTAATGATCGCGGCCGGTGCCCTTGGGCGGCGGATGGATCTCGCCCCAGTTCATGTTGACGATGCGTTCCACCGAGTGCACCAGGAAGCCCTGCACCTTGGTGTTGTACTCGGTGATGATCACGAAACTGTTTTCGATATCGCGCAAGCCGCGGCGGCCGGTGGCCAGCGACAGGTCGAGGATCGGGATGGTGCCGCCGCGGATGTTCGCCACACCGCGCACCACCGGACTGGACTTGGGCATCACGGTCAGGCGCGGGCACTGCAGTACCTCTTTCACCTTGAACACGTTGATACCGTAGAGCTGGCTGCCATCCAGCCGGAACAGCAGTAACTCGAGACGATTCTGGCCAACCAGCTGCGTGCGCTGGTTGACCGAATCCATGACTCCGGCCATTGCGCCTCCATTTGCCGCCGCAGCGCGATTCCACGCCAAGCGGCACGAGCATTGCTTGGATCGTTGCATGAAACAGTCAACGACATTTTTCCGACAGTCCCGAAAACGCGTCCGGACACTCTGCGGAGTTCTGGGGGCGACCGGCCTGTTCGGACTGGGCATGGCCCAGGCAGAGGACTTCACCGCTCCCGAAATCCTTATCGGCTCGACCCAGGGGTTTCTTGAGTTCAAGGTTGAAGATTATCTACGTAACAGCGGCATCGACGCACGCTACGAAATCGAAGTGGCGCGCCTCGATCCGCGCCTGCGCCTGGCGCAATGCGACAAGGACCTGTCGCAGTCGCTGGAAAGCCCGGCGCAGCCGCTCGGCCGGGTGACGGTGCAGGTGCGCTGCGACGGCAGTTCGCCGTGGACCGTGTACATCCCAGCCACCGTGCACCTCTATCGCCAGGTGGTGGTGACCACCCAGCCGCTCAAGCGCGACCACGTCATCGAGCCGGGCGACATCAGCGTCGTCGAGCGCGACGTCGGTCAGCTCAGCCAGGGCTACCTGACCGAACCGGACCGCGCCGTCGGGCAGAAGCTCAAGCGTCCGACCACCAACGACCAGGTGCTCGCCCCGGTATTCCTGGAGCAGGCAGCAGTCGTTCACAAAGGAGATCAGGTGGTGATTCGAGCCTTGACCGGCTCGGTCACCGTGGCCATGCAGGGCGAGGCCCTGGCCGATGGCGTGCCCGGCGAGCAGATTCGCGTGCGAAACCTCAGTTCGCAGCGCATCATCAAGGCCCAGGTGGTGGAGGCCGGAGCGGTTCAGGTAGCGCTCTAGTGACGGAAGTCTGGCGCTGACGCGCCAGCCTTCACTAAACTGTGGGAAGACGCACAAAAAGTCGCCCTAAAGTTTTCCCGGCGGCGGCCGAAACCTTTGGCAAGCGTCCTGAACCCCCAGAGGCTAAATACCATGGTCATCGACTTCAACCGGCTGAACAATGCCAGCGCTCCGGCCAGTACCGGCAGCACCGGCAAGGCCAAAAGCGGCCCGAGCGAAGCCGCCGGTAGCGAACCGACCGCCAGCACCCCGGCCCAAAACAGCGGTGAACCCGTGCAGCTGAGCAGCACTGCCCAGCAACTGCAGAAAGCCAGCGACCAGCTGAAAGACCAACCTGTCGTCGACTCGGAAAAGGTCGCGCGACTGAAGCAGGCCATCGCCGATGGCAGCTACAAGGTCGACAGCCAGAAAGTCGCCGGCAAACTGCTCGACTTCGAATCCCAGCGCTGAGCCCTGGCGCCAGCGCCGGGAACTCCTTGGACGCCCAAGTACCGAGCCCGAGATGCCCAACGCCCCCCTGCTCCACCTGTTGACCGAGGACATCGGCGCCGCCCAGCGGCTGCTGCAGCTCATCGAGGACGAACTCCAGGCCCTCGAGGCCCGCGACCTCGAACGCCTGCAGAGCTTGCTCGACGCTAAGCTGCCGCTCCTGCAGCAGATGGAGAACAACGGCCGGCAGCGCAGCCAGCTGCTGCAACAGGCCGGCGTGAGCAGCGATCGCCAGGGGCTCGCCGAGCTCGCCGCGCTGGGTAGCGTGGCTGCCGATACGCTCGCGCGCAGCGACGAACTGGGCGAACTGCTGGAGCAATGCAAGCAGGCGAACCTGCGCAACGGCCGGGTCATCCGCAGCAACCAGCACGCCACCGGCCGTCTGCTGGACATCCTGCGCGGCCAGGAAACCCCCAGTCTCTACGACCGTCGCGGCAGCGCCACCCAAGGCAATCGCCAGCGCCCTCTCAGCCAGGCCTGAGTTCTAGTATCGGCCTCGGCGTTACGGCACAATGCCGTCGCCCCGTGCAGCTCATAACAACCACAATTGGAGACCCAAGGACCGTGTCGAGCCCGTTCGCCGAGGAAAATGGCCCACAACCGCCGAAGATGCTCAAGGCACCTGTGGAGATTCAGGCCAACCTGCGAACCCTCATGGAAAGCCACGATCCCCTGGTCATCACCTTCGCCGAGCGCAACCAGCGCTTCCAGAGCTTCGTCGTCGCCGTCGAGCGCGAGCGCAACCGCATCGCCCTGGACGAGCTCATCCCCAATGACGGCGAGCGCTACATGCAGAACGGCGAGGCCTTCCGCATCGAGGCTTTCCACGAAGGCGTGCGTATCGCCTGGGATTGCAAGCAGGGCGCACAGATCAGCGAACTGGACGGCTCGCGCTGCTACTGGCTGCCGTTCCCCGCGGAAATGCTCTACCACCAGCGCCGCAACGCCTATCGCGCAGCGATCCAGCAGGGTCAGCCGGTAACGGTGGAGCTGTGTGGGCAGAAACTCAAGGCAGCGGTTACCGGCACGCTGCTGGATATCTCCGCCACCGGCTGCAAGGTGCGCTTCGGCGGCAACGTGAGCGAGCGCCTACAGACCGGCCAGGTCTACGATCGCTTCATCGCACGCCTGCCGTTCGGTGCCATCACCGTGGAAGTCGAACTGCGCCATGTGCACTTCGACGAAAAGGCCGACGTGAGCTTCGCCGGCCTGCGCTTCCACCGCATGAGCGGGCTGGAGCAGCGCCACATCGAGCGCTTCGTCTACCAGCTGCAGCGCGAAGCGCGACGCTTCGAGAAAGACGAGCTGTTCTAGTCGGCGCCCGCCATTCGGCGGGCGCATCCCCTGCCCTAGCCCGGGCGACTTTCCTCTTCGGCTTCCGGCATCGGCGCCTTGGCTTCGGTCGGCTTCATCTGTTCTGCCACCGCCGCGTTGGAGACGCGCGGGTCGAGCGCCGCCGACAGCGGCGAGCTGGCCAGGCTGTCCGGCGTCGGCACGTGCTTCACCGGCGCCTCGTCGACCCGGTGCAAGCCGCTGACCTTCTCCGGATGCACGCGCAGGATGAGGATGCAGGCGCAGGCCGCAGCGAAGGCATAGAGCATGTTCGGCCCGAACTCGCGCATCAGCGCGCCGGCCACCAGCGGGCCGATACAGGCGCCGACGCCGAAGGTGACCAGCAGCATGGCGGTCAGCGACACCCGCCGCTCGCCCTCGACGTGGTCGTTGGAGAAGGCCACCGCCAGCGGATACAGGGTGAATTGCACCAAGCAGACGACGAAGCCCATCGGCAGCATCGCCTCCATCGGCCAGGACGGCAGAATCGCCAGCGGCAAGGCGGAGATCAGCAGCAGGATCGCGGCATTGCGGATGAGCATGGCGCGGTCGTAACGATCCGAAAGCCAGCCCAGCGGCCACTGCACCAAGAGGCCGGCGAAAATGCACACGCCCATGAAGACGCCGATCTGCTCGACGCTCAGGCCCTGGTCGGTGGCGTACAGCGGCGCCAGGCCGTAGAAGGAACCGATCACCAACCCGGAAACCAGCACCGTGGTCAGCGACTGCGGCACCCGCTTGAGGAAGAAGCGCGGCTCAAGCGGCGCCGGGCGCATGGGCGCCGGGTGGACCTTGTGGGTGATCGACACCGGGATCAGCGACAGGGCGAAGGACAGCGCGATCATCATCGGCATGTCCGGGCCCAGCCCCGGGTGCAGCACCAGGATCAGCTGGCCGGCCACCAGGCCCAGGTAGGAAGCGACCATGTAGCCGGCGAATACCGCGCCGCGCTGACGGGCTTCGGCCTGCTCGTTGAGCCAGCTCTCGATGACCATGTACTGGCACATCATGCCCATGCCGATGAGCATGCGCAGGACCAGCCAGCCCTCCGGCCAGTGGGTCAGGCCGATGCCCAGCACGGCTGCAACCACCAGGCCGCCGCAACCGCCGTAGGCGCGGATGTGCCCGACCCGGGCGATCAGCCGGTGGCCGATCTTGCCGCCGAGCACGAGGCCGGCGTAGTAGGCCGCCATCATGGCGCCGATCCAGAGGCCGTCGACCTTCTCCGCCGCCAGGCGTAATCCGAGGTAGGTACTCAGCAGGCCGGAGCCGGTGAGCAAGGCGATAGTGGCGAAATAAAGCGCACGGAAGGCAGTGAAAATCCGCATCAGACCTCCGGGTCCATCATGGGCGGGCAAGTGGCCGCCCTACTGCACAAAAGCGCCCGCGGCGAGGCGGGCGTTGGGCTACCAATCTAGAGCCTGGTGACCGGCGAGTCGAGTCCATTGACGGCGACGCAGCAGAAGCTGTCGTCGCCGGGTAAAACGGCGGCAAGCCCTTGCCGCCGCGATTGCTGGATCAGGCCTGGGCAGCCAGGACCCGACGCTCCCACGGGGTGATTTCGTCGAAGAAGCTCAGCAGCTCCATTTCCTTGGTCGCCGCATAGCCGTCGACGAACTCGGCACCGAACACTTTCCGGGCCAGTTCGCTGCGTTTGAGGCGCTGCAAGGCGTCGTACATGGTGCACGGCAGCAGCAGCTCGTCGGGCACCTGGAACTCGCCCTGGATGGGCGCGCTGGGCTCCAGCTCGTTCTCGATGCCGTGCAGGCCGGCAGCGAGGCTCGCGGCAATGGCCAGGTAAGGGTTGGCGTCGGCGCCCGGCAGGCGGTTCTCCACGCGCCGCGCCACCGGCGGGCTGGCCGGGATGCGCAGGCCGGCGGCACGGTTGTCGTGCGACCAGCAGGCGTTGTTCGGCGAGGCGTAGGGATGGCAGAGGCGCTGGAAGGAGTTCACGTTGGGCGCGAACAGCAGGGTGAAGTCGGCCAGGCAGGCCTGCTGGCCACCGATGAAGTGACGGAAGGCCGGCGTGGCTTCGCCATTGGCGTCGCTGAAGATATTGCGCCCTTCCCCATCCACCACGCTCTGGTGGATGTGCATGGAACTGCCCGGCGTGTGCGCCAGCGGCTTGGCCATGCACACCACGATCAGCCCGTGCTTGAGCGCCACTTCCTTGAGCAGGTGCTTGAACAGGAAGGTCTGGTCGGCCAGCAGCACCGGGTCGCCATGCAGGAAGTTGATCTCGAACTGGCTGGTGCCCATCTCGTGCATGAAGGTGTCGCGCTCGAGGCCGACAGCTGCCATGCAGCGATAGACGTCTTCGAAGAACGGACGCAGGCCATTGTTGGACGACACGCTGAACGCCGAGTGGCCCATCTCGCGCCGACCATCGAGCCCCAGCGGCGGCTGGAACGGCTCGTGCGGATCGGGGTTGGGGGCGAAGACGAAGAACTCCAGCTCGGTGGCGACGACCGGCTTCCAGCCGTGGGCGGCGTAGCGCGCCACCATCTGCTTGAGCAGGCCGCGGCTGGACAGCCCGGACGGCTTGCCGTCGAGTTCCACCGCATCGCAGATCGCCAGGGCTCGCGGGCTGTCGCTCCAGGGCAGGCGGTGCACCTGGGTCGGCTCGGCGACCAGCGCCAGGTCGCCGTCGTCGCTGCCGTAGAAGCGCGCCGGCGGGTAGCCGCCCATGATGCATTGCAGCAAAACGCCACGGGCCAGTTGCAGGCGCCGCCCGGAGAGGAAGCCCTCGCCGGTCATCACTTTGCCGCGCGGCACCCCGTTGAGGTCGGGGGTGACGCATTCGATCTCTTCGACTCCAGCCAGGCGCTCGGCGAGCGGGCTGCGTCCTTCGCTAGTCATGACTTCTTATCCTTGTAGTACGCGTCGCACAGGACGTGCGACCTGTACAAAATACGCACCGCTCGTTCGATATATCAAGCACACAAAAGGGGAGATTCTGCCTTGCGGGTGCGCGCGCACCTACAGACAAACACTCGCACTTCGTAGGAGCGAGCTTGCTCGCAAACCCAAACGAAAACGCCGCCCCAAAGGCGGCGTTTCTAAACCGGGCGGCCGTCAGAACAGCCGGGTGAACAGCCAGTACAACGAGGCCGACAGCACCATCGCCGCCGGCAGGGTCAGCACCCAGGCCATCAGCAGGTTGCGCAGGGTGCGCATCTGCAGGCCGGAGCCATTCGCCGCCATGGTCCCGGCCACGCCCGAGGACAGCACGTGGGTGGTCGACACCGGAAGGCCGTACATGTCCGCCGCGCCAATGGTCAGCATCGCCACCACTTCCGCCGAGGCACCCTGGGCATAGGTCAGGTGGGTCTTGCCGATCTTCTCGCCGACCGTCACCACGATGCGCTTCCAGCCGACCATGGTGCCCATGCCCAGGGCGATGGCCACGGCGACCTTCACCCACAGCGGGATGAAGCGTGTGGCGTCGTCGATCTTGCCCTTGAAGGCCAGCAGGCGCGCTTGGGTGTCGGCGTCGAAGTTGCCGACCTTGTCCTTGTCGATCAGGCGGATCGCCTCGGAGGCGAGGTACATGTCATTGCGCACGTTGGCCATCGCCTCGGCCGGCACTCGCGCCAGGCTGCCGTAGTTCTTCACCTCGCTGCCGATGCTGCCGGTCAGGCTGGCCAGCGAGGGCAGCAGCGCGGAAGTCACCTGGTGGGTACGGATGTAGTCGGACAGCACCGGCCGCGGGTCGGCCGGCGCGGCTCCGGGCGCGCTGCGCTGCAGCGACTGCTGGGTGGCCTCGGCGAGGACCACGAACTGGGTGGTCTGGTCCGCCGGGATGGTGCGGTTCAGCGCATAGGCCATGGGCACGGTGCCGATCAGGATCAGCATGATCAGGCCCATGCCCTTCTGCCCGTCGTTGGAGCCGTGGGCGAAGGACACCCCGGTGCAGGTCAGCACCAGCAGGCTGCGGATCCACCATGGCGGCGGCGTCCTGGTCTTCGGCGCCTTGTACAGCGCACGGTTCTTCACCAGCAGGCGCAGCACCAGCAACAGCAGGGCCGAGAAGACGAAGCCGATCAGCGGCGAGAGCAGCAGCGAATAGCCGACCTTGGTCGCCTGCGCCCAATCCACACCGGAGGTGCCGTCACGACCGTGCATCAGGGCGTTGGCCACGCCGACGCCGATGATCGAGCCGATCAGGGTGTGCGAGGACGACGCCGGCAGGCCGAGCCACCAGGTGCCCAGGTTCCAAAGGATCGCGGCGATCAGCAGGGCGAAGACCATGGCGAAGCCCGCCGAGGAACCGACCTGCAGGATCAGCTCCACCGGCAGCAAGGCGATGATGCCGAAGGCCACCGCGCCGCTGGAGAGCAGCACGCCGAGGAAGTTGAAGCAGCCGGACCAGACCACTGCGAAGTGCGGCGGCAGCGAATGCGTATAGATGACCGTGGCCACTGCGTTGGCGGTGTCGTGGAAACCGTTGACGAACTCGAAGCCCAGGGCGATCAGCAAGGCCACGCCGAGCAACAGGAAAGGCGTCCAGGTGGTGACCGCGCTGGCGACGTCGTCGACGTCCTGGATCAGGCTCCAGGCGGAGAACAGCAGACCGGTGGCGAGCAGCGCGTAGAACACCAGGGCGGTGAGCCGGCCGGGTTTGCCGTCGAGGTGAGGCCGGCCGGCGGTGGCAACGGCGTCGCTGGCCAGGGAATCGGTAGTCATGCGGCAGTCCTGCTTGCGGGAGATGACCGCGCCAGCATGCGCGGCGAGTGTGACAATTCATGTCCCGGGAGTTGGCGTAGGGCGTACAACCGTTCGCGGTTGTACGCCGCTACACCGCGCTAATCGCCATTACCACGGCTGATCCGGACGCCTCTAAATGTAGGAGCGAGCTTGCTCGCGAACCTCTTACCGGCCACGCCGTCGCAGGCCTGTTCGCGAGCAAGCTCGCTCCTACGAAAAGCACCGTGCCCGTAATCGACGAGCGCGGACCGCAATCAATAAACCTCCGGCACCATCATTTGCTTCGGCGTCGGGATGCGCACGTAGTCCTTGTTGCGCTGCCGTGCCGGCAGCTGCACCGCCGGGTGCTCGATGTCCTCGTAGGGAATCTGCCCGAGCAGGTGGTGGATGCAGTTCAGCCGCGCGCGCTTCTTGTCGTCGGCCTGCACCACCCACCAGGGCGCCTCCTTGATGTGGGTGCGTTCGAGCATGATTTCCTTGGCCTTGGTGTAGGCCTCCCAGCGCCGCCGCGACTCCAGGTCCATGGGGCTGAGCTTCCACTGCTTGAGCGGGTCGTGGATGCGGCTGAGGAAGCGCAGGTGCTGCTCGTCGTCGCTGATCGAGAACCCAGTACTTGATCAGCTGGATGCCCGAACGCGCCAGCATGCGCTCGAACTCCGGCACGCTGCGGAAGAACTCCTCGTACTGCTCGTCGCTGCAAAAGCCCATCACCCGCTCGACCCCGGCGCGGTTGTACCAGCTGCGGTCGAACAGCACGATCTCCCCCGCCGCCGGCAGGTGCGAGACGTAGCGCTGGAAGTACCACTGGGTCTGTTCGCGGTCGTTCGGCGCGGGCAGCGCGGCGACCCGGCACACGCGCGGGTTGAGGCGCTGGGTGATGCGCTTGATCACACCCCCCTTGCCCGCCGCGTCGCGGCCTTCGAAAAGAATCACCACCTTGTGCCCGCTCTTCACCACCCAGCTCTGCAGCTTCACCAGCTCGCCTTGCAGGCGGAACAGCTCGCGGAAGTAGCGGCGCCGGGCGTTCTTTTCCTCATCGTCGTCGGGAATGTGCTCATCGAACAGCGCGTCGAGGCTGCGCATGTCTTCCAGCAGCTCCAGCTCCAGCTCTTCGTCGCTCTGGTCGAGCAATTCGCTGTGGATGCGGTGCATCAGGCTTTCATCGATCAAGGTCATGGCGGCACCTCGCAAGTAGGAAATTTCTTACTTTCAGCCTAGTAGAACCCGATGTCAGGCCGGTGACGGATCGAGCGCCGGTCAGGCGTCGTCGCGCTTGCGGAAGGCCCAGCGCCAGGCCAGCAGGGTGAAGCTCGCCACCAGCATCACCAGCACCCAGAAACCGTGCGGATCGCTGGCCAGCGGGATGCCACCGACGTTCATGCCAAAAAAGCCGGCGACTATGTTGATCGGCAGCGCCAGCACCGTGACCACCGTGAGGGTGAACAGGGTGCGGTTGCTCTGCTCGTTGATCTGCGCGGCGATCTCTTCCTGCAGCAGCTTGATGCGTTCGCCCAGCGCGGTGAGGTCGTTGATCACCAGGGAGAACTCCTCGGTGGCCTCGCGCAGGTCGAGTACGTCAGCCTCCTTCAGCCAGCGTGGCGGCCGGTTCAGCAGGCGCAGCAGCGAGCTCGGCTCCAGCGCCAGCAGGCGTTGCAGGCGCACCAGCACGCGACGCATGGCGCCTAGGTCGGCGCGGTTGTCGGAGAGGTTCTGCGACAGCAGGCGGTCCTCGATGTTGTCTACGCCGACAGTGGTCTCGCGGACGATCTGGGTAAGGATGTCGCCCTGGTCGCGCAGCAGATGCACCAGCAGCTCCACCGGCGAGCCAAAGCTTTCGCCATGGCGCACCGAGGAACGCAGGCGATCCACCGAGCGCAGCGGCTGCATGCGCGCGGTGATCAGCAGACGGCTACGCGCGCAGACCCAGAGTGTCGCCACGTCCGACGAGACGCTGCCAAAGTTGAACACCACGTCGTTGACTACCGCGAGCAGCGCCCCGTCGACGTGCTCGATGCGTGTCGAGCGCGAGCCTTCGCGCAGGGTTTCGAAAAAGGTATCCGGCAGGTCCAGGTTCGACTTCATCCAGCGCTCGCAGGCGACATGGGCGAGGTTCAGGTGCAACCAGACGAATTCCTCGCCCTCCCCCGGCGCCGCCAGCCAGCGCAGCGCGGCATTGGAGTCCAGCTCCTGGCCGCGCTCGCCGGGGCGGAAGCGGTAACCGTAGAGCAACCCGAACAGGTCGGAATCCCAGGGGTCCTGGGCAAAGCGTTGGTTCATGCGCGCTCGCTGAAAGTGGCATCGCCCTGGGCCGGGCCGGCGGCCTTCCTGCTTAACAGATCGGCATGACTGTCCGGTGACAGGGCGATGACAGCGGCCTTAGCCGAACAGCCCGGCGATGGTTCGTTCGCCCAGCGCCGGGCCCACGCTCATGCCGACGCCGGTGTGCATCAGCACCGCGCTGATCCCCGGCTCGATCGCCAGCTGCGAGAACGGCGCCGGCCCGCGTGCGCCGTACACGCCCTGCCAGCGTTCGAGCACCTCGACGCGCATGCCCAGGGTGTCCTCGGCCAGTTCGAGCATCAGGCGGTCCACCGCTTCGGCGTTGAACGGCGAGGCATCGCTGCCGTAATCGTGGGAATCGCCGATGATCAGCTCGCCGTGCGGCGTCGGGCTGATCAGCAGGTGAATGCCGTAGGTGTCCAGCTCCGGCGCCTCGCGCAGGATCTGCTGGCGAATAGCCTCGGCCTCCGGCAGCTCGGCGAAGGCGCCGTAATGCACGCAGCTCAGGCCGGTGAGTACCGCGTGGCCCAGGCCGATGTCGCGCTCGGCGCGGGCGCGCAGCATCTGCAAGCGGCAGACCTGAGGCTTGAGCACGGCCATCTGCTCGGCCAGCAGCGTCTGGTAGTCGTGGCCCGAGCAAACCACGATGTGCCCGGCGCGGAATTCGCCGGCAGTGGTGCGCAACACGCCCGGTTCGATGTCGCGAACCAGCGTGGAGAAATGGAACTGCACGTCGTGCTCGCGACGCAGCCAGTCGATCAGCGCGGGCAGCGCCTCGCGGGAATACAGCTGCTGGTCGTCGAGGCTGTGCAGGGCTGCGCGGTGCTTGCTGAAGGCGCCGTCATAGAGCTCATCCAGCGCGGCGCCGCGCAGCAGTTCGGCGCGGTAGCCGTGGGTCTTCGCGCGGCCGGCGATGAAGGCTTCCAGCAGCGCTTCCTCGGCTTCGGTACGGGCGAACAGCAGCGAACCGTTACGGCGGATGGAAAAACCGGCGCGCTCGGCCCATTCGGCCCACAGCGGCCGGCTGGCCCGCGCCAGCTCCAGCATCGGGCCCGGCGGCTGGCCACCGACCAGCGCCTGGCCGAAGTTGCGCACCGAGGCGCCCAGCGGCGTGGCGCTGCGTTCGAAGACGGAAACACGCAAGCCGCGACGGGCCGCGGCATAGGCATGGGAAAGACCGAGGATGCCGGCGCCGACGATGGCGACGTCGCTGTGCGGGTGATTCATGGCGGGAAATCCTTGCAAGCGAAAAAGGCCCGGACCGGCCCGCCCGCCGCTGGCGAGGGGTGGGCGGCGCTAGCGCACCGTCCTGCCGACAAATCCCCCCGCCGTCGGCGAGGGGCCGGTCATGGGCGAACGCGGGGTTACTGCTGGGCGACCTTCTCCGACTTGCCGTCGTAGCGCTTGCGCCATTCGTTGAGGATGTTGTCGCGGTTCTTCGAGGCCCAGGCGAAGTCGTTCTTGATCAGGTGCTGCTCGTAGTCCGCCGGCAGCTCGGCCTGCGGCTTGGCGATGCCCGGCTGGGCCAGCACGGCGAAGTTTTCCTTGTACAGGTCCATGGCCGCGGGGCTGGCGGAGAAGTCGGCAAGTTTCTTCGCCGCGTCCAGGTGCGGAGTGCCCTTGATGATGCCGGTGGCCTCGATCTCCCAGCCCAGGCCTTCCTTCGGCAGGATGATGTCCAGCGGCGCGCCCTGGCGCTTGAGCTGGATGGCCGGGTACTCGAAGGAGATGCCGATCGGGAACTCGCCGGCGGCGGCCAGCTTGCACGGCTTGGAACCGGAGTGGACGTACTGGCCGATATTCTCGTGCAGCTTGTCCATGTAGCCCCAGCCGTTCTTCTCGCCGAAGGTCTGCAGCCAGGCGGAGACGTCGAGGAAGCCGGTGCCCGAGGAAGCCGGGTTCGGCATGACGATCTTGCCCTTGTATTCCGGCTTGGTCAGGTCCTGCCAGCTGGTCGGCTTGGGCAGGCCCTGTTTCTCGGCCTCGGCGGTGTTGAAGCAGATGGTCGCGGCCCACACGTCCATGCCCACCCACGCCGGCGGATTGGCCGGGTCACGGTAGTTCGGGCCGATCGCAGCAAGGGTCTTGGGCGCGTATTTGTCGAGCATGCCCTGCTGGTCGAGGATCGCCAGGCTGGAAGCGGCCAGGCCCCAGACCGCGTCGGCCTGCGGACGATCCTTCTCGGCCAGCAGCTTGGCGGTGACGATGCCGGTGGAGTCGCGCACCCACTTGATCTCGACGTCCGGGTTCTGCTTCTCGAAGGCCTGCTTGTAGGCGGTCAGTTGTTCCGGCTCGAGCGCGGTGTAGACGGTCAGTTCGGTGGCGGCGCTGGCGTGCAGGCTGGTACCGGCGAGTACGGCAGTGGCGAGGGCGAGACGTTTGAACATGGTGCGCTCCTTTTATTTACTGGGTCCCCGCGTTCGCGGGGATGACGGGTGCGTTCGCGGGGACAACGGGTGCTTTCGCAGGGACGACGGTCAGTGCAACAACAGGGAAATCAGTGGCCGGGCTGGCGCCAGGCCTGCGAGCGGCGCAACAGGCCGCGCGAGGCCAGGGCCAGCAGCAGCGAGGCGGCGGCCGAAGTAAGCAGGATCAGGGTGGACATGGCGGCGGCGCCGCCGACGTTGCCGGAGTCGTCCATGTTCAGCACCGCCACCGCGGCGAGGATGCTGTCCGGGCTGTAGAGGAAGATCGCCGCCGAAACCGTGGTCATGGCCGCGACGAACAGGTAGCGGACGATGTCCAGCAGCGCCGGCAGGCAGATCGGCAGGGTCACCTTCAGGTAGTGGCGCCACAGCGGCATCTTCAGCGACAGCGCGGCGGCCTCGAACTCGCCGTCGAGCTGGCGCAGCGCGGTGGTCGCGGTCATCTGCGCGGTGGTCAGGTAGTGCGCGATGGTGCAGACCACCAGCAGGGTCATGCTGCCGTAGAAGATGTGCAGCGGGTTGCCCGGCAGGTTGAAGAAGAACACGTAGCCCAGGCCCAGCACGAGGCCCGGCACCGCCATCGGCACGAAGCAGAGCATGCGCAGCAGCTGGTTCAGCCAGGCCTGCTCGCGGGTCTTCTCCAGCAGGTAGGCGCCGGTGAAGATCAGCGCGCCACCGAACAGCGCGGTGCAGGTCGCCAGCGTCAGGCTGTTGCGGTAGGCCAGCCAGCCGCCGCCAGCGGTCTCCTCGAAGGCATAGTGCTTGAGCGACAGCGACAGGTTGTACGGCCAGAACTTCACCAGCGAGGAGTACACGGCCATGCCCAGCACCGTCAGGATCACCGCGCTGACCGCCAGCACCACGCCGAGGTAGGCCAGGTCGCGACCGGTCGAGGGCTTGGGCTGGTAGACCTGGGCGCGGCCGCTCATCGAGTCGCCCTGGCGGCGACGCAGCCAGGCGTCCACGGCGAAGCTGAAGATCGCCGGCAGCAGCAGGAGCATGCCGATCTGCGCGCCGCGGCCGAACTGCTGTTGGCCAACCACCGCCTTATAGGCTTCCAGGGCCAGTACCTGGTAGTCGCCACCGACCACCACGGGCACGCCGAAGTCGGTGATGGTCAGGGTGAAGACCAGGCAGAAGGCAGCGAACACGCCCTGCCGCGAAGCCGGCCAGGTGATGCTGCGGAATGCCTTCCAGGGGCTGGCGCCCATGCTCGACGCAGCGTCGAACAAGCGCGCATCGGCCAGCGACAGCGCCGAGAGCAGGATCATCAGCGCATGCGGGAAGGTGTAGATGGCCTCGCCGAGGACGATGCCCCAGAAGCCGTAGATGTTGTCCGGCACCCAGCTGCGCAGCAGGCCCTGGTTGCCGAACAGGTAGATCAGCGCGATGCCCGGCAGCATCGACGGCGCCAGCAGCGGCAGCAGGGAAATCCCCCGCCACAGGCCCTTGGCCGGAATCAGCGTGCGTTGCAGCGCATAGGCGAAGACATAGGCAGTCGGCACCACGATGGCGGCCACGCTCAGCGAGACCTTGAGGCTGTTGCCCAGCAGCCAATGGAAGTTGGCGCTGCGCAGCAGTTCGGCCATGGCTGCAATGCCCGCGCCCTGTTGCGCTGTGCCGCTGAAGCCACGCCAGAAGATCGCCAGCAGCGGCAGCAGCACCGCCAGGGACAGCAGCGCGAGCAACAGCAGCTTGCCGCCGAGGATGAACAGGCGGTCGCCGAGGTCGCTGGGCGCACGCTCGGCGGCCAGGGTCTGCTCGTGTTTCATCACCGCATCCATCTCAAGCGAACACCTGCAGGCTGTGCGGCGGCAGCGACACCCAGATGTCCGGGCTGGCCAGGTGCGGCATGCGCTCGGGCGCCAGCTCCGCCAGCAGGGCGTGGCCGGGCAGTTCGTTCAGCTCGAAGCTCATGCGGCAGCGGTTGCCGAGGAAGGTGATCTCGCGCACCTGGGCGCGGAACAGGTTCTCCTCGTGCACCGTGGGGTTCACGCCGATGGCTTCCGGACGGCAGAAGATCCGCCCGTGGGCGATAGCCGCGCGCTCGCCGTGCAGGCGCAGGCTCAGCCCGCCAACCCGCGCATGGCCGTCGGCGCCGCGCTCGAAGGGCAGCCAGTTGCCCTGGCCGACGAACTCGGCGACGAAGGGCGTGGCCGGTGCGCTGTAGATTTCCTGGGCAGTGCCGTACTGCTCGACCTTGCCGTGGTTCATCACGGCGATGCGGTCGGCCATCAGCATGGCCTCGTCCTGGTTGTGGGTGACCATCAGCGTGGTGATGCCCAAGCGCTTCTGCAGCTGGCGCAGCTCACCGCACAGGTGCTCACGGACGCGGGCGTCGAGGGCCGACATCGGCTCGTCGAGCAGCAGCAGCGACGGCGAAGGCGCCAGTGCGCGGGCCATGGCCACGCGCTGTTGCTGGCCGCCGGAAAGCTGGCCGGGGTACTTCTTCTCGCTGCCGGCCAGGCCGACCAGCTCGAGCATCTCGCCGACGCGGCGACGCGCCTCTTCGCGGCTCGCGCCGGTCAGGCCGTAGGCGACGTTCTGCTCGACGGTGAGGTTCGGGAACAGCGCATAGGACTGGAACAGGATGCCGTAGTCGCGAGCCTGCGGCGGCAAGCGCGAGACATCGCGCGAACCGATGTGGATGACGCCGCCATCCTGCCGCTCCAGCCCGGCGATGCAGCGCAGCAGCGTGGTCTTGCCGCAGCCCGAGGGGCCGAGCAGGCAGACCAGTTCGCCACCCTTCACGTCCAGCGACACGCCGTCGAGGGCGGCGAACTGGCCGAAGCGCTTGTGCATGTCCTGCACCCGCAGCGGGGTACCGGTGGAGAGGGAATGGTGCATGGCGGGACCTCATGGAACTGGCCGACGGCGACGGGCCGCGCGACTCGATGAGGGGTCATGCTAGGGAGCGAATGCGACCGCACTGTTGCGATGGCGAAAACTGAGCCAATAGATGTATTGGCAGATTTGGGATGCGGGCACGGCGATTTTCGTGGCTGGCGAACGTCACGGCACAGCACGGTGCTCACCTGTAGGAGCGGCCCATGGCCGCGAATCGCGCGCATGGCGCGCTCCTACAGGTGGGACTCGGTGCGGGGAATTTCGCGGATGACTCCGCGCCTACAGGGAAGCGTCGATCAGCCCCCTCTCCCGCTTGCGGGAGAGGGTTGGGGAGAGGGAATGGAAGCACACCGGTATACCGGCGCATCCGGGACAAGCCGTTCGCGGACAAGGTCCGCTCCTACAAAGAGTGCGAGGTCCGGGCCTCGGCGTTACTCCAGCCCTTCCGCCCGCTCCCGCGCCAGGCTGAGGAAGGCGCTGGTCAAGCGCGCCTGGCGGCGCTCCTTGAGGCAGAACAGGTATTCGGTGATCAGCGGCGCGCCTTGCAGCTCCAGCACGCGCAGCTCCGGGTTATCCGGCACTTCCTGGCGGGCGATGATGCTCACGCCGAGGTTGCGGATCACCGCCTCGCGGATGGACTCGCGGCTGCCGATCTCCAGCATCGACGCCGGCGTCACGCCCGCTTCGTGCAGCAGGTTCTCGGTCAGCTCGCGGGTGGTCGATCCCGCCTCGCGCATCAGCAGGCAGTGGTTGCGCAGCTCGCCGAGTGCCACCGCGCGTTGCGTTGCCAGCGAGTGGCTGCGATGGACCGCCAGCACCAGCGGATCGCGGCCGAGCACCAGGTGGACCAGCCGGGCGTCGTCCACCGGCTGCGACGAGGCGGCCAGGTCGACGCGGCATTCGTAGAGGGATTCCAGCACCTGCTGCGAGTTGCCGATCTCCACCGACACCTCGATCTGCGGGTACTGCAGGCGGAACTCCTTGATCAGACCCAGCACGTAGTAGGGCGAAGTGGCACCGATGCGCAGGCTGCCCTGCATCTGCCCACAGTTGCGCAGGTAGAACTCGATGTCCGCCTCCTGCTGCAGCAACCCCTGGACCATCGGCAAAAGGCGCACGCCCTCCTCGGTCAGCGTCAGGCGACGGCTGCCGCGATAGAACAGCTCCACCGCGTACTGGCTTTCCAGGTTGCGGATCTGCGTGGTCACCGTCGGCTGGCTAAGGCCGAGCTTCTTCGCCGCCTGGGTGATGCTGCCCAGGCGGGCAACCATGTAGAAGGCCTTGAGTTCGGCGCTCAGCATCCGTTCATGCACTCCGTGTTGTGGCGACTGTATCCAAGGCAACCCCGCCCAAACGCCGACACCCTGGCGTCAATCCTTTGAATTCAAGCACTTGGCTGAGGCTCGCCGTGAAATAAAAGGTCAATGAATTTGACCTGCGTCAGCGGTACCCGGCTTTTGGCTGGACAGGCCCGGCAGCGAGGACTTTCATTGCCTCGGAACTTTCCTACTCGACTGCGACTAGACCGGAAGGACCCGGCCTGACGGATGGAATCGACATGACATACAAAGTGATGATGGTCTTCGGCACCCGCCCGGAAGCCATCAAGATGGCCCCGCTCGCCCGCGTATTGCGGACGATGCCGGAACTGCAACTGCACATCTGCTCCACCGGCCAGCACCGCGAGATGCTACAGCAAGTGCTGGACTCCTTCGAGTTGAAGGCCGACGAGGATCTGGACGTGATGACCCAGAACCAGAGCCTCAACGGCCTCTCCCAGCAGATGCTCGGCAAGCTCGACGCCGCCTTCTCGCGCTTGCACCCGGACATGGTCCTGGTCCACGGCGATACCACCACCAGCTTCATCGCCGCCCTCGCCGCCTTCTACCGCAAGATCCCGGTCGGCCATGTCGAGGCCGGCCTGCGCACCGGCAACCTGCAGCAACCCTGGCCGGAGGAAGCCAACCGGCGCCTCACCGGGGTGATCGCCGACCTGCACTTCCCGCCGACCAAGAAGGCCCGCGACAACCTGCTGCGCGAAGGTACCTCCATCGACCAGATCGAGGTCACCGGCAACACCGTGATCGACGCCCTGCTGTGGATGCGCGACCACCTGCACGAAAGCGGGTGGCAGCCGGCCGCCGACTCGCCGCTGGCCGCCCTCGACGCCGACAAGCGCCTGGTGCTGATCACCGGCCACCGGCGGGAGAACTTCGGCCTGGGCTTCCAGCACATCTGCGAGGCGCTGGCCGAGCTCGCGCGGCGCTATCCCGACGTGCAGTTCGTCTATCCGGTGCACCTCAATCCACAGGTGCAGCAGGCGGTCTACGGCCTGTTGGCGGACAAGCCGAACATCCACCTGATCGCCCCGCAGGACTACCAGCACTTCGTCTGGCTGATGGACCGCGCCTACCTGATCCTCACCGACTCCGGCGGCATCCAGGAGGAAGCGCCGGCCCTGGGCAAGCCGCTGCTGGTGCTGCGCAAGGTCACCGAGCGACCCTCGGTGCTCGAAGGCGGCACCGTGATGCTGGTGGGCACCAACACCAAGCGCATCGTCGGCGAGACCTCGACCCTGCTCGACGACGCCGAAGCCCATGCCCATATGAACCGGGTCTACAGCCCCTATGGAGACGGGCACGCCAGCGAGCGCATCGGCGCCCGACTGGTCGCGTGGCTGCACGAACACAAGGCGAGTGAGGTCTGATGAGTCTGTTGCTGGTCGACGTACTGGCCTATGTGCTGTACGCCCTGAAGTGGTTGGCCATCGTCCTCGCCATCCTGATGTTCCTGCTCGGCCTGGATGACCTGTTCATCGACCTCGTCTACTGGGGCCGCCGCCTGATCCGCCGGCTGCGCATCTACAGCCGCTTCGAGCCGGCCGACGAGCAACGCCTCTACGCCACCCCGGAGAAGCCGCTGGCGATCATGGTGCCGGCCTGGAACGAGGTCGGCGTGGTCGGCGAGATGGCGCGCCTGGCGGCCTCGACCCTGGACTACGAGAACTACCAGATCTTCGTCGGCACCTACCCCAACGACCCGGACACCCAGGCCGACGTCGACGCCGTCTGCCTGCACTTCCCCAACGTCCACAAGGTGGTCTGCGCACGCCCCGGGCCGACCAGCAAGGCCGACTGCCTGAACAACATCATCGACGCCATCCTGCGCTTCGAGGCCGATGCCCGCGTGCAGTTCGCCGGCTTCATCCTGCACGACGCCGAGGACGTCATCTCGCCCCTGGAACTGCGCCTGTTCAACTACCTGCTGCCGGCCAAGGACATGATCCAGATCCCGGTGTACCCCTTCGCCCCGGAGTGGAAGGGCTTCACCGCCGGGCACTACGTCGACGAGTTCGCCGAGAACCACGGCAAGGACGTCATCGTCCGCGAAGCGCTCACCGGCCAGGTGCCCAGCGCCGGGGTCGGCACCTGCTTCAGCCGCAAGGCCATCGCCTCGCTGCTGGAGGACGGCGACGGCATCGCCTTCGACGTGCAGAGCCTCACCGAGGACTACGACATCGGCTTCCGCCTCAAGCGCAAGGGCATGAAATGCATCTTCGCGCGCTACTCGGTGAGCGATCCGCGCCTGGCGCTTGAGCGCCACTTCAGCTTCGGCATGAACCGCCGCTTCGCCCAGGTGATCTGCGTGCGCGAGCACTTCCCGCGCAACCTCGAGCACGCCATCCGGCAGAAGTCGCGGTGGATCACCGGCATCGTCTTCCAGGGCACGCGCAACCTCGGCTGGAGCGACAAGGGGATGCTCAACTACTTCCTCTGGCGCGACCGCCGGGGCCTGATCGCCTACCTGCTCAGCTTCCTGGTCAACCTGCTGTTCCTGGTGCTGATCAGCATGTGGCTGATCACCCTGCTGGCGCCCAACGCCTGGCACTTCCCCTCGCTGCTGGCCGACAGCCAGTTGCTCAGCACGCTGCTCTGGCTCAACGGCCTGATGCTGCTCAACCGCCTGTTCCAGCGCGGCTGGTTCGTCACCCGCTACTACGGCATCGGCGAAGGCCTGCTGTCGGCGCCGCGGATGATGTGGAGCAACTTCGTCAACTTCTTCGCCAACCTGCGCGCCCTGCGCCAGGTGCTGGAAATGGGCGACTCGCGGCGCGTGGCCTGGGACAAGACCACCCACGAGTTCCCCGCCCTGGCCAGCCCCAAGCGCATGGCACTCGGGCAGAAGCTGATAGCCCAGGGGTTGATCGACGAGACGCAACTCGAAGCCGCGGCGACCAACCCGATACGCCGGCGCCTGGGCCATGAACTGCTGCTGCGCGGCCTGATCGACAGCCGCCAGCTGGTCGAGGCCCTGGCCGAACAGCTGGACGAACCCTGGGCGCCGCTGAATCCCTTCAAGCTCGACGCTGCGCTCATTCATGCCTTTCCGCGCCTACTGGCGATGCGCTACGCAGTGCTGCCAGTGGCGGAGGAAGACCAGACGCTGGTGCTGGCCAGCGAACGCCAGGTCAGCCAGGTATCCCTCGGCGCCATCAGCCGGCAACTCGGCCGCCCGGTGACTTGGCGCCTCGCCCCCCAGGGTCGGGTCACCCTGGGCCTGCGCTACTGGTACGGCGGCGACCGGCTGAACGAGCAAACGCGCACCGTGCTCGAGGTCGCGCACAAGCACCAGGACGACGAGGCCCTGCTCGAGCGGATCTGCGTCCGCCAGGTGCTCTTTGGCGATCTCCTCCAGGTGCGCGGGATCCTGCCTTCGGCACTGTTCAACCAGGCGCTGATCGACTTCGACCCCGAGCGCCAGTCCCTCGGCCAGCACCTGATGGAGCGCGGCATGATCGACCGGTCGGTACTGGACGACGCCTTGCGGCGGCAGGCCGAGGAACAGCACGAGTCCTACCTGCTCGCCAAGGAGGCCCTGTGAAGCTGCATCACAGCGCCCTCCTCGGCGCCCTGCTCCTGGCAGTGGGGACTTCGCTCTGCGCGGCCCAGCCGCTGACCGACTTCCAGAAATTCCGCAGTTATCCGTACATGGATCGCGCCTACCGCGAGGCCGGCAAGGACAACTGGAGCGAGGTCGAGCACTTGATGCGCCACCTCCTCAAGTCCGTGCCGAACAACCAGGAAGCGCGCGTGCTGCTGGTCGAGGCGCTGGCCAAGCAGCGCCGCTATGCCGATGCCGAGCGCGAAGCCCAGGCCGAAACCGACGGCCGTGCGCTGATGGAACTGCGCCTGGCCTGGATCGAGCAGGACCCGCCGCCCGCCGCGACCGTCAATGCCTGGCTGACCCAGGCCGAAGGCAACGACCGCGTGCGCCTGTGGCAGGCCTACAGCCTCAGCCTCGGCAAACGCCAGGGCGCCCGCGCGGCGCTGGACTGGCTGGCCACCGTGCCGCCCGGCAAGGACGGCCGGGTGCTGCGCGAAGCCCGCGCCAACTGGGCCGAGCAACTGCGCGACTGGAACACCACCATCGACCAGTTGGCACCGCTGGCCGAGCGCGGCCAATTGTCGGCCGAGGACTGGCAGCGCCTGGCCAACGCCTACGCCCAGCGCCTCGACGAAGCGCCGCTGGAGAAGCTACTGCAGAGCGCGCCCAACCCGGCCGCCGAGCACCGTGCGCGCCAGGCCATGGCCGAGCGCGCCATCGCCGTCGGCGACCAGCCACTGGCCAAGCGCTGGCTGCAGTCGCTGCCCGCCGCCGACCAGGCCGATCCACGGCAGCGCGAGCAGCTCTGGGAACTGGCCCGGCAAAGCGGCGACGTCGCCCTCACCCAACGCCTGAGCAATGAACTGCAACGCCCCTGCCTGGAAACCGTGGACTGGCTCTCCAGCCGCGACCAGCAACTGGCGCTGCAGCAGCTGCGCCAGTGCCCTCCGCAAGAGAATCCACAGGCCTGGCTGGTGCTGGCCCAACGCCTCGGCGCAAGCGATCTGCTGAGCCAGACGACCCTGCCCGAACCCTGGGACAGCAAACGCCGCCAGGGCCTGGTGGACACCTTGCGCGCCGAAGGCCGCAGCCGCGAAGCCCTGGCCCTGCTCGCCAACCAGCCACAGACGCCGACGGTATTACGCCAGCGCGCCGAGCTGCTGCAGGCCGCCGGACGCCGTGGCGAAGCCGCCGACCTGTGGGAGCGCTACTACCGCCAGAGCGGCAACCTGGCGGCGCTCGACCAGGCCAGCTACCTGGCGCTGAGCAACGGCCAGGCAAATCGCGTCCAGGCGCTGCTCGAACCGGCCTTCGACCGCTACGGGGCGCGCCTGCCGCGTCCCCTGCTGCAACGCCTGGCCGACCTCTACAGCCGGCCCGGTGCACCGCTCGACCTGGCGCGCATGCAGAAGCTGCTCGCCACCCTGCCCGCCGACCAGCGCGGCCCGTTGGTCGCCCGCCTGGCCGAGGGCGGTCACTGCGACATCGTGCAGCGCCAGATCGGCGCCAGTCCGACCTCCGCGGGCGACTTGCGCGCCCTCGGCCGCTGCGCCATGCCCGGCCAGCCGGGCAGCGCGGTGGTCTACTACCAGGGCGCCCTGGCCAAGGGCGACTCCGCCGCACGGCTGCCGCTGGCCTATGCGCTGGACGCCGCTGGCGACCCGGCCGGCGCCCTGCGCATCTGGCGCAGCGTTCCCGACGCCGAACTGGATGACAGCGCGCGCCTTACCGCCGCCCGCGATGCCCTGGCCGTGCAGGACAACGCCGCTGCCGAGCGCTATTGGCAACAAGCCAAGCGCCGCGGCGCGGATGACTGGGCTCTGGGCGCGAACATCGCAGCAGGCCGCAAGGATTATCGGGAAGCCCTCGCCCGCCAGCGCCAGGCCCTGCAGAACCAGCCCGAGGCCGCGCACTTCTACGCCGCCGCCGGCACGGCTCAACTCGCTGGCGACAGCGCACAGAGCACCGCCTGGCTGGCCGAGGCGGTGCGCCGCGAACCGGACAACCCGCGCTATCGCGCCGACTACGGCATGCGCCTGGCCGGCGCAGCGACACCCGAGGAGCGCCGCCAGGCCATCCCCTACCTGCAGCGCGCCACCCGCGACTACCCCGAGGACTATCGCCTGGGCGAGACCCTCGCCTGGCGCTACGACGAAGCCGAAGACAGCGCCGCCGCACGCAGCGAGCTGCGCCGCGTCATCGACCTGGAACAGGCCCCGGTGGCCGGCGACGACGACTACGGCAGCCTGGAAGAGCGGCGCTTCCGCCAGCGCCGCGCCCACCAGACGCTGTCCCAGCGCGACAACCTGACCCTGGCCAGCACCTGGTCGCCGGCCGGCACTTCGACCAACGACTTCATCCGCGACGACGGCAGCACCGGGCAGCAACGCCGCGCCCGCGCGCAGAACGTGCAGATGGCCGTCTGGGACCACGCCCTGGGCGAGGAACCGACACGCAACGGCAGCAGCCTGTCGATCTACGGCCGCGCCCTGGTCGGCGGCGACGAGCGCGACCGCTACGGCCGCTTCGTTGCCA
This sequence comes from Pseudomonas knackmussii B13, assembly GCF_000689415.1. Lineage (NCBI taxonomy): Bacteria > Pseudomonadati > Pseudomonadota > Gammaproteobacteria > Pseudomonadales > Pseudomonadaceae > Pseudomonas > Pseudomonas knackmussii. The sequence continues at coordinate 1,658,309 of NZ_HG322950.1, read as the reverse complement.
CCGGCGTCGGCCTGCGCTACAAGCCGTTCGGCGACTACAACCTCAACCTCTACAGCGAGCTGTACAAGCAGAACTCGGTGGACGAGAGCGTGTTCGACGGCCTGCACCTGCACGACCTGCTCTCTCCCGACAAGGTCAACAAAGGCATCCGCGACCACGAGCGCGACGGCCAGACCAGCAGCGACTTCCTCCTGCGCGCCACCGCGTCCTTCCTCGACCAGGGCAAGTACCGCAACGACTGGCGCGTCGACGAGGACCAGTGGGACGAGCGCTTCCTCTACCTCGATGCCGCGTGGTGGACCCACGCCGGCGACCACCAGTGGGTCTCGCGCTACCAGCAGGGGCACGCCTGGAAGCTGCCCACGCAATCGCCACAGACGCTCATGCCCTACGGCTTCGGCGAGTTCTCCGCGCAAGACCCGAGCAACGACTGGCGCCAGGACCTGCGCAGCGGCGTCGGCCTGCGCTGGCAGTACTGGTACGGCGAGGATCGCTACAACGCCTACCGCGCGCACGTGACGGTGCGCAGCGAGTACCAGCTCGGCCTGGGCGGCAACCTGTACGAACAGGCCAACGGCTGGCTGGTCGGTGTGGAGGTGAATTTCTGATGCGCCGCTTCCTGTTCGTCCTGGCCCTGCTCTGCACATTCGCCAGTGCAGTGCGAGCCGAGGAAAGCCTGTTCTACCAGCCGCTGAACGCCGATGCCGCGCTCTCTGCGGAACAATGGCAACAGCTCTGGCAAGCCACCGCCAGACAGGGCGTACACACGCTGATCGTGCAATGGAGCGCCTATGGCACCGAAGACTTCGGCGGCCCGCACGGCTGGCTGGCGCAGTCGCTGAAAAAGGCCCACGCAGCCGGGCTGCAGCTGGTGCTCGGCCTGTACATGGACCCGGCCTACTACCAACGCCTGAGCGAGCTGGACGGCCCCGGGCTGGAGAGCTACTGGCAATACCAGCTGGGCCGCTCGCTGACCCAACAGCGCATCCTCCGCCGCGACTGGCAATTACCGCTGTCGGCCTGGTACATGCCCATGGAGCTGGACGACCTGCACTTCCTCGACGCCGGCCGCCGCCAGAGCCTGCAGCGCCAGCTCAAGGATTTCGCCGGCCAGCTGGATGCGCCACTGCAGCTCAGCGCCTTCAGCGCCGGCAAGCTCGCGCCGACGGTCTATGCCGCCTGGCTGCAGGACATCGCCGGCCTCGGCATACAAGTCTGGTGGCAGGACGGAACCGGCACCGGCAGCTTGCCGGCACCGGTACGCGCGGCCTACGCCAGCGCCCTGCCCTGCAGCATCGGCGTGGTCGACGAAGCCTTCCGCCAGACCAGCGCGCCTGGCCAGCCCTTCCGCGCAGAGCCGGCAGCACCAGAAACCATCGGCAGTACCTGTCACCCTCGGGCATCGTTCGAGCTACGCTATCGGCCATGGGCCGCAGTCCTGCTCGAAGCACACAGGAGCAGCGCCCACCCCTGACCCCGAATCCCGCAAGGCACGACGCCCACCGACATGTTCAAGACCGTCGAACAAGAAGCCCTGCAGCGCCCCATCACGGCAGCGCTGCGCCAGGAATTCCAGCAGTACGAGTACGAGCGGCAGCACAGCTTCTGCCTTCTGATCTACGCCATCAGCATCGGCATCTGGTTCCTCTTTGACCTGATCGTGAGCTTCCAGGGCGGCCAGGGCTTCACCCTGTATTCGGTGTTCGCCCTGGTCCTGCTCTACGCGCAGCTGGCCATCCTGCAAGGCATCCGCAAGGCCTGGCAGTTCGACCTGTTCAACCTGGTCTTCGCGCTCAGCTACGGTATCGGCCTACGGCTGATCATCGATGGCTTGCCGGTGATCCTGCAGCCGGTCTGGGCGACCCTGAGCGCCTCGGCAATGCTCTATTGCGCCTCGATCCTGCCGCTGCGGACCTGGGCCTTCGCCGGCGTGATGGCGCTGGACTGGCTGCTGCTGTCGCCGATCTTCGGCTCGATGGAAGTCGGCCCCTTCCGCATGACCCTGCTGATCAGCTACTGGCTGTTCTTCACCGGCATCATTTCCTACAACTTCCACCACACCCGGGAGGCCAGGCTACGCAACTTCGCCATGGCCAAGCTGCTGCTGGACCAGGCGTACATCGACGTGCTGACGGAGATACCCAACCGCCGCGCCTTCATGCTCAACGTCGAGCGACAGATGCAGGACGCCGGCGAACGGCGCCAGTACCTGGCGATGGTCGACGTCGACGATTTCAAGAAGGTCAACGACCGCTTCGGCCACGACATCGGCGACGAGGTGCTCAAGCATGTCGGCCGGCAGTTGAAGCACGTGATGAATGGCCATGAGTTCGCCCGCCTGGGCGGCGAGGAATTCGGCATCTACCTGTGCGGGCTGACGCGCCTGGAAGCCGAACAGGCGGTGGACGAACTCTGCCGCCAGGTACGCGAGGCGCCCAGTGAACCGCCGGTGACGGTGAGCATCGGCCTCGCCCTGTTGGGCCCCTGCGACAGCCTTAGCCAGGCGCTGATCAAGGCCGACAAGGCCCTGTACGAGTCCAAGCACAACGGCAAGAACCGCTTCACATACGCGGCGTGAGGGAGAGACGCAGAAGAACGGGCGGGATGGCGTCCCCAACTGGATTCGAACCAGTATCTAGCCCTTAGGAGGGGCTTATTCTATCCATTGAACTATGGGGACACGCCGAGGAGCAGTACGCCTGGTGGCGACCGGGTCGGCATGTTAACCAGCGTCGACGGATTTGTCATGCCGCCGGCAGGCCGCACAGGGCGAAATCGTGCTCTCCCGTGGAATGCGCAGATGACCCAGGACAGCCACAGCTCACACCCGTTGATTCCCGACTCGCCGCTTGCCACCTTTGACGTGCGCTCCGCCGAGGGTAGCGACGCCGTGGCCCTGGCAGCGCTGCTGCAGCAACTCGGCAATGACGAGCCCCCGCTGGATACGCTGCGACTGGCTCGCTGCCTGGAACAGCCGGGAACGCAAACCCTTACCCTGGTCGCCGAGCGCGACGGCACCCTGCTGGGCACATGCAGCCTGCACCTGATCGAACATATCGCGCACAACTTCGCCCGTTCCGCAGTGCTGGAAGACATGGTGGTGGACAGCCGCGCACGCGGCCAGGGAGTCGGCCAGGCGTTGATTCGCCGAGCGGTGGAACAGGCGCGAGAGTGGGGTTGCTACAAGCTGGCGCTGTCCAGTCATCTGCAACGCGAAGCCGCCCATCGCTTTTATGCGGCCATGGGCTTTAGTGCCCACGGTGTCAGCCTCTCGTTGTCTCTGGACTGATAGCCGCAGTGCTTGCCACAAGGACCAGCAGGCGCTGCACGCAATCTTCCAGTGCGGCCGAGTTGTCCAACACCACCAGCGGTCCCTGCAACCCTTCGGCGAACGAGGCATTGCGGGCCAGGCGCGCTTCGATCTCGTCCAGCGACTCGCGTCCACGCGCCAGAAGACGTTTCCGGAGCACCTCCGGTTCGACCTTGAGCAATACGGCAAGCAAGTCCGGATAACGTCGGCGTGCCTCAGCCAGGTATCCGCGCGAGCCATTCACCAGCACCGCCTTGCCTTGCGCGAGCCACGCGTCTATTTGTCGCGGAATGCCGTAGCACAGCCCGTTGGCGCGCCAGCTCATGGCGAAGGCGTCGGTCGCTTCGCGCTCGGCAAAGGCCTCAGGCGTGACCGCCTCGGCATCCTCGCCAACCGCCTCGGCCGAGCGTGTGATCACCCGCCGCACGATGTGCGCGCCGTGATCGGCCAGGGGCCGCGCAGCCGCTTGCAACAGGCTGTCCTTGCCCGCCCCCGAAGGTCCCATCAGATAGATCAGTCTGCCCGTCATTTCTTCTCTGCCCGCATCCGCCGAGTGCCTGGCGAACGGCGTGCATCATACCCTCGGGAGATGTAGCAATGAGAAAAGCCGCCGATTTTGCCGGGCTGCACCGGCGCCCGCACTGTGCCATCATTTCATCCAACGCGGGAAATGCCGTTTTTAGCCCGTAGAATGCTGGCGCAATGGCAGCTGAGCCCTTGGACATGGACTAATCTCAATAACGTGTCTCAAGGTGTCATTAACCAATCGAAAGAAAGTTCTGCCGATAGGCTCGCATTTCGGACGATTGGTGCTGGCAATTAGCCTTCATCGAAAGCAAAATACGTCGCAGAATTGACGTCAAGTAATTGGTTATTCACCAGAACACTGACTCTGCGCTGAACGGCCGACGGATTTCGCTGTCCAAGGGACTCGAACATAGCCCTGGCACCGTTTCCCTGACTTACAGGTTTATTGTATGCGCCCACTGAAACAGGCAACCCCCTCCTACTCCAGTCGCACCGCTGACAAATTCGTTGTCCGCCTGCCCGAAGGCATGCGTGAACGCATCGCCGAGGTCGCCCGCGGCCACCATCGCAGCATGAACTCGGAGATCATCGCCCGCCTGGAGCAGAGCCTGCTGCAAGAGGGCGCCCTGCAGGACCACATGAACCTGCGCCTGGACAGCCCCGAGCTCAGCCTGCACGAGCGCGAGCTGCTGCAACGCTTCCGCCAACTGACCCATCGCCAGCAGAACGCGCTGATCGCGCTGATCGCGCACGATGCGGAAATGGCGCAAAACGAAGGCTGATCGCCTTCACCCCGAAAAAGCCGGCCCAGCGCCGGCTTTTTTCGTTGGACTGTCCCGTCCTGAATAAGGTTTACACCTTCGCCCTTATTTCAGGAGAGCCCCCGATGGCAGAAGGTGTTCGTCGCAGCCAGCGTGATTACACGCTGGCTTTTAAACTGGCGGTGGTCGACCAGGTCGAAAAAGGAGAAATGAGCTACAAGGAGGCTCAGGCCCGCTATGGCATCCAGGGCCGCTCGACGGTGCTGGTGTGGTTACGCAAGCATGGCCGGCAGGACTGGAACCAGGGCGCCTCCCTTCGAAAGGCTCGGAGCCCGGATATGAATACCCCGAAATTGCCATTGACCCCGGAACAACGCATCAAGGAACTCGAGCAGCAGCTTGAGGTGATGAGCCAGAAGGCGCAGTTCTTCGAGGCCGTGGTGAATGTGCTGAAGAATGACTACGGCGTTTCGATCGTAAAAAAGCGTCCCGGCAAGTCCTCACGCAAAGGCAAGTCCAAGCGCTGAGTGTTAGCAGGGCTTGCCAGTTCATGGGCATCAGCCGCCAGGCGTACTACCAGCGCAACCGGGCGGCGGATCAGCGCAGCCAGCAGGATCGACAGATCGCCCAGTTCGTGCGGCAGGTACGGATGCGTCAGCCGCGCCTGGGAGCACGCAAGCTGCATTATCTGTTGCAGCAGCAAGCGGAAGCCGCGTTGCGAGTTGGGCGCGATCGCCTGTTCCGGGTGCTGGCCGAGCACCGCCTGCTGGTTCGACCCAAGCGGGCGTACCACAAGACCACCCACAGTTTTCACCGGTTCCATCGCCATCCCAATCTGCTCAAGCCAGGGCCGCAACAGGTCTTGCCCGATGCGCCGGAGCGCGTCTGGGTTGCCGACATCACCTATCTGCCCAGCCAGAGCGGCCCGCTGTACCTGAGCCTGGTCACCGACGCCTATTCGCGCAAGATCGTCGGCCATCACGTCCACGACAGCCTGCACGCCGAGTCGGTGGCCCATGCCTACAGCCAGGCCCTGCGGCGCCGCACGACGCAGGAACCCCTGGTGCATCACTCCGACCGAGGAATTCAGTACTGCTCGGGGCTTTACCAACGCCTGCACGCGCAGCACGGAGCAATCTGCTCGATGACCGACGGCTACGACTGTTACCAGAATGCGCTGGCTGAGCGCGTCAACGGCATCCTGAAGAACGAGTTGCTGGAGCATCCTCCCGCCGACCTCGCGCAGGCGCGCCGCATGGTGCGTGAAGCCGTCGACATCTATAACCGCGAGCGCCCTCACCTGGCCCTGAAATACAAAACGCCCGATGCGGTGCATCGGGCGTTCTGAGGTCTGGAGCATGGCCTGAGAGGTGTAAACCTATTTCAGGACTAGACAGACGCCGACATGGCGGCTGCGGACTGACCTACCCGTTCGAAGACCTGGCCCATGACGGCCTGATAGGACTCGCTTTCGCTCGTCACGTCGAGACGCACGGCGAGCAGGTTCGATCGCATCCCAGATGATCGATGACATCAGGAGCCTTGCGTGCAGCGGCGATAACCGCGTCACCCGCCTGCACGGTGACCGGGCACATCGTCGCGGTCTTGTTGATGAGCGGGAGAGGTTCTATGGCAGGAACACTACCGTGATGATCCCTGCTGCATTTCACCGGCCTTTGAGAAGCTTTCACCGACTTGGCACCCACCTAGCGCCCCCAAAAAGCAAAAACCGCCCGAAGGCGGTTCGCTTGCAGCCTTGGAGGCTACATGAGGAACAGCGTGGCCAGCCCCAGGAAGATGAAGAAGCCACCGCTGTCGGTCATCGCGGTGATCAGCACGCTGGAGCCCATCGCCGGGTCGCGCCCCATGCGCAGCAGGGTCATCGGGATGATCACACCGGCCATGGCCGCAAGCAGCAGGTTGAGCGTCATGGCCGCGGTCATCACCAGGCCAAGCTCCCAGTTGCCGTAGAGGTAGTAGGCAACGATACCGATCACGCCGCCCCATACCAGGCCGTTGACCAGGGAGACGCCTACTTCCTTGCGCAGCAGCCTTGAGGCATTGCTGGCCTGCACCTGATCCAGTGCGATGGCACGGACGATCATGGTGATGGTCTGGTTGCCGGAGTTGCCGCCGATGCCGGCAACGATCGGCATCAGCGCAGCCAGCGCCACCAGCTTCTCGATGGAGCCTTCGAACAGGCCGATCACGCGCGAGGCGATGAAGGCCGTGATGAGGTTGGTGGCCAGCCAGGTCCAGCGGTTGCGTACCGACTTCCACACCGAGGCAAAGATGTCCTCCTCCTCGCGCAGACCGGCCATGCTCAGCACTTCGCTTTCGCTTTCCTCGCGGATGAGGTCGACCATCTCGTCGATGGTCAGACGGCCGATCAGCTTGCCGTTCTTGTCCACGACAGGCGCGGAGATCAGGTCGTAACGCTCGAACGCCTGGGCCGCGTCGTAGCCGTCTTCGTCGGGCTGGAAGGTTACCGGGTCGGTAGCCATGACCTCCGCCACGTCCTTGTCCGGATCGTTGACCAGCAGGCGCTTGATCGGCAGCACGCCCTTGAGCACGCCGTCGTAGTCGACCACGAAGAGCTTGTCGGTGTGGCCCGGCAACTCCTTCAAGCGACGCAGATAGCGCAGGACCACTTCCAGACTGACGTCGTCGCGGATGGTGACCATCTCGAAGTCCATGAGCGCGCCGACCTGGTCTTCCTCGTACGACAGCGCAGAGCGAACACGCTCGCGCTGCTGCGCATCGAGGGTTTCCATCAGTTCGTGGACCACGTCGCGCGGCAGTTCCGGCGCGAGGTCGGCGAGTTCGTCGGCGTCCATCTCCTTGGCCGCGGCGAGGATCTCGTGATCGTCCATGTCGGCGATCAGCGTCTCGCGGACGGCGTCGGATACTTCGAGAAGGATGTCGCCGTCGCGCTCGGCCTTGACCAACTGCCAGACCGTCAGGCGGTCGTCCAGCGGCAGGGACTCGAGGATGTGGGCGATGTCGGCGGGGTGCAGGTCGTCCAGCTTGCGCTGGAGCTCGGCGAGGTTCTGCCGGTGGACCAGGTTCTCGACGAGCCCCTGGTGCTGGCCTTCCTGGCGGTGCGCCAGGTCTTCAACCAGCTTGTGCTTGTTCAGCAGTTCGACCACCTGGTTCAGGCGGTCCTGCAGGCTTTCCTGCGGCTTTTTGGCTTCTACTTCAGTCATGGCACGGCTCCACCCCCAGCGGCGGAGCGCGTGGGGGCTTAAAACATCAGGTCGTGTTCAGGCAATCGAGGTTCGGAGTAACTACTGGGTAAGTCCATGGTGGTGTGCCCACGCGCCCATGTCGGGCAGATAGAGGGAATGATAACACTCAGTTGCGGCTTTCGCGTCACAAAAACACGGATATAACAATCGCTTGCACGAAAAAGCTCGCAGGTCTCTCACTCAGCAAATGCGACGCCGGAAGTCTCACTCAGGGCACTCGGAGAATTCGCTTTCAGGGTCGCGGATAAGCTGCGCGCAGGCTCGGCAATGAGGACCGAATATGTGCAACCCCCACCCACGATGGATAGCCCTCGCCTTAACAATCGGAACAGCCCTGGAATGCCAAGCAGCGACGCTTTACCGCTGCGAGTCGGCAGACGGACACCTGACCTTCAGCCAGCATGGTTGCCCGCCAGATCAGTTGCAGAACCTGCAGGAAGCCTTCAACCCAACACCTGGAAGCGGCAAACCGGTACCCCTCGCCCGCCCGAAGGCGCCACGCGCGACAAAGCGCACGACAGCCGAAGAACGCCCAGCACTGACCATTGTCGGGGAACGCCAGGATGGATGCGGCAACCTGCTCGACGAGAGCGAACGCCGCACAGCGATCATTCAGGGCCGGATCAGGACCGGCATGACCCGCGCCGATGTGGAAAACGCCCTTGGCAAGCCCGATAGGGTTGCCCAAACCGACAGTCGCACCCGCTACATCTACCACGCCCGTCCGGGCAAGGCACAGCGCAGTGTGACCTTCGACGAGTTCGGCTGTGTGAAGGGATCGGCGAAGAAAAAGCGCTAGGAGAAAAAATCGGCGCAAAGAAAAAGGGCCTGCATTTCTGCAGGCCCTTTCGTATGTGGCGCACTCAGGAGGATTCGAACCTCCGACCGCTCGGTTCGTAGCCGAGTACTCTATCCAGCTGAGCTATGAGTGCGCTGATGAGGGCGCAAATTCTAGTTTGAACATTTCGCTCTGTCAACAAGATTTTTCAATCTTTTCAGTAGCTTAGCTACCTGACATCGCATTCACACCAGAGCGTGCAAATGGCGGAGAGGGGGGGATTCGAACCCCCGACACCCTTTTGAGGTGTACTCCCTTAGCAGGGGAGCGCCTTCGGCCACTCGGCCACCTCTCCGCAACACGGGGCGCATGATAACCATGTTTTCCCCGTTTGCAAAGGAAAAATTTGAGAAAAATTAATGGTTTGGTTCTTGATCTTTTTCTTTCTGGATCCGCTGGTAGATCTCTTCGCGGTGCACCGCGACTTCCTTCGGCGCATTCACACCGATGCGCACCTGATTTCCCTTGACGCCCAGCACGGTCACAGTGACGTCATCACCAACCATCAGGGTCTCTCCGACCCGGCGAGTCAGAATCAGCATTCCTTTCTCCTTACGTGTTTCGGATAAGCAGTCTGCAAAAAAGAAATGGCGGCGGAGCCACGAAAATCAAGTGTGTGCTCCTTCACCCAAGTATTGACCAGTCCGCTGGGAATGAAAGTTCCTACGCCCCGATCAAAAACGACAAAAGGCGCGGGATTAGCCGCGCCTTTTGCATAACCTGCTCTTACTCGCCCTGACGGGCCGGAGCGTCGAGCTCGAATGCGGTGTGCAGGGCACGTACCGCGAGCTCCAGATACTTCTCCTCGATGACCACGGAAACTTTGATTTCCGAAGTGGAGATCATCTGGATGTTGATGGTCTCCTTGGCCAGTGCCTCGAACATGCGGCTGGCAACGCCAGCGTGGGAACGCATACCGACACCGACGATGGAAACCTTGGCGATGTTGGTGTCGCCAGTAGCTTCGCGCGCACCGATGTTGGCGGCGGTCTGCTTGAGGATTTCCAGAGCGGCGAGGTAGTCGTTGCGATGGACGGTGAAGGTGAAGTCGGTGGTGTTATCGTGCGAAACATTTTGCACGATCATGTCGACTTCGATGTTCGCCGCGCTGATCGGACCAAGGATCTTGAAGGCCACGCCGGGAGTATCCGGTACGCCACGGATGGTCAGCTTGGCTTCGTCGCGGTTGAAGGCGATGCCGGAGATGATCGGCTGTTCCATGGATTCCTCTTCATCAAGGGTAATGAGGGTGCCCGGACCCTCCTGGAAGCTGTGCAGCACGCGCAGCGGAACGTTGTACTTGCCGGCGAACTCCACCGAGCGGATCTGCAGCACCTTGGAACCGAGGCTGGCCATTTCCAGCATCTCTTCGAAGGTGATCTTGTCCAGTCGGCGAGCCTGCGGCACTACGCGCGGATCGGTGGTGTAGACGCCATCGACGTCGGTATAGATCTGGCACTCGTCGGCCTTCAGCGCCGCAGCCAGGGCCACGCCCGTGGTATCGGAGCCACCACGGCCGAGGGTGGTGATGTTGCCGTGTTCGTCGACGCCCTGGAAACCGGCGACTACAACCACGCGACCGGCCTTGAGGTCGGCACGGATGTTCGCGTCGTCGATGCTCAGGATGCGTGCTTTAGTGTGCGCGCTGTCGGTCAGGATGCGCACCTGGTTGCCGGTGTAGGAGACCGCCGGCACACCGCGCTTGATCAGGGCCATGCTCAGCAGGGCGATGGTGACCTGCTCGCCGGTGGAGACCATGACGTCCAGTTCGCGCGGAACCGGTTGCTCCATGATCTGCTTGGCCAGGCCAATCAGGCGGTTGGTCTCGCCGCTCATGGCGGAAACCACCACGACGATGTCATCCCCCGCTTCGCGGAATTTCTTCACCTTCTCGGCCACCTGCTCGATTCGCTCGACGGTGCCGACGGAGGTCCCTCCAAATTTCTGTACGATCAAAGCCATTTCAAAGCCGCCTGATTCCTGAAGGGCGCCCATTTAACATGCATCGCTGCATGCTGCCAAGGTCCGCCGGACGCGCTGCGGACCTTGGTTTTCGAGGTTTTAGCCAGCCTGTTCGACGAAGGTCTTCGCCAGCGCCAGCGCTTCGTCCAGCTTGCCGGCTTCGGTGCCGCCGCCCTGGGCCATGTCCGGACGACCACCGCCCTTGCCGCCTACGGACGCTGCAGCCTGCTTCATCAGGTCGCCAGCCTTGAGCTTGGCGGTCAGGTCCTGGGTCACGCCGGCAACCAGCACCACTTTCTCCTCGAACACACCGCCGAGCAGGATGACGCCGCTGCCCAGCTTGTTCTTCAGCTGGTCGACCAGCGCCAGCAGCGCTTTGCCATCCAGACCGTCGAGACGTGCAGCCAGGACTTTCACGCCAGCCACGTCGACAGCCGAACCGGCCAGGTCGTCGCCTGCTGCGCTGGCGGCCTTGGCTTTCAGCTGCTCGAGCTCCTTCTCCAGCTGGCGATTGCGTTCGATCAGCCCGGAGAGCTTGTCCAGCAGGTTGTCACGGCTGCCCTTGACCAGGCTGGCCGCTTCCTTGAGCTGCTCTTCGGCACCGTTGAGGTAGGCCAGCGCGGCAGCACCGGTCACCGCTTCGATGCGGCGCACGCCAGCGGCCACGCCACCTTCGCTGGTGATCTTGAACAGGCCGATGTCACCGGTACGGGACACGTGGGTACCGCCGCACAGCTCGACGGAGAAACCGCCGCCCATGGTCAGCACGCGAACCTGGTCGCCATATTTCTCGCCGAACAGCGCCGTGGCGCCCTTGGCCTTGGCGGTGTCGATGTCGGTCTCTTCGGTCTCGACTTCGCTGTTCTTGCGGACTTCGGCGTTGACGATGTCTTCCAGCTGCTTCAGCTGCTCTGGCTTGATCGCCTCGAAGTGGCTGAAGTCGAAGCGCAGACGCTGACTGTCGACCAGCGAACCCTTCTGCTGAACGTGATCGCCCAGCACCTGGCGCAGCGCGGAGTGCAGCAGGTGGGTGGCCGAGTGGTTCAGCGCAGTCGCCTGGCGTACCGAGGCGTCGACTTCGGCTTTCACAGCAGCGCCAACAGCCAGGCTGCCCTGGGCGACCACACCGTGGTGCAGGTGGGCGCCACCGGCTTTGGTGGTGTCGCGCACGTCGAAGCGCACGCCGGCGCCGGCGAGGTAGCCGCAATCGCCGACCTGGCCGCCGGATTCGGCGTAGAACGGGGTCTGGTCGAGGACGACCACGCCCTGCTCGCCTTCAGCCAGCGTCTCGACAGCCTTGCCGTCCTTGAACAGCGCGATGATCTGGCCGGCGCCGGAAACGCCCTGGTAGCCGAGGAAGCGGGTGTCGCCGTCGACCTTGACCAGGCTGTTGTAGTCCATGCCGAAGGCGCTGGCGGAGCGGGCGCGCTCGCGCTGGGCCTCCATCTCGCGCTCGAAACCTTCCTCGTCGATGGTCAGGCTGCGCTCGCGGGCGATGTCGTTGGTCAGGTCGACCGGGAAGCCGTAGGTGTCGTACAGCTTGAACACCACGTTGCCGGGGATGACGCTGCCCTTCAGCTCGCCCAGGTCCTGCTCGAGGATCTTCAAGCCCTGCTCCAGGGTCTTGGCGAACTGCTCTTCTTCGGTCTTCAGCACGCGCTCGATGTGCGCCTGCTGCTGTTTCAGCTCGGGGAAGGCTTCGCCCATCTCGCCAACCAGCGCGGCGACGATCTTGTGGAAGAAGCTGCCCTTGGCGCCCAGCTTGTTGCCGTGGCGGCAGGCGCGACGGATGATACGGCGCAGCACGTAGCCGCGACCTTCGTTCGACGGCAGCACGCCGTCGGCGATCAGGAAGCTGCAGGAACGGATGTGGTCCGCGACCACCTTCAGCGAAGGCGCGTCGTCGTTGGCGCAGCCAACGGCGTCGGCGGAAGCTTTCAGCAGGCTCTGGAACAGGTCGATCTCGTAGTTCGAGTGGACGTGCTGCAGCACGGCGCTGATGCGCTCCAGGCCCATGCCGGTGTCAACGCTCGGCGCCGGCAGCGGGTGCATGACGCCGTCTGCGGTGCGGTTGAACTGCATGAACACGTTGTTCCAGATCTCGATGTAACGGTCGCCGTCTTCTTCCGGCGAGCCGGGCGGGCCGCCCCAGATGTCGGCGCCATGGTCGAAGAAGATCTCGGTGCACGGACCACAAGGACCGGTGTCGCCCATCGCCCAGAAGTTGTCCGATGCGTAGGGAGCGCCCTTGTTGTCGCCGATGCGCACCATGCGCTCTGCCGGGATACCGACCTCTTTGGTCCAGATGTCGTAGGCCTCGTCATCGCTGGCGTAGACGGTGACCCAGAGCTTTTCCTTCGGCAGGTTCAGCCACTTTTCGGAGGTCAGGAACTCCCAGGCGTAGGTGATGGCGTCGCGCTTGAAGTAGTCGCCGAAGCTGAAGTTGCCCAGCATTTCGAAGAAGGTGTGGTGGCGCGCGGTGTAGCCGACGTTTTCCAGGTCGTTGTGCTTGCCGCCGGCGCGGACACACTTCTGGCTGGTGGTGGCGCGGGTGTAGGCGCGTTTTTCCAGGCCGAGGAAGCAGTCCTTGAACTGGTTCATGCCGGCGTTGGTGAACAGCAGGGTCGGGTCGTTCGCCGGAATCAGCGAACTCGACGCTACGCGGGTATGCCCCTTCTCTTCGAAGAAGCGGAGGAAGGCTTCACGGATTTCAGCGCTTTTCATAGGTTCTTCCACGGAAAAATGCGGCCACGAATCGCCGGCAAAGGGCCGCATTATATCGGCCCCGGCTCAAGGTTGTAGTGTCTTTGCGCGATAGTTGATGCCTATCGCGACGCAGATGGGGCTCAGTTGCGACGAAAGGCGGCAAAAGCTTCGACGATATGCGGAATGTCCGTACCTTTCACGTCCAGGTGGGTGACCAGGCGCAGACGCGGCGCTGGGCTGACGCGGATGCCGCGCTCACCAAGGAATGCCCCCAGGGCCGAGGCCTGAGCGCCGATGTCGACGTAGACCATGTTGGTCTGCACCGGCTCGATGCCGTAGCCCAGCCCGGCCAGTTCGCGCCCCAGGGTTTCGGCGTTGACGTGGTCCTCGGCCAGGCGTTCGACCTGGTGGTCCAGCGCATAAAGCCCGGCTGCCGCCAGCCCGCCAGCCTGGCGCATGCCGCCGCCGACCATCTTGCGCAGGCGCCGGGCCTTGCCGATAAGCTCGGTGCTGCCGCACAGAACCGAGCCCACCGGGGCCCCCAGGCCCTTGGACAGGCACACGGAAACCGAGTCGAAATAACGGGTGATCTCGCCGGCATCGACGCCAAGCTTCACCGCAGCGTTGTACAGACGAGCGCCGTCCAGGTGCAGGCCAAGGCCACGGCGGCGAGTCATCTCGCGCGCAGCAGCCAGGTAGGACTGCGGTAGAACTTTGCCCTGCATGGTGTTTTCCAGCGCCAGCAGGCGGGTGCGGGCGAAGTGGAAGTCGTCCTGCTTGATCGCCGCCTCGACCTTGGCCAGGTCGAGCGAGCCGTCCGCTTCGCCGTCGATGGGCTGCGGCTGGATGGAGCCGAGTACGGCAGCGCCGCCGCCTTCATATTTATAGGTATGCGCCTGCTGGCCGACGATGTATTCGTCGCCACGGCCACAGTGCGCCATCAGCCCGAGCAGGTTGCTCATGGTGCCGGTCGGCACGAAGAGCCCGGCTTCGAAGCCCAGGCGCTCGGCCAGGGTCGCCTCCAGGCGGTTGACGGTCGGGTCTTCGCCGTAGACGTCATCGCCCAGCTCGGCCCGGGCCATGGCTTCGCGCATGCCGGTGGTCGGCAGGGTGACGGTATCGCTGCGAAGATCGATGACGGACATGACGGGCTCCTGGGAAACGGGAAAGGAGCCCGATGCTATGCGCTTGATGCCCCAGGGACAAGGCAAGCTGAGCGTAGGAGCGGACCTTGTCCGCGATGGCCGGAAGGACCGGCGCGATTCGCGGATGAGATCCGCTCCTGCGGAAGGAGTCAGAGCTCGGTGGGGACTACCAGGATGCCGGCGCGCAGCCCGTTCTTCACCCGCGGATTGGGGAAGATGATACGGGCGCCCTGCTCTTCCACAATCCAGCGGGTGCCGCCGATGTCCTCGGCCAGCAGGTAGCCGTGGTCCAGCTCGGTGAAGTTATCCACCGCATCGTCCAGGTGCAGGCGGAAGTGGTCGCTGTGCTTGATCACCTCGCGCGACACGGCGAACAGCTGCAGGCCGTCTAGCCCGGCATCACTGGACGCCGCCTCGCTGCCGTCAACGAGCGACTCCAGCATCCCTTCGAGGCGCTCCAGGTTGACCGTCTGGTTCTGCCCGAACGGCCGCGCCTTGCCCAGTTCCAGGGTGAAGGCCTCGGCCTCGAGCTGGCTGTAGGTGTAGGAGCTGAAGGTGATGCCGGTCTTTTTCTGCAGCAGCACCGCATCGATACCAGCGCGGCGCAGACGGGCCAGCTCAGCACGGGAATGCTCACGGCCCTCGCTCCAGGGATAGAGGGCGAACTGCTCGATCTTCGAGCCGCGGATCGCGGTGTGCAGGTCGTAGTGCAGGCGCGGGCGTCCGTCACGGGAGAAGAAGGCTGCCGCCAGTCGCTCCAGCTCCGCAGCGCGCAGGGCCTCGCTGCCGCTGCCGTCTTCGTGACGACCGCAGAACAGGCGGTTGATGTCCTGCTCCAGGTAACGCTCGCCCTGGCGCATGGCATCGGGATTGCCGAACAGGAACAGCAGACGCACCGCCGGCTTCAGATGACCCCGGGCAATACGCTGGATGAGCCGGTCGAGCAGCTCGATCGGCGCCGTCTCGTTGCCGTGGATACCGGCAGAAAGCAGCAGGTCCAGGCCCTTGTCGCGACCGCTGGCGGGGGTCACTTCGAGGGCGCCTTCAGCCAGCCAATGCAGGCGGGTGCCGTCGGCGGTGAGTTGGATTTTTTCGGTCGGTTCACGACCGACGAGGGTCAGGTCGAGCAGCTTGCCCAGTGCTAGCATGCGCGGGTCTCCCTTGCAGCCACCGCCCTCTGCGGGCGGCGGCTCCGGCGATCAGTGGTGGTCACATCCACAGTCTGGACCATGTTCGTGGACTTCGGCGGGTTCCAGCTCCAGGCTCAGACCGAGCTGATTGACTGCCTGCGGACGAACCACCAGCAGCGGCACCTCGGTGTCCTCCTCGAAGGACTCGGCGTAGATCAGCAGACCGCCCTTGCCGTCGGCCTCCAGCCACAGTTCGCGCCCTTCCAGGCGAATGGCCAGGCGCGCAGTGTGGGTCTCGCGGCGCTCGCCCTTGTTGTCTTCGAGAATTAGCGGGAGGCTTTCGGTGGTCATGGTGCTCAACTCATCTGGAAGGGATAGACGGAGCCCAGTTTAAGGATCTGGCTCAGTTCATCCAACGCCGTCCGGCATTCCACGAGCAATTGCGGGTCGGCCAGGTCGGCCTCGGACAGACGGTCGCGGTAGTGCTTGTCGACCCAGGCGACCAGGGTGTCGTAAAGGCTCGGGGTCATGATCACGCCCGGGTTCACTGCCGCCAGCTCGGCGTCGTTGAGCGCCACGCGCAGGCGCAGGCAGGCTGGGCCACCGCCGTTCTGCATGCTCTGCTTGAGATCGAAGACCTTCACCTCGCGGATCGGGCCGTCCTCGGCGGTCAGGCGCGACAGGTAGTTCCACACGCGTTCGTTCTTGCGGCACTCCTCCGGGACGATCAGCAGCATGCTGCCATCGGCGCGGCTGAGCAGCTGGCTGTTGAACAGGTAGGAACGTACCGCGTCTTCCACGGTGACACGCCCCCGCCACGGCGGCCCAGCTTGTCATGCAGTTCGGCCAACACGCGCTCGGTGTCGAGGAAGGCATCTTCGTGGTGGAACAGCACTTCGCCGTTGCCCACGGAGATCACGTCGTTGTGGAACACGCCCTGGTCGATCACCGCCGGGTTCTGCTGGGCGTAGACCACGCCCTCCTCACCCAGGCCGTGCAGGCGGGCGACCGCCTGGCAGGCCTCCAGGGTCTGCCGCGCCGGATAGCGTTGCGGCGCCGGGAAGCGACTGTCGAAGGCGCTGCGGCCGAAGACGAAGAACTCCACACCGGCTTCGCCGTAGGACTTGCAGAAGCGCGTGTGGTTGGCCGCGCCTTCGTCACCGAACTGCGCCACCGCCGGCAGCGCGGCGTGGTGCGCGAAGTGCTTCTCGTCGCGGAACATGGCGCCGAGGATGCGGCTGGTGACCGGGTGTTCGATGGAGCGGTGGAACTTGCAGTTCAGGTTGGCCGCGGTGAAGTGCACGCGGCCGTCTGCCGTGTCGGCGCTCGGGCTGACAGTTGCGGCGTTGGCCGTCCACATGCAGGAGGCCGAGCTGACCGCGGCGAGCAAAGGCATTGCTTCCTTCGCTGCCTTGGCGATTACCTCGGCGTCGGTGCCGGAGAAGCCGAGCGCGCGCAGCGAGGCGACTGCCGGGCGCTCCTGCGGGGCCAGCACGCCCTGCTTGAAGCCCATCTCCATCAGCGCCTTCATCTTCGCCAGGCCCTGCTTGGCGGCTTCCTTCGGGTTGGAAGCCGCCTGGCTGTTGCTCTGCGAAGCGACGTTGCCGTAGGACAGCCCGCCGTAGTTGTGCGTCGGCCCGACCAGACCGTCGAAGTTCATTTCATAGGCAGTCATCACAGGCTCACTCCCGGAGTCAGGGTTGCAGGCAGGCTGAGGCTTTCGCTTTCCAGCGAGGCGACCGGATAGGCGCAATAGTCGGCCGCGTAGTAGGCGCTCGGTCGATGGTTGCCCGACGCGCCGATGCCACCGAAAGGCGCGCTGCTGGCGGCGCCGGTGAGCTGCTTGTTCCAGTTGACGATGCCGGCGCGGCTCTCGAGAAGGAAGTCCTCGAAACGCTCGCGGGAATCCGACAGCAGGCCGGCGGCCAGGCCGTACTGGGTAGCGTTGGCTTCACGCACGGCGGCGTCGAAGTCGGCGTAGCGGATGACCTGCAGCAGCGGGCCGAAGAATTCCTCGTCCGGGCGATCGGCAACCGCCGTCACGTCGAGGATGCCCGGGGTCAGCAGGGCAGCGCCCGGCTGCGGCTGGGTCATCGCCAGCAGGGCTTCGGCGCCCTTGGCCAGCAGGTTGGCCTGGGCCTTGAGCAGTTGCTCGGCGGCGGCTAGCGAGACCACGGAGCCCATGAACGGCGCCGGCTGTTCGTCGAAGCGGCCGACCTTGATGCTCGCTGCCACCGCCACCAGGCGCGCCAGCAGGGCATCGCCCCACTCGCCGGCGGGCACCAGCAGGCGGCGCGCGCAGGTGCAGCGCTGGCCAGCAGAAATGAAGGCGGACTGGATGATGGTGTAGACGGCAGCTTCGACGTCCTTCACCTGGTCGACGATCAGCGGGTTGTTGCCGCCCATCTCCAGCGCCAGGATCTTCTGCGGCTGCCCACCGAACTGGCTGTGCAGCAGGTTGCCGGTGCGGCTGGAGCCGGTGAAGAACAGGCCATCGATGTCGGCATGGCCGGCCAGGGCGACACCCGTTTCACGGGCACCCTGCACCAGGTTGAGCACGCCGGCCGGCAGGCCGGCGTCGATCCAGGCACGCACGGTCAGCTCGGCGACCTTGGGGGTCAGCTCGCTGGGCTTGAAGATCACCGCGTTGCCGGCCAGCAGCGCCGGAACGATGTGCCCGTTGGGCAGGTGGCCGGGGAAGTTGTAGGGACCGAACACGGCTACCACGCCATGCGGCTTGTGCCGCAGCACAGCGGTGGCATCGGCCAGCGGGCCGGACTTCAGCCCGGTACGCTCGCGATAAGCCTGCACCGAGATGGCCACCTTGTTGACCATGCTGGTGACTTCGGTGGCCGCTTCCCACAGCGGTTTGCCGGTTTCCTCGCCGATCGCCCGGGCCAGCTCGTCGCTACGCGCCTTGAGGGTTGCAGCGAAGGCCTCCAGCACGGCGATGCGCTCTTCCAGCGGGCGACGAGCCCAGGCCGGGAAGGCCGCACGGGCGGCCGCGACTGCGGCGCCGACCTGCGCGGCACTGGCGCCACGGCCGTGCCAGACCACGGCCTGGCTGACCGGGTCGAGGGATTCCAGGGTCTCGCCCTCGCCCGCCAGCCACTGGCCGGCGATGTAGTGGGTAGTCATCTCTTGTTCTCCTCCGATCCGCGCGGGATCAGCTGCGTTTTCCGGCGGACAGCGGCACCGCGCGCACCGAGGCGCCCGCGGCAAGACGCAAGCGCTTGGCGGTCTGCGCGTCGACCACCAGGGAGCCGGCGGCGACCCGCGCCGGCGCCGCGGTGATGCGGCACTCCTCGCGCTTGCGGTTGTGGATCAGGTACGGCTCGGCATCGTCGCCCGGCGTGCCGATGGCCAGCACCAGCGTCTGGCTGTCGGCGATGGCACGGATCTTCTCGGTCGGCGCCTCGATGGCCGGGCCGGCGTCGAAGATGTCGACGTAGCCCTGGTAGCTGAAGCCTTCCCCCTTGAGCATGGCCAGCGCCGGCTCGGTGTCCGGATGCACGCGGCCGATCACGTTGCGCGCCTCTTCCGAGAGGAAGCAGGTGTACAGCGGGAATTTCGGCATCAGTTCGGCGATGAAGGCCTTGTTGCCGACGCCGGTCAGGTAGTCGGCCTGGCTGAACTCCATCTTGAAGAAGTGCCGGCCCAGGCTTTCCCAGAACGGCGAGCGGCCGGCAGCGTCGGACATGCCGCGCATCTCGGCGATCACCTTGTCGCCGAACAGTTCGCGGAACTCGGCGATGAACATGAAGCGCGCCTTGGACAGCAGTCGACCGTTGAGGCCGGTCCGCGCATCGGCGTGCAGGAACAGCGAGCACAGCTCGGACTGCCCGGTGAGGTCGTTGGCCAGGAACAGCGTGGGAATCTCGCGATGGATGCCCAGCTCCTGGGAGGCGCTGACAGTGAGGCCGACGCGGTAGTTGTACCAGGGCTCGCGCAGGCCGACTGCGCCAGCTACGGCGGAGATGCCGACGACCTTGCCGTCGTCGTTCTCGAGCACGAACAGGTAGTCGGCGTCAGCGCGCTCGGCTTCGCCACGGAAGGCCTTCTCGGCCCAGCTGACGCGGTGCGCCAGGCGCTGCTCGTTGGCCGGCAGCGTGGTCAGCCCGGTGCCGGTGCTGCGCGCCAGATCGAAGAGGGCCGGCAGGTCGGCGCTGGTGACAGGACGAACGATCATATGGATTCCCCGGAACTGGTTAGACCGCCACCAGGCGGACGCTGGCGCCTTCGCCGATGCCCAGGGCCTCGGCGGTTTCCGCACTCAGGGTGACCGGCTTGCCGGGAACCCAGTCGAGCTCGGCGACCACCGCGCGGTAGTCCTGGAGCAGGCCGTTGGTGACCAGGTAGCTGCGGGTCGCCTTCGGCACTTCGCCGATGCGCACCGGCACCAGGCGGCTCTGGGCGATCGAACGGATGCCCGAAGTGCGCGCATGCAGGGTCGGACCGCCATCGAAGATGTCGATGTAGTTGTCGGTCTCGAAGCCTTCGCGCATCAGGATGTCGAAGGTGATCTGCGCGCGCGGATGCACCTGGCCCATGGCCTCTTGCGCCTCGTCCGGCAGCAGCGGCACGTAGATAGGGTAGTGCGGCATCAGCTCGGCGAGGAAGGTGCGGCTCTTCAGCCCGGACAGCTTCTCGGCCTCGCTGTAGTTGAGGTCGAAGAAGTTGCGCCCGACGGCATTCCAGAACGGCGACTCGCCCTGCTCGTCGCTGTAGCCGACGATCTCGGTGACGACAGCATCGGCGAAGCGCTCCGGATGACTGGCCATGAAGAGCAGGCGACCACGGGAGTTGAGCTCGGCGATGGGCGTGTTCACCAGGTCGCGCTCGACGTAGAAGCTGGTCAGCAGGCTGTTGCCGGTGAGGTCGTGGCACAGCGAGAGGACATGGATCTTGTTGTGGATCTTCAGCTCGCGCGAGGCGTGCACGAAGGTCTCGTTGCGGAAGCTGTAGAACGGCTCGGAAAAGCCGGCCGAGGCGACGATCGCCGAGCAGCCGACCAGGCGCCCGCTCTGCGTATCCTCGAGCACGAAGAAGTAGCTTTCTTCGCCGTTGAAGCTGACTTCGGCGGCGAACGAGGCCTCCGAGGCAAGAATCTTCTCTTTCAATCGTTCCGCGTCGTCCGGCAGCGACGTGACGCCGACCGGGCTGTCCGCGGCGAGACGCTGCACCTGCTGCAGGTCGGCCACTTGGGCGGGGCGCATCACCAGCATGGCGTCACTCCTCTATCCAGACAAAACCACATGAAACATCCCTCCCTGGGTTGCGCGCAGGACGCAGCCTGCGCCAACGCATTCGGGGCCTGCTAAGAACGGCCGGACCACGTCCGGCCGGATCGAACCGGCGCCGGAGACTCCCGGCGCCGTACGGCGATTCAGCCGCGGGTCAGCTTGGCGACCGCGCGCTCGAGGCGATCCAGGCCTTCGTCGATGTCGGCATCGGCGATCACCAGGCTGGGCGCGAAGCGAACCACGTCCGGACCGGCCTGCAGGACCATCACGCCTTCCTTCTCGGCGGCGTTGAAGACGTCCTTGGCCTTGCCTTTCCAGGCGTCGGAAAGCACCGCGCCGATCAGCAGGCCGAGACCGCGAACCTGGGTGAAGATGCCGTATTCCTGGCCGATCTTCTCCAGGCGCGCCTTGAAGCGCTCGTGCTTGGCGCGCACGCCTTCGAGCACTTCAGGAGTATTGATCACATCGAAGGCGGCGCCAGAAACGGCACAGGCCAGCGGGTTGCCACCGTAGGTGGTGCCGTGGGTACCGACGACCAGATGCTCAGCGATCTTCGCGGTGGTCAGCATGGCGCCGATCGGGAAGCCGCCGCCCAGGCTCTTGGCGCTGGAGAGGATGTCCGGGGTCACGCCATAGTGCTGGTAGGCATACAGGTGGCCGGTCCGGCCGAAGCCGCTCTGCACTTCGTCGAAGATCAGCAGCGCGCCGTTGTCGTCGCACAGCTTGCGCACGCCTTCCAGGTAGGCCTTGTCGGCCGGCAGCACGCCGCTCTCGCCCTGCACCGGCTCGAGGATCACCGCGCAGGTCTTGTCGGAGATGGCGGCTTTCAGCGCGTCCAGGTCGTTGAACGGAATATGGGTGATGCCCTGCACCTTCGGACCGAAGCCGTCGGAGTACTTGGCCTGGCCACCGACATTGACGGTGAACAGGGTACGACCGTGGAAGCTGTTGACCATCGAGATGATCTCGAACTTCTCGGGGCCGTAGACGTCATGGGCATAGCGACGGGCCAGCTTCAGCGCAGCCTCGTTGGCCTCGGCGCCGGAGTTGGCGAAGAACACGCGTTCGGCGAAGGTGGCGCCGATCAGTTTCTGCGCCAGGCGCAGGGCCGGTTCGTTGGTGAACACGTTGGACACGTGCCAGATCTTGTTGGCCTGTTCGGTCAGCGCACCGACCAGCGCCGGATGGCAATGGCCCAGGGAGTTCACGGCGATGCCGCCGGCGAAGTCCACCAGCTCTCGGCCGCTCTGGTCCCAGACTCGCGAACCCTGACCACGCACCGGAATGAAAGCGGCCGGGGAGTAGTTGGGGACCATCAGCTGGTCGAAGTCGGAACGTTGAACCTGCGCTTGCGGAGCGGACATCGGAGTTCTCCTGCCTGGTAGGGCGGCTATCGATGGAGGGATTGTAGGGGCTGATCAGGGGCTGGCATTGCCGCGAAGCGACAACTTCTTATAGCGCCAACCCGGGGATTTCCGCGGTTTTCGGAAATGCGACAGAAAGCGTCGGGAAGGCGCAGTGTAAAGGCAGGGAGCCCCAGTGGGTACAAGGCGCTTGGTGAATTTGTGCGGTGTGAGGACAGGGCGGATGTGGGCGTTTCTCCTGAAACCCCAAAGCAGTTCGTAGAAGCGAACCTCGATGCACGACGTGCCCCTGTAGGAGCGGACCTTATCCGCGATTCGCGCACATGGCGCGCTCCTAGGTGGATGTATCGGTGCGGGGATCTTCGCGGATGAGATTCGCTCCTACAGGGAGGCCCCCTGCTGGGAACGGACTCAGCCGCGCTCGCTGCCTGCAGCCGGCGTAGCTTCCGCGGAGCCCTGGCCGCGACGCTGGTTGCGGTCTTCGCGCGGGGTCACGCCGAAGAAGTTGCGGTAGGCGCTGGAGAAGTGCGGGCCGCTGGAGAAGCCGCAGGACAAGCCGATCTGGATGATCGACTTGCTGGTCTGCATCAGCATCTGCCGCGCGCGGTTCAAGCGCAGCTCCAGGTAGTACTGGCTGGGCACGCGGGTCAGGTACTGCTTGAAGATGCGCTCCAGCTGACGACGCGAGACGCAGACGTGCTGGGCAATCTCGTCGGTGGTCAGCGGCTCCTCGATGTTGGCCTCCATCAGCAGCACCGCCTGGGTGAGCTTCGGGTGACTGGAGCCGAGGCGGTTCTTCAGCGGGATGCGCTGGCGCTCGTTGCCTTCGCGGATGCGCTCGACCACCAGCTCTTCCGACACTGCACCGGCCAGTTCCGCACCGTGGTCTCGAGACAGCACGGCCAGCAGCAGGTCGAGCACAGCCATGCCGCCGCAGGCACTGAGGCGGTCGCGATCCCACTCGAACAGGTGGTTGGTGGCGATGACTTTCGGGAAGCGCTCGGTGAAGTCGTCGTGCCAGCGCCAGTGCACCGCGGCGCGATAGCCGTCGAGCAGGCCGAGCTGGGCCAGCGGGTAGATGCCGGCCGACAGCGCGCCGATGCTCACGCCGCCGCGGGCGAGTTGCTTGAGCGCGGCAGCCAGCGGTGCGGAGATATGTTGCGGCGCCTCGTCGGCAACCAGGAAGACTCGCTGGCACTGCTCCAGCATGCCCTGCCAGGACTGCCCCGGCAGGCGCCAGCCCTCCCCTTCGACCGACGGCTCGACGGACATGAAGACCGGATCGTAGAGCGCTTCGGGGTGCAGGCGCCGGGCGACCCGCAGGGCCTCCTCGGCGAGCGCCAGGGTCAGCGCGCGAGTCTGGGGCCAGAGCAGGAAACCGATACGTTGGGCAGTCATTCGAAGGCTTCTGTCGACATGGACGAGGTACAGCTTACTTCAAGCTGCCGGACAGGAACTGCTTGAGGCGGTCCGATTGCGGGTTGGCCAGCACTTCCTTCGGGCATCCACGCTCTTCCACCAGCCCCTTGTGCAGGAACACCAGCTGGTTGGAAACCTCGCGGGCGAAGCCCATCTCGTGGGTCACCACCACCATGGTGCGGCCTTCCTGGGCGAGGTCCTGCATGACCTTGAGCACCTCGCCGACCAGCTCAGGGTCGAGCGCCGAAGTCGGCTCGTCGAACAGCATCACCTCCGGCTCCATGGCCAGCGCACGGGCGATGGCCACGCGCTGCTGCTCACCGCCGGACATGTGTGCCGGGTAGGCATCCTTGCGGTGCGCCACGCCGACCTTGGCCAGGTAGTGCTCGGCCTTGTCGCGGGCTTCTGCCTTGGACACACCGAGCACGTGCACCGGCGCTTCCATGACGTTGTCCAGGGCGCTCATGTGCGACCACAGGTTGAAGTGCTGGAACACCATCGACAGGCGCGAACGCATGCGCTGCAGCTGCTTGGTGTCGGCGGCCTTGAGCCCGCCGTCCTTGTTCGCCACCAGCTTCAGCTCCTCGCCATTGAGGAGGATCTTGCCGGCGTGGGGCTGCTCCAGCAGGTTGATACAGCGCAGGAAGGTGCTCTTGCCCGAGCCGGAGGAGCCGATGATGCTGATCACGTCGCCCGCCTTGGCCGCCATGGAGACGCCCTTGAGCACTTCGTGGTTGCCGTAGCGCTTGTGCAGGTCTTGGATTTCCAGTTTGTACATGTCGGTTACTCGAATTCAGTCGTTGATCAGCCGGCCCGTACGGAACGGCTCACGCCCGGCCACCTTGGCCATCCAGTGTCCTGCCAGCGCGTATCGCCCCCGCTCGAGGGCGAAGAGCACGCCGGATGTCCCGGCGCGCACGGTGCTGACTTTGTCGCTCAAGGGGTCCACCACCTCGAACAGCGCCTCGCCCTTTTCCACCCGCTCGCCGGCGTGGCGCAGGAAGCTGACCACCCCCGCATGGGGCGCAGCCAGGTATTCGGTACCTTCGAAAGGCACGCCCTCGCAGCACTGCTCGGGCATTGCTGGCCATTCGCCGGCGATCAGCCCCTGTTCGGCGAGGAAGCCGAGGATTGCCTCGGCGCTGCCACGCGCCTGCTCGATGCGGGTGTCACCCATGCTGCCCAGCTCCACGGTGGTGGCCAGGCAAGCCGGCGGAATCGCCGCCTGTGGATAAGCCCGCGCCAGGCGCAGCCAGGGCAGCGAGCAGGATTCGTCGAACGAGTTGCCGCCGGAGTCCTCGGCCAGCAGTGCGACACCGGCCTTCAGGCGCGCCGCCAGGGAGCGCCAGCGCGGCCAGTGTTGCGGGAGGGCGTAGAGGTGCACGCAAGCCTCGAAGTCGCAATGCAGGTCGAGCACGATCTCGGCATCGCAGGCATGGCGCAGCAACAGGCGCTGCATGGCCTGCAGCTCGCCGACCGGCGGCGGCAGCTCGTCCAGCACTTCGCGCATGGCCTGGCGGATGAGCCGCACGTTGGCCTGTTCGTCGTCGCCCAGTTGAGCGGCAACGCGTGGGCCGACCAACGATGCCAGCTCGACGAAGCCGCGGTTGAAGTTCTGCCCGCCGTTCATCTCGAAGCGCCCGAGGTGGCTGGCCTGCAGCCATTGGCCGAGGCCGATCGGGTTGGCCACCGGGACCAGCTCGACCACGCCGTTCAGCCGCCCCTCTGCCTCCAGCGCGGCAAGGCGCTGCTTCAGCTCCCAGGCGGTACGCATGCCCGGCAGTTCGTCGGCATGCAGGCTGGCCTGGATGTAGACCTTGCGTTCGCCGGCGCCGAAGCGGAATACGCTCAGGCGCCGCTCGCTGCCCAGGCTCGCGCCAGGCAGCAGGTGATCGACTCTTTGCATGCTGCTTCCCTCTTCCGGCTCAGTGCTTGCGCGGCGCCAGGTAGGCCAGCCAACGACGCTCGGCCATCTTGAACAGGCGCACCAGGATGAAGGTGAGGACCAGGTAGAACAGGCCGGCGGTGATGAAGGCCTCGAACGGCAAGTAGTACTGCGAGTACACGGTGCGCGCGGCGCCGGTGATGTCCACCAGGGTGACGATGGACGCCAGGCTGGTGGTCTGCAGCATCATGATCACTTCGTTGCTGTACTGCGGCAGCGCGCGGCGCAGCGCCGAGGGCAGGAGGATACGGCGGGACATCTTCAGGCGCGACATGCCGACCGCCTTGGCCGCCTCGATCTCACCGTGCGGGGTGGCCCGGATACTGCCGGCGAGGATTTCGGCGGTGTACGCGCTGGTGTTGATGGCAAAGGCCAGGCAGGC
Source organism: Pseudomonas knackmussii B13 (assembly GCF_000689415.1). Lineage (NCBI taxonomy): Bacteria > Pseudomonadati > Pseudomonadota > Gammaproteobacteria > Pseudomonadales > Pseudomonadaceae > Pseudomonas > Pseudomonas knackmussii. The sequence goes on along the minus strand of NZ_HG322950.1, from coordinate 1,632,328 downwards.
ACAGAAGCTGGCATTGGACAGCCACGGCCAGAACACGCTGTTGCGCACCGCCTCGAACTGCGCCAATCCGTAGTAGATGAGGAACAGCTGCACGAGCATCGGCGTGCCGCGGATGACATAGGTGTAGAGCCATGCCGGAAGGTTCACCGCCGGCTGCTTGGACACACGCATCAGCGCCAGCGGCACGGCGAACAGCAGGCCGATGAGCAAGGAGATGGCGAGTAGCTTGAGAGTCACCAGCAGACCACTGAAGTACAGCGGCAGGTTTTCCCAGACGATGGCGTAATCGAAGATCATTGCTATGCCCTCTCCTTACAGGTCCGCGACTTTCACGCCGACCGAATAGCGGCGCTCGAGCACACGAAGCAGAACCAGGGAGACAGTGGTGACGACCAGGTACAGCGCCGCCACGGCCAGGTAGTAGGTGAAGGGCTCGCGGGTGGCGTCGGAGGCCTGCTTGGCCTTGAACATCATGTCCTGCAGGCCGACCACCGAGATCAGCGCCGTGGCCTTTACCAGCACCAGCCAGTTGTTGGTGAAGCCGGGAATGGCCAGGCGGATCATCTGCGGCACCTGCACACGGAAGAACACCTGCAGGTGGCTCATGCCGTAGGCGAAACCGGCTTCGGCCTGGCCCTTGGGGATGGCCATGAACGCGCCGCGGAAGGTTTCCGAGAGGTAGGCGCCGAAGATGAAGCCAAGGGTGCCGACACCAGCCACGAACGGGTTGAGGTCGATGTAATCCTCGTAACCCAGCTGCGGCGCGATCCAGTTGAGCAGGCCCTGGCCGCCGTAGAAGATCAGCAGGATCAGCACCAGGTCGGGCACGCCGCGGATCACGGTGGCGTACAGATCGCCCAGCCAGGCCAGCCAGCGAATTGGCGAAAGGCGGAAGGCCGCACCCGCCAGGCCAAGCACTATGGCCAGCAGCATCGACAGCAGGGCCAGCTGAAGCGTCAGCCAAGCGCCGTCGACGATGGTCGCCCCGTAACCGTGAATCATGGTCAGCACCTCATGGAACTACTCGCCGTCCGGGCAAGCGCAGATCGGCAGGCTGCGCGGCACGCAGCCCGGATTGTCCGCGGCGGTCGCTACAGCGTCCGCCGCCCAATAAAAAAGTGGCACAAACTTCAGGTCTCGGCCCGGGTTTGCGCCACTTCGGGATCAGGCGTCAGTTCGAGCCGTAGACGTCGAACTTGAAGTACTTGTCCTGGACCTGCTTGTACTTGCCGTTGGCGCGGATGGCGGTGATGGCATCGTTGAACTTGCCAGCCAGGGCGCTATCGCCCTTGCGCACGGCGATGCCCACGCCTTCGCCGAAGTACTTCTCGTCGGTCAGCTGCGGGCCGACGAAGGCGTAGCCTTTGCCAGCATCGGTCTTCAGGAAGCCGTCATCCAGGTTCACCGAGTCGGCGACGATTGCGTCCAGGCGACCGGCAACCAGGTCCATGTTGGCTTCTTGCTGGGAGTTGTAGCGCACGACTTCGACGCTGGCCGGAGTCAGCTCGGCGGTGGCGTAGCGATCGGCGGTGCTGCCGCGCAGAACGCCGATCTTCTTGCCTTTGAGGTCGGCCTTCGGATCATTGAGGCTGGCGCCCTCCTTCATCACGAAGCGCGCCGGGGTGTTGTAGTACTTGTTGGTGAAGTCGACCGACTTCTTGCGCTCGTCGGTGATGGTCATCGACGACAGGATGGCGTCGATCTTGCGCACTTTCAGCGCCGGGATCAGGCCGTCGAATTCCTGCTCGACCCACACGCACTTGACCTTCATCTCTTCGCAGAGGGTGTTGCCGATGTCCACGTCGAAGCCTGCCAGCTTGCCGTCGGGAGTCTTGAAGGAGAACGGCGGGTAGGCCGCTTCGATACCGATACGCACCGGTTTGTCATCGGCGTGGGCCAGGGCGGTAAGAGCGGAAAGCGCCAGCGCGCCGAGAAGTGCGAACTTCTTCATCAGAGACTCCTTCGAGGGTAGGACTTCGATTGGCAGGAGAAAGGGGGTTGGCCCAGGCTGCCTGTGCAGAAGTGAAGGTTATTGTTTTCTGCGCATTGCCGTGGCGTGTTTCTCGTGAAAATCACGCCTACCAGGGTGAGCGGAATGATAGCGACAGCACCCGAGTGGTTATTTCTTCAATGCGACAAGTAATTACAGAAGCGCCGGACAGAGGCAGCCAGCACCTTGACGGAGGGGATTTTAGGTGATCAAGGAATGAATAGTAAAACCAATTTTTAAAGCACTTTATGGGCCAACTTTTTACAACTTCAATAACGACGGGCCCTGCAGCGAAGTTTAAACTGAAAACCCATCAATGGAAGTGCACCGAACTTGTGCCGATGTTCCCGGCGACCCCATTTTTCTGCTCCCGTTCCAGGCCAGGTGTTACCGTCCCCCGCTCACGCCAGCGCGCGGATCATCTCCAGCGTTTCCGGGTGCCTGGCCAGCAGGCGGATCAGCAGAGTGGCCTGGTCGTTGGGCCGAGAGCGGTTCTGCTCCCAGTTCTTCAGGGTGGCCGGCGCCGCCCGGAGAACGTGCGCGAAGACCGGCTGGGACATGTTCAGGCGCTCGCGCAGGGCGGCGATCTCCTCGCCGCTGGCAGGCTCCAGCGCCTGCTGCTCGACCTTGTGGGTGCGCAGGGTGATCTTGCCCTGGCGCTCCGCCGCCAGGTCGCCGAAGCCCTCCAGCAGTTCGGCAAAGATGTCGCGTTTGCTCATTTCGACTCTCCTCTCGCTCTCAATTCCGCTCGCAGCAGGCCGGCCAGTTGCAGCCTTTGCCTCGGGTCCAGGTCGTCCGCCTCGTCCTTGTCGTACAGGGTGAACAACCAGAACTGCGCGCCGCCGAGCCAGCAGTAATAGATCACCCGCAATCCGCCGCGACGCCCCTTGCCGCGCCGCGGGTCGCCGAAGCGCACCTTGCGCAGGCCGCCGGTGCCGGCAATGACGTCGCCTGCGTCGGGCTGCATCAGCAGCATCTGCTGGAACAGGCGGTACTCGTCGTCTTCCAGGTAGTACCTGCGATTTCGCTCGAACGGCGACAACTCGACGAAGATGGCTTTCATAATTATATGCGCTTTTTGCGTATATTTAAGAAGCCCTATCCTGCGCGGTCGGAGACCACCGGTCGATCAAGCGTGATGAAGAAGCGCGTCTGATATTTCCGCCGCACACAAAGAAAAACGCCCCGGCAAGCGGGGCGTTTTCGTTTCACGGACGGATCAGGCGGCTTTCATCGCCCGATGGGTGTCCACCAGGTGCTGTACCACGCCCGGGTCGGCCAGGGTGGAGATGTCACCCAGGGCGTCGTACTCGGCGGTGGCGATCTTGCGCAGGATGCGGCGCATGATCTTGCCCGAGCGGGTCTTCGGCAGGCCGGGGGCCCACTGGATGACGTCCGGGGTGGCGATCGGACCGATCTCCTTGCGCACCCAGGCCTTGAGCTCCTGGCGCAGTTGCTCGTTGGCTTCCTCGCCGGCGTTCAGGGTGACGTAGACATAGATGCCCTGCCCCTTGATGTCGTGCGGTACGCCAACCACGGCAGCCTCGGCCACTTTCGGGTGGGCGACCATGGCGCTTTCGATCTCGGCGGTGCCCATGCGGTGGCCGGAGACGTTGAGCACGTCGTCGACGCGGCCAGTGATCCAGTAGTAGCCGTCTTCGTCGCGACGGGCGCCGTCGCCGGTGAAGTACATGCCCTTGAAGGTCTTGAAGTAGGTGTCGACGAAGCGGTCGTGGTCACCGAACAAAGTGCGCGCCTGACCCGGCCAGGAGTCGAGAATCACCAGGTTGCCCTCGGCGGCGCCCTCGATGATGTTGCCCAGGTTGTCCACCAGCGCCGGCACCACGCCGAAGAACGGCTTGGCGGCGGAGCCCGGCTTCATGGCGTGGGCGCCCGGCAGCGGGGTCATCAGGCAGGCGCCGGTTTCGGTCTGCCACCAGGTGTCGACGATCGGGCAGCGCGACTGGCCGACGGTCTCGTAGTACCACTGCCAGGCTTCCGGGTTGATCGGCTCGCCCACCGAACCCAGCAGGCGCAGGCTGGAGCCATCGGCGCCGGCGACCGCCGCCTTGCCCTCGGCCATCATGGCGCGAATGGCGGTCGGCGCGGTGTAGAGGATGTTGACCTTGTGCTTGTCGACGATCTTGGCGACGCGGGTGATGTCCGGGTAGTTCGGCACGCCCTCGAACAGCACGGTGGTCGCGCCGTTGGCCAGCGGGCCGTAGACCACGTAGCTGTGGCCGGTGACCCAGCCGATGTCGGCGGTGCACCAGAAGACTTCGCCGGGGCGGTAGTCGAACACGCGCTCGTGGGTCAGCGAGGCATACACCAGGTAGCCGCCGGTGGTGTGCAGCACGCCCTTGGGCTTACCGGTGGAGCCGGAGGTGTAGAGGATGAACAGCGGGTCCTCGGCGCCCATTTCCTTCGGCGCGCAGGTGGAGCCGGCGACCTTCATCAGGTCTTCGTACCAGACGTCGCGATGCTGGTTCCACTTGATGTCGGAGCCGGTGCGCTTGCAGACGATGATCTTCTGCACGCTGCTGGTTTCCGGGTTGGTCAGGGCGTCGTCGACGTTGGCCTTCAGCGGGGTTTTCTTGCCGCCGCGCACGCCTTCGTCGGCGGTGATCACGATCTTCGAGCGGCAGTCGATGATGCGGCCGGCCAGCGCTTCGGGGGAGAAGCCGCCGAACACTACGGAGTGGATGGCGCCGATGCGGGTGCAGGCGAGCATGGCGACTACCGCTTCCGGGATCATCGGCATGTAGATGGTCACTACGTCACCGCGATGCACGTCCTGGCCGCGCAGGGCGTTGGCGAACTTGCAGACCTGCTCGTGCAGCTCGCGGTAGGTGATTTCCTTGTGGTCCGCGGGGTCGTCGCCTTCCCAGATGATCGCCACCTGGTCGCCGCGCTCGGCGAGATGGCGGTCGAGGCAGTTGTAGGAGACGTTCAGGGTGCCGTCGGCGAACCACTTGATGTCGACGTGGTGGTCGTCGAAGGAGGTCTGCTTGACCTTGGTGAAGGGCTTGATCCAGTCGATCCGTTGCCCCTGTTCGCGCCAGAAGCCATCCGGATTCACCACCGACTGCTGGTACAGCTTCTTGTAGGTGGCTTCGTCGGTCAGGGTATTGGCGGCCACTTCGGGACGCACGGGATACACGGATGCCGCAGTCATGACGCATTACCTCGGTACGGAGTGTTGTTTTTGTTGCGTCAAGTTGTAACGAGAGGGGTCTGCAGGAGCCATACGACCATGGTCTTACCAATCCATGTTCGTACTGATGAGGCGCATAAGCCCGACTGACGGGGCCTGCGGCAAAGCGTCACAGGCCCCGTTCAGGGAGAGAGGGAAGCTGGAAGGGAACGTCAGGAGGCCGGGTGCAGCCGCGCGCTGTGCTCGACCATCAGCTGCTCGTGCTCGGCGAGCATGCCGGGGATGCAGTCGCGCAGGAACTCGACCCAGGTGCGGATCTTGGCGTCGAGGAACTGCCGCGAGGGGTAGAGCGCATAGATGTTGAGGTGGAACAGGCTGAAGTTGGGCATCACCCGCACCAGCTTGCCGCTGCGCAGCCCCTCGACGGCCGAATACACCGGCAACGCGCCAATGCCCATCCCGGCGACCACCGCTTCGGTCAGGGCGTCGGCGGTATTGACCTGGAAGTGCGTGTGGTCGACGTGGGCCAGCTCTTCGCCGTCCGGGCCGTGGAACAGCCACTTGTCCAGCGACATCACGTTGTTCACCAGACGCAGGCAGCGGTGCGTGGCGAGGTCGGCCGGCACGTTAGGGAAGCCGTGCCTGGCGACGTAGCCCGGCGCAGCGCAGAGCACGCTGTAGGTCTGCCCCAACTGCTTGGAGACGAAACCGGAGTCCGGAAGCTCGGGGGCGATCACCACCGAGATGTCGTAGCCCTCGTCGAGGATGTCGGTGGTGCGGTTGGCCAGGGTCAGGTCGAAGCCGACCTCGGCGTACTTCTCGCAGTACCGCGAGATCGCCTTGATCAGGTAGTGCTGGCCGATCCCGGTCATGGCATGCACCTTGAGCTTGCCGGCCGGACGCGAGTGCGCGTCGCTGGCCTCGGCCTCCGCTTCCTCGATGTAGCCGAGGATCTGCTGGCAGCGCAGCAGGTAGCGCTGGCCGGCCTCGGTCAGGGCGATGCGGCGGGTGGTGCGGTGCAGCAGGCGGGTACGCAGGTGGGCTTCGAGCTTGGCCACGGTACGCGAGACGTAGGCCGTGGTGAGGTCCATGCGCTGGGCGGCGGCGGTGAAGCTGCCGGTCTCGGCGACACAGACAAAGGCACGCATGTTGTGCAGCAGGTCCATCATTTCTCCTCAAAGCCTGTCGGCGAGCCAAGGCTTGCGGCGGCACTCGCCACCAAGCAAAACCTTGTTACAGACTCAAGACAGGCGGCGAATTGTCGCACATCGACCCCGGCAAAATTATTGCTCCATCAGGCAACAATCATTCTTCCATCCGTCAACTTATCCCGCCTCCGCCCGCCTTCTAGAATCGCCCTCCCACCGCGGCCCCCGCTGTATCCAGGATCCGAAGCTGTGTTCCGCCATTCGTGCCAGGCGCTTCATCCCGCTGTTATCCCTTCGACCTTCCCAGCCCTTCCAGCATCGATCTCGAGGCATGTCCCATGAGCAGTCTGAGCATGCGTCTGCCCGACGCGAACGCCCTGCGCCAGGCCCTGGCCGAGTGGGCACGCAGTGACGGCATCACCTGGGTGTTCATCGCCAAGACCCTGATCACCGCCTTCACCGCCCTGTGGCTGGCCTACCGCCTCGAACTGCCGCAGCCGAACACCGTGCTGGTCAGCGCCTTCATCGTGCTGCAGCCACAGAGCGGCCAGGTATTGGCGAAGAGTTTCTACCGCATCCTCGGCACCCTCGCCGGGCTGACGGTGATGGTCACCTTCATCGCCCTGTTCGCCCAGGAGCGCGTGCTCTTCCTGCTCTGCGTGTCGATCTGGGTTGGCCTGTGCACCGCCGGCGCCGCGCGCTACCGCGACTTCCGCGCCTACGCCTGCCTGCTTGCCGGCTACACCGCGGTGATGATCGGCATTCCCGCCACCCTGCACCCCGAGGGCGCATTCATGCAGGCGTTGTGGCGGGTACTGGAGATCACCCTGGGCATCCTCTGCACCGGCGTGGTCAGCGCGCTGATCTTTCCGCAGACCAGCAGCGCCGCCCTGCGCAACGCGCTCGACGCCCGCTTCGGCGACTTCGCCGGGCTGGCCGCCGCCGGCCTGGAAGGTACCCTCGACGCCACACGTTTCGAGCAGGCCGCCGCACGCATCGCCGCCGAAGCGGTGGGCCTGGAGAACCTGCGCAACGTCACCGCCTTCGAAGACCCGCACATGCGCCTGCGCAGCGGCCGCCTGGCGCGCCTGAACAGCGAGTTCATGCAGCTGACCACGCGCTTCCACGCCCTGCAGCGCCTGCTCGATCGCTTGCGCGAACGCCAGGCCGCAGCCGTGCTGGAAGTGCTGATGCCGTGCCTGGTCGAGGTCGGCAGCCTGCTCGCCAGCTGGCATGGCCGACCCCTGCGCGATGCCGACGCGGCCTTCCTCGCCGCCCAGCTGGAGCACTGCCGCCAGCAGCTCATGGCGCAGATCCGCGAGGCGCGCGCCAAGCTCGGCCACAGCTGCCCGCGCGAGGCTGACCAGCTCGATTTCGAGACCGCCGCCGAGCTGCTCTACCGCTTCGCCGGCGACCTCCACGACTACGCCCAGACCCACGCCTCGCTGGCCGCGCACAAGCATGCCCGCGAGCACTGGAAGGAGCGTTTCACGCCCAAGGCCAACGCCCTGGCCGCCAGTGTCGCCGGCCTGCGCTGCGCGTTGCTGGTGCTGGTCGGCGGGGTGCTCTGGATCGAGACGTCCTGGCTCAGCGGCGCCACCTTTACCCTCACCTCGGTGCTGATCGCCGCACTGTCTTCGGCCTCGCCCAATCCCAAGCGCCTGTCGCTGCAACTGACCCTCGGCACCCTGCTCGGCGCGACCCTCGGCTTCGTCCTGACCTTCCGCGTGCTGCCGCACCTGGATGGTTTCCCGCTGCTGTGCTTCGTGCTCGCCCCGGTGTTCGCCCTTGGCGCCTTCCTCATCTCGCGTCCGCAGTGGAGCGGCTACGGGGTCGGCCTGCTGGTGTGGTTCTGCATCGCCTCGCTGCCGGCCAACCTGGCGCGCTACGACGCCTACACCTTCATCAACGAGTACCTGGCCATGCTGCTGTCGATGGGCATGGCGGTGATCGCCTCGATGGTGATACTCCCGCCCAACCGCCCCTGGCTGTGGAAGCGCCTGGAGACCGAGCTGCGCATGCGCGTGGTGCACACCATCAGCGATCCGCTGAAGGGCCTGTCGTCGGGCTTCGAGAGCGGCACCCGCGACCTCCTCAACCAGGCCTACGGCCTCGCCAGCGGCCGCCCCGACGTGCAGCGCCGGCTGCTGCGCTGGATGTTCCAGGTACAGGAAGTGGGCCACGCGATCATCGAGCTGCGCCGCGAGCAGGCAAGCCTGCCGGACGAACCCTGGTACGCCGAGAACATGCCCTGGCGCAACGCCATCCGCGTGATGGGCCGGGCGCTGATCCGCCTGTTCATCCAGCCCGGCGAGAACAACCGGCTGCGCGCGCTGGCGGCGGTCGAGCATGCCATCCACTGCACCCGCAACACCCACGAGCCGCGCCCGCCGCACTTCGATACCTCGCCACTGCGCCGGACCTGCAGCTACCTGCACTTCATCCGCACTTCCCTGCTCGACCCCAGCTCGCCGCTGCGCGGTTGAGGTCGAACAAGGCCTTCGCACCCCGTAGCCGTAGGATGGGTTGAGCCTGCGAAACCCATGCTGCACGGAACTTCGTTCGGAGGCCGATGCCGACCGCATGGGTTTCGCTTCGCTCAACCCATCCTACGAACCCAGCCTGCGACGCCATGCCACGGGCGACGATTTCGCGCGCCCTGGTTCCAACCGCACGAAAACCTCGCCGCCAGATCGCCCGCCCCGCCCGCAAACCCGCGCCACAGCTGGATTGTTGCCTTTTAGTACGAGGTATTTAAGGCGTCCAGACATATGAATCGACGCCCTGCGGACCTACCATTTGCTTGCTGTCGAAGCGCGCTGAAACACCCCAAGAACCCGATCGAAATTCCCTAAAGACACCCTCCCGATGAAGCCGAATATCTTCGTCCTGGCCGCGTGCGCCCGGATGCGGCTCCCGCTCGGGAAAAAGGCAGGTAAAAACATGAAAGCCCTAGTCGTTCTGGCCCTGGCCGGTTTCTCTTCGCTCGCCCTCGCCGAGCAGGCGGACGCCGCTGCCCAACCTCAGAGTCCGGCTGTCGAGCAATACACCTACGGCATGAAACTGGACATCGCCCACGTGGTTTCCACCACCGATGTTTCCAACGTCTGCGGCGTCGTTCCGGCCCAGATGACCTACGAGGATTCCCAGGGTCAGCGCCACACCCTCGAATACCAGGTCATGGGCAGCGGCTGCACTGGCGGCTAAGCCCTACCCGATGCCACCGCGAAGGGTCCACGCCCCCTTCGCGGCGCGGCGCTAGCATTCCCCTCGCTTCCCGCTCTGCGCTTCTCTCAAGGCTCCAGCACCGACCGCACCAGATTGCGGCTATGCGCGCCGAACGCCTTCTGCAACCCCAGCAACTGCTCGTCCAATTGCGCATCGTGCTGCAGCGGCGCCAACTGATTCCCCGCACTGAAACCCTGGCCGGCATTCGCCGGGATTGTTGCCAACCAGTGACCTATTGCCGCATCTAAGGCCGCTGCGTGGGCATGCGATTCCGCCGCTACCACTTCGCGCGGATACTCGCTGGAGTACGCCGGGTAATCCCCATCGCCGTTCGTGTCGTCGTAAGCCATCAGCAAAGCCGCGCCCTGCGGATTGCGGAGCGATTCCAGCAACCAGTCCAGCTGGTAGTGCTCCATGCCGATGTGGCGGGCCGCCACGCGGCTGATCGCGGCCTTCTTGTCGGCATCGAAGCCGGCCATGGCCTTCACCGCCGTCCACAGCATGCTGGTGGTGGTTTCGCCGGGCAGCGGCGTGCTGTGGTAGGGCTGGGTCAGGTCCTGGACGTAGTGCAGGGACCAGCCGAGGAAGCGGTAGCCCCAGTACGGATGGCCGTGTTCGAAGGCGTAGCGCGCCAGGCCGTGGAACTGGTAAGCACGCCACTCCGGCCAGCTGCGCTTCAGGTAGGGCGCGCCGGCGAAGATGATCGGCGACTCGTGGTAGAAGCCCATGTGGAACGGCGCCTGCGAGCTGAACTCGTAGCCCGGATCGCCGAAGGGCTGCGGGCCGAAGCCATAGCGCTGGCCGGCCGCGCCGGGGTTGTCGCTGAACAGGTGGATGTCGTGGCCGAAGTCCGGCTCGTCGCTGGCACTGGCCAGCACCGCAAGGGCGGCGACCGATTCACCCGGCTGCAAGGCGATGAAACGCCAGGTCGCCCAGCCGGCGAGGTCGTGGAACACCAGCACATCCGATGCCTTCAGGTGCAGGCGCTCGGGCTGGTCGTTGCCTGGCAACGGCTGGATCGCGTCGGCCAGCTTGATCTCGGGATTCAGGCGCAGCGCCATGAGGAAGGCCTGGCGTCGTTCGCCCTGTTCCTCACCACTGAAGCGCAAGTCGTCCGGCCGCGGCGGATAGGCGCGGAAGTGCTCGCGGGCGAAGCGCTCCTGCTCATCGAGCAGTTGCGCGAGCCCCGGGCCTTCGGCGGCGAGGAAGGCCTCCAGCGTCTCCACCGAAACCGCCGGCGCCTGAGCCACGGCCGGCAATTTCTCCAGGGCCTCATAGGTGCCCATGGCGTGATTGGACCAGGCCCACAGGCAGCGTGGCAGGAGCAGCAGGGACGACAGCAGGGCCAGGCGGGTCAGGCGATTCATCGAGATTCCCTTGTTGTTTTTTGCCGCGCAGCCTAGCAACCCTGCCGGCGCCGGCCCAGCCGCGGCGGGCCAGCGCAAGTCACCGATAGCGCCATGCCTGACCATCATCAATGGCACCCGCGATGCCGGCCACTACACTTCCCCGGCATGGCGGGCCGACGCGCGACCAACGGCGCCGGCCGCTCCGCACAAGGACTCACCCCATGCTGCAATCCGTTTCGCCCAAGCACGACCTGCCGCTGCAGAACGACCCCGAACCGCAACGCAGCGGCGTGCTCGCGCCCTTCTCCATCGCTGCCTTCCGCATCATCTGGATCTGCAACCTGTTCGCCAACCTGGGCACCTGGGCGCAATCGGTGGCCGCCGCCTGGGTGGTCACCGAGGCCCACGCCAGCCCGCTGATGGTGGCGATGATCCAGGTCGCCTCGGCGCTGCCGCTGGTGCTGCTGTCGATCCTTTCCGGGGTGCTGGCGGACAACCACGACCGCCGCAAGATCATGCTCATCGGCTTGTCGATCGAACTGTCCGGCGCGGCGCTGGTGACGCTGCTGGCTTTCCTCGGCTACCTCGACCCGCTGATGCTGATCCTGTCGATCCTCTGGCTGTCGCTGGGCAGTTCCATCACCATCCCGGCCTGGCAGGCGGCGGTGAACGAACAAGTGCCGGCGCGCCTGGTGGGCGACGCGGTGCTGCTCAACAGCGTCAACTACAACGTCGCCCGCGCTGTCGGCCCGGCCATCGGCGGCCTGCTGCTGTCGGTCACCGGTGCTCCCTGGGTCTTCCTCTTCAACTGCCTGTGCTACGCCTCGCTGATCTGGGCGATCTGGCAATGGCGCCGCGACGTGCCCAAGCGCAGCCTGCCGCCGGAGCACCTCCTCGAGGGCGTGGTGGCGGCGCTGCGCTTCACCCAGTACTCCAGCGTCACCCGCCTGGTGATGCTGCGCTCGGCGGTGTTCGGCCTGTCCGCCAGCGCGGTCTGGGCGCTGCTGCCGCTGCTGGCGCACCGCAACCCGGACGGCAGCGCCTCGGTGTACGGCTACATGCTCGGCGCCCTGGGCCTGGGCGCCATCCTCGGCAGCACCCTGGTCGGCCGCCTGCGCCGGCACATCGGCACCAGCCGCCTTATCAGCCTGGGCGGCGGCACCCTGGGCCTGGTGCTGCTGGTGCTCGGCGCGGTGGACAACCTCTGGATACTGTTCCCGGCCCTGATCCTCGGCGGCACCTGCTGGATCGCCGCGGTGGCCAGCTACAACTCGGCGGTGCAGATCCTCGTGCCCGACTGGGTCAAGGCGCGCGCCCTGGCGCTCTACCAGACCGCGATCTACGGCGGCCTGGCGGCGGGTTCGTTCCTCTGGGGCCACTTCGCCGAGACCATGGGCGTTCAAGGCGCAATGCTTGCCGCGGGCTGCCTGCTGCTGATCTCGGTGGCGTTGCTCTACAACTCGCGCCTGCCGGAGCTCGACCCCGGAGGCATCGCCCGCGCGCCGGCACCGCGTCCGGGACAACCGAGCTTCGCCTTCGACGAACAGCGCGGCGCCGTGCTGGTGAGTATCGAGTATCGCATCCCAGCCGAACGCACCCGCGACTTCGTCCGCGCCGCCAAGCCGCTGCGCCGCCTGCGCCTGCGCAACGGCGCCGAACGCTGGTCGCTGTACCGCGACGTCAGCGACCAGGAGTCCTGGCAGGAGCTGTTCCTGGTGGACAACTGGATCGGCCACCTGAGGATGCTCGACCGCCTGACCCTGGAGGACAAGACGATCATCGACAACGTCGCGAGCCTGCATGTCGGCGACGCGCCGCCCAAGGTACGGCATGGGGTGAGTTACGAGTCGGGGAGCTACGAGGCGCCGCCGGATACGTTGGGGTGAGCGTAGGGCGTACAACCGTTCGCGGTTGTACGCCGTTACACGGGCCTCATCGCCCTGCCAGGGCTGAACCTGACGCTTTCGGATCGCCCCGTTCAACCTCGAGCGGACCGGCAGCCATGGTTAAACGGCGGATAAGCCGGAGGCTTATAGGCCCTGTGCCCTACATAGCAACGCCGCATCCTCCCAACGTCATCCCCGCGAACGCGGGGACCCAGAAGCGCTTTTGGCTTGGGTGTTTCTGCGCCGCTTAGGCGTGCGTTGAAATTTCTTGTTTCGCCCCCTCGGGCGAGTCACTTTCTCAAACGCCAGAAAGTAACCAAAGCGCTGGCCCCGACATACGGGTCCGGCACGTCCCTGTACTGCGGGGCTTTTGCGACATCCATGTCGCGCAACCTCCTCTGCGTGGGCTTAGCTCGGCCTTCTGTAAGGGGCGTTCGGCGCGCGCGGATGTTTCTCTGGAAATCCCAAGAGCGAAGCGCGCGTGCGCTCTTCGTAGGAGCGGATTTATCCGCGAACCGCACGGCACGATGCTTCCCTTGTAGGAGGGTCGGGGACGCCTAGCTCTTGTCCGCGAATCGCGGGCATGGCCCGCGACAAGCCACACCGCCCCTCAGATCGCCAACGCCACCAGTACCGCACATTCGACCAGCTCGACCAGCGCCCCGGCGGTGTCGCCGGTGGTGCCGTCCAGGCGCGCCATCAGGCGGCTGCGCCACCAGATGAACACGGCCAGCGCCACTACTATGGCTACTACGCCCGTCAGGCCGGTGAGCGGCATCAGCACCACGTTCAGCGCCAGCATCCAGGGCAGCGTGCGGCGTGGCAGGTGGTCGGCCAGCGCCTGGCCGAGGCCGCCGGGGCGGGCGTAGGGCGTGGTGAGGAACAGCAGCGGCAGCGCGGTGCGCGCCAGCCAGGGCGCCAGCAGCAGCGGCCACAGGTGGCCTTTCTCCAGAAGCGTGAGGATCGCGGCGAACTTCAGCAGCAGGATCATCACCAGCACCACCACGGCCACCGGGCCGCTGCGCGGGTCCTTCATGATCGCCAGGGTGCGTTCGCGGTCGCCCAGGCCGCCGACCCAGGCATCTGCCGTGTCGGCCAGGCCGTCGAGGTGCAGCGCGCCACTGAAGGCGACCCACGCCGCCAGGATCAGGGCTGCATGCAACGCCCCCAGGGTATCGCCCAGCCACCAGCCCAGGCCGCCCAGCGCGGCGCCCATCAACAGCCCGACCAGCGGATAGAACAGCGTCGCCCGGCCGAACTGCTCGGGCGTCGGCGCCTCGCCCAGGCGAATCGGCAGGCGCGTGAGGAACTGCAGGGCGATCAGCGGCAGGTACAGGTTGCTCATCGGGGCGTGCTCGCGTCCTCGGGCTCGACCGGTCGAATGTCCCAGCCACCGGCGCGCGGTTCAACGCGCAGCCTCAGCAGCTCACCGTGGGCGACGCTCACCTGCAGCAGTTGCTCGCGCGCCAGCCCCTGGGCGCGGGCGCCGAGCAGACGCATCACCCCGCCGTGGGTCAGCAGCAACAGGTGCTGTCCGGCATGCGCCGCGTACAGTCGCTGCAAGGCTGCGTCGACCCGCGCTTCGAACGCCGGCAACGGCTCGCCGCCCGGCGGATGAAAGGCATAGGGGTCGGCCCAGAAGCGGGCCAGTGCTTCGCCATCACTCTCCATCAGCGTAGCCGCGCAAAGCCCCTCCCACTCGCCGAAGTCGAGCTCGCGCAGGTCCGCTTCCAGCTGCAACGGCAGGCCGCTGTCGGCAGCCAGTCGCTCGGCGAATGCCGCACAACGACGCAGCGGCGAGCTGACCAGCGCGTCCCACGGCCGCGCATCGCCGATGCCGGCACGCATTTGCGCCCAGCCCTGCGCGGTCAGCTCGTCGTCCAGGCGACCGCGAAAGCCGCCGCCGAGCTCGGTCTCGCCGTGGCGCAGCAGGTCGAGGCGCAGGCTCATGCCGGGCGGTCGGACACCGCCGCCTCGGCGAAGGTAGCCATCTCACCGTGCAGCTGGCAGGCCTGGCGCAGCAGCGGCACTGCCAGGGCGGCGCCGCTGCCCTCGCCCAGGCGCAGGCCGAGGTCGAGCAACGGCTGCGCTTCCAGCGCCGCGAGCACACGACGGTGACCCGGCTCGGCGCCGTTGTGGGCGAACAGCAGCCAGTCGCGACACTGCGGGTTCAGGTGCACCGCCAGTAATGCGGCGACGCTGCAGATGAATCCGTCCACCAGCGCGACCATGCCCTTCTGCGCACACGCCAGGTAGGCGCCGGCCAGCGCCGCCACCTCGAAGCCGCCGAGACGGCACAGTGCCTCGAAGGGATCGGCGCAATGCTCGCCGTGCAGGGCCAGGGCGCGCTCGATCACTTCGGCCTTGTGCGCCACGCCCTTCTCATCCAGCCCGGTGCCCGGACCGACCAGGGTCACGGCGCGCTCGCCGAGCAGACCGCAAGCCAGGGCGGCAGCGCAGGTGGTATTGCCGATACCCATCTCGCCGCCGATGAAGAGTTCGCTGCCGGCCTGCTGCGCTCGGCGCACCGACTCACGCCCGGCTTCCAGGGCGAGCAGTGCCTGGGCAGCGGTCATCGCCGGCTCGCGGGCAAAGTTCAGGGTGCCGGCGCCGAGCATCAGGTGCAGCACGCCGGGCAGCGGCTCCAGGGGCACGGCAGTGCCGAGGTCGATGACTTCCAGGCGGGCATCCAGGTTGCGCGCCAGCACGCTGATGGCCGCACCGCCGCGCACGAAGTTGCGCAGCATCTCGACGGTCACCGCCTGTGGATAGGCCGACACGCCCTCTTCCACCACGCCGTGGTCGCCGGCGAACAGCGCGATCCACGGGCGCTCCAGGCTCGGCCGCTCACGGCCCTGCAGGCCGGCGAGCTGGATGGCGACTTCTTCCAGCCGCCCCAGCGCACCGCGCGGTTTGGTCAGCTGGTCCTGACGAACAGCCGCTTTGTCGCGCGCCACGCGGTCCACGGGTTGGCATGGCTCGCGCCACCATTGCAGGCTCATACGGGTTCTCCCTTGAGGGTGATGGGCAGGCCGGCGACGGTGAAGACCACCCGCTCGCTGCATTCGGCGACGGCCTGGTGCAGCCAGCCGGCTTCGTCGACGTAGCGGCGGGTCAGTTCGCCCAGCGGCACCACGCCCAGTCCGGTTTCGTTGCTGACCAGGATGATCCGCCCCGGCAGGGCAGGCAGCGTGGCCAGCAGCTCGTTGATCTCGTGTTGCAGGTGCGCGCCGTCGTCGGCGAGCAGCAGGTTGGTCACCCACAGGGTCAGGCAATCGACCAGCAGGCAGCGGTCCGGCGCGGCCTGCTCGCGCAGCGCCTGCGCCAGGCGCAACGGTTCTTCCACCAGTCCCCATTCGGCGGGACGGCGTTCGCGGTGCTGGCGGATGCGCGTGCTCATCTCGCCGTCGCCGGCCTGGGCAGTGGCGAAATAGGTGACCGGCAGACCGCTGTCGCGCGCCAGGCGTTCGGCCAGGCGGCTCTTGCCGGAACGGGCGCCGCCGAGGATGAGTTCAAGCATGGGAAGCCTCCGCACGCGGTCCTTCCTGTAGGAGCGAGCTTGCTCGCGAACAGGGCCCGGCACCGATGGGTTCGCGAGCAAGCTCGCTCCTACGAAAAGCGATCACAGGCCGCATAGATGCCTCAGCTTCTCGCTATCCAATTGCGCCTCGACCTGATCGGCCAGGCGCTCGATGTCGCGTTCGCGCAGCGCGTGGTAATCCATCTCGGCCACTTCACCCAGGCCCGCCCAGCGCAGCAGCGCGGCGCAGGCTGCGGAGGACTCGAACAGGCCATGCAGGTAGGTGCCCATCACCTGGCCATCGGCACTCAGGGCGCCATCGCAGCGCCCATCGTCGAGCCGCACGGCCGGACGCTCCAGCGCAGTCCCCGAAGTGACGCCAGCGTGAATCTCGTAGCCGCCCACTTCGGCATCTTCCAGCGCCAGTCGGCCACGCACGTTGCGCAACTGTTTCTCCGGCTCCAGCACGGTGTGCAGATCGAGCCAGCCGAGGCCGGCGCTCTCCCCCGCCGCGCCTTCGAGGCCGTGCGGATCGGCCAGCGTTCGCCCGAGCATCTGCAGCCCGCCGCAGATGCCCAGCAACTTGCCGCCGTAGCGCAGGTGCCGCTCGATGGCGGCGTCCCAGCCCTGGGCGCGGAGGAAGGCCAGGTCGGCGCGCACGCTCTTCGAGCCGGGCAGGATGATCAGGTCGGCGGCCGGCATCTTCTGGCCGGGGCCGACAAACGTCAGCTCCACTTGCGGGTGCAGGCGCAGCGGATCGAAGTCGGTGTGGTTGCTGATGCGCGGCAGCACCGGCACCACCACCTTCAGGCGCTCGCCGTCCTTCGCGGCCTGGCGGGTGTCGATGGCGTCCTCGGCTTCCAGGTGGAAGTCCATCAGGTACGGCAGCACGCCCAGCACCGGGATGCCGGTGCGCTCTTCCAGCCAGTCGAGCCCTGGCTGCAGCAGCGCGATATCGCCACGGAAGCGGTTGATGACGAAGCCCTTCACCCGCGCCCGCTCGCTGTCGGAGAGCAGCTCCAGGGTGCCGACCAGATGGGCGAAGACACCACCGCGGTCGATGTCGGCGACGAGGATCACCGGGCAGTCCACCGCCTCGGCGAAGCCCATGTTGGCGATATCGTTGGCGCGCAGGTTGATCTCCGCCGGCGAGCCCGCGCCTTCCACCATCACCACGTCGTAGGCGCCGCTCAGGCGCTGGTGCGACTCCAGCACAGCCTGCATCGCGACACGCTTGTAGTCGTGGTAGGCGGCGGCATCCATGCTGGTCACCGCGCGGCCGTGGATGATGATCTGCGCGCCTATGTCGCTGTTTGGCTTGAGCAGCACCGGGTTCATGTCGGTGTGCGGCGCCAGCCGGCAGGCCTGGGCCTGCACCGCCTGGGCGCGGCCGATCTCGCCGCCATCGGCGGTCACCGCGCTGTTGAGCGCCATGTTCTGCGGCTTGAACGGCGCCCACCGCCACGCCCTGGCGCTGCAGCCAGCGGCACAGCGCGGTCACCAGGGTGCTCTTGCCGGCATCGGAGGTGGTGCCTTGCACCATCAGGGTGGTCATGCGGGTCTCCATTCACCGAGGGCCTGGTCCAGGCGCGCCCAGCCGGCTTCGTCCGGCGGCAGGCCGAAGCGCAGGCTCGGCGGCGTATCGAAAAGGCGGACGAGAATGCCTCGACGCGCCAGGTGTTCATGCAGCTCGGCGGCTTGTGGATAAGCGAGCCACTGGAACAGCGCCGTGCCCTGCGCAGCCAGGCCGTGCCCACGCAGCAACCCGGCCAGGCGCACGCCAGCTTCGCCCAATTCACCACGCCGGGTTTGCTGGGTACCGACATCGGCCAGCGCCGCGCGCGCCACCCAGCGGGTCGGCCCGCTGACGGTCCAGGGACCGAGCAGCTCGGCCAGTTGATCCAGCAACACGGCTTCGGCGAAAGCGAAGCCCAGCCGCGCACCGGCCAGGCCGAAGAACTTGCCCAGCGAACGCAGCACGATCAGCCCCGGCTCGCCGCCGGCCCGCGGCAGCAGGCTGTGCTGCGGGGTGCAGTCCATGAAGGCTTCGTCGACGACTAGCCAGCCGCCGCGCGCCCGCAGGCGGGCATGCCAATCCAGCAGGCGCTCGGCGTCGAGGCGGCGGCCCGTGGGGTTGTTCGGGTTGACCAGCAGCAGCACGTCGAGCTGGTCGATCAGCCCGTCCACCTGCTCGTCGGCGAGCTCGATAACTTCGTGACCGTGACGCTGCCAGGCTGCCGCGTGCTCGGCATAGCAAGGCGCGAGCACGCCGATTCGCCCCGCCGCACGCAGGCGCGGCAAGGCCTGGATCGCCGCCTGGCTGCCGGAGAGCGGCAACAGCGAGTCGCATTGGTAGTAGTCGCGCGCAGCCTGCTCCAGCCCATCGTCGTCTTCCGGCAGTCGTTGCCAGAGGCTCGAAGGAATCGCCGGCAGCGGCCAGGGCCAGGGCGCGATGCCGGTGGACAGGTCGAGCCAGTCGCGCAGCTCGATGCCGTAGCGCTGCGCCGCCGCGCGCAGGCGTCCGCCGTGCTCAAGCATGCAGCAGCACTCCCGCGCCGAGGATCGCCAGCAGCCAGAGCAGCACGCCCTGGCGCACCAGCGCCAGCGCGCGCCAGATGTCACCAGCGCCCGGCGCGGAGCCGGCGCCCAGCTGCGGACGCTCGTGCAGTTCGCCGTGGTAGACGGCATTGCCGCCCAGCTGCACGCCGAGCGCACCGGCTCCGGCAGCCATCACCGGGCCGGCGTTGGGGCTGTCCCATTGCGGCGCCTGTTCGCGCCAGCTGCGCAGGGCCAGGCGGGTGTTGCCAAGCAGTGCGTAGGTCAGCGCCACCAGTCGCGCCGGAATGAAATTGAGGACATCGTCGATCTTCGCCGCCGCCCAGCCGAAGCGCTCGAAGCGCGGGTTGCGGTAGCCCCACATGGCGTCGAGGGTATTGCTCAGGCGATAGAGCACCACGCCCGGCGCACCGGCCACCGCGAACCAGAACAGCGCAGCGAAGACCGCATCGCTGCCGTTCTCCAGCACGGACTCGGTCGCTGCCTTGGCCACCGCGCTGGCATCCAACTCGGCGGTTTCGCGGCTGACCATATAGCCCACACGCAGGCGCGCCTCGGGCAGATCGCCCTGGCGCAGCGCCCGTGCCACCGGCTCGGCGTGCTCGCCCAGGCTGCGCAGGCCGATGGCGGCATACAAGGCAACGGCCTCGACCAGCCAGCCGAGGTGCGGAATGAAGGTGAGCATCCAGACGATCAGCGTCAGAGGCAGCACGGCAAGCGCCCAGGCGGTGACGCCATGGCTGCGCCAGCCAAGGCCGGGCGCGTCTGCTGCGAGCCCATCGCGCGGGCCGTTGAAACGGCGTTCCAGGCGATTGGCGAAACGACCGAAGGCGACCAGCGGGTGCCAGCGCTTCGGCTCGCCCAGCAGGCTGTCCAGGGACACGCCCAATACGCTCAAAAGGGCCAGGCTCATGGGTGTTCTCCCCAGTGGTTCTCGTACAACAAATCCGCCAGCGGGCGCGGCTGGCGCCAGCCTTCCAGGGCGAGCATCGGCGCCGGGTAGAACTCGCGTACCGGCCCCAGGCAAAGCACCGCAACCGCCTCGCTGCCTTCCGGCAGACCGAGCAGTTCGCCCAAAGCGGCGGGATCGAACAACGACACCCAGCCCATCCCCAGCCCTTCGGCGCGCGCCGCCAGCCAGAGGTTCTGGATGGCACAGGACAGCGAGGCCAGGTCCATCTGCGGCAGGGTGCGGCGGCCGAAGACATGGGCCTCGCGGCCATCCATCAGCGCCGCCACCAGCAGTTCGGCGCAGTCGCGGACGCCCTCGACCTTGAGCTTCATGAAGTCGTCGGAACGCTCGCCCAGCGCTTCGGCAGTCTTCACCCGCTCCTCCTCCACCAGGCCATGAATGGCCTCGCGCAGCTCGGGACGGGGGATGCGAATGAAGCGCCAGGGTTGCATCAGGCCGACGCTCGGCGCCTGGTGCGCCGCTTCGAGCAGGCGCGCCAGCAATTCGGGCGCGACCTCGCCACCGCTGAAGTGACGCATGTCGCGGCGCTCGGCGATGGTCCGGTAGAGGGCGGCGCGCTCTTCGGCGCTGTAGGCGTGTTCGCTCATGGGCGGAAGATCGCGGCGGCCGCCGCCGGGTTGGACGGCAGGTAGAAGTGGATGTACGAAGCGGTCAGCCGGCCCAGGCGGAACACCGCCTCGGCCACCGGCTTGGCGTTCGGGCAAGTGCCGCGCAAGGCAGGCTCCACCTCGGTATCCAGCAGCGAATGGTGGAAGGTGTGACCGCGCAGCGGCCCCTCCGGCAGTTCGACTTCCTGCAACGCCAGGGCGGCCAGCCTTTTTTGCAGCGTGGCGCGACCGGGCAGCAGGCCGAGCAACTGGCCGCACAGGCCATTGGCATCGGTCAGGTGGTCGAGCAGGTAGAGCATGCCGCCGCACTCGGCGAGCAAGGGCTTGCCGTCGGTGTGATGGGCGCGGATGGCCTGGGCCATGGCACGGTTGTTCTCCAGCTGCGGCAGGTGCAGCTCGGGGTAGCCACCGGGCAGGTAGAGGCTGTCCACCTCCGGCAGATGTTCATCGTGCAACGGCGAGAAGAACTCCAGCTCGGCACCCAGCTCGCGCAACAGGTCGAGGTTGGCCTGGTAGAGGAAGGCGAAGGCCGAGTCGCGCGCGACGCCAATGCGCACGCCAGCCAGCGGCTGCGACAGACCGGGCTCATCCGGCGCGGCGAAGGCCACCGGCGGTGGCAGGTCTACCGCGCTGCTGGCGGCCAGCGCATCGGCGGCGGCGTCCAGGCGTGCGTCGAGGTCTGCCAGCTCGTCAGCCTGCACCAGGCCGAGGTGGCGGCTGGGCAATTCCAGATCGGCACTGCGCGGCAGCGCGCCGTACCAGCGAATCCAATCCGGCAGGCTTTCGCGCAGCAGGTCGCTGTGGCGCTGGCTGCCGACACGGTTGCCGAGCACGCCGGAGAACGGCAGGCCCGGCTGGTAGGTGGCGAGGCCCACGGCGAGGGCGCCGAAGGTCTGCGCCATGGCCTGGCCATTGATCACACCGAGCACCGGCACATCGAAGGTGCGCGCGAGGTCAGCGGCGGACGGCGTGCCGTCGAACAGGCCCATCACCCCCTCGATGAGGATCAGGTCGGCCTCTCCCGCCGCTTCCCAGAGCAGCCGTCGGCTCTGCGCCTCGCCAACCATCCACAGATCGAGCTGGTAGACCTGCGCACCACTGGCGCGGGCGAGGATCATCGGGTCGAGGAAGTCCGGGCCGACCTTGAACACCCGCACCTTGCGCCCCTGGCGCGCGTGCAGGCGGGCCAGGGCGGCGGTGACGGTGGTCTTGCCCTGCCCGGAGGCCGGCGCAGCGATCAGCAGCGCCGGGCACTGGCGCGCCTGCGGCATCAGAACTCCACCCCTTTCTGCGCCTTGATCCCGGCCTTGAAGGCGTGCTTGACCAGGCCCATCTCGGTGACGGTGTCGGCGGCCTCGATCATCCCCGGCTGCGCGGCGCGGCCGGTGACGATCACATGCTGGTGCGCGGGGCGCGCGGCGATATCCGCGAGCACCGTCTCCAACTCCAGGTAGCCGTGCTTGAGGGCGATGTTCAGTTCGTCGAAGACGATCAGACCTACGGCCGGGTCGGCCAGCAGTTCGCGCGCAACATCCCAGGCCTGCCGGGCCTTCTCGATGTCGCGCTGGCGGTCCTGGGTTTCCCAGGTGAAGCCCTCGCCCATCACGTGATAGCGCACCTGCTCGGGGAAGCGACGGAAGAAGGCTTCTTCACCGGTAGTGGCGGCGCCCTTGATGAACTGCACCACGCCAGCCTGCATACCGTGGCCGAGGGCGCGGGCGAGCATGCCGAAGGCCGAGCTGCTCTTGCCCTTGCCGTTGCCGGTGAGCACCAGCAGCACGCCGCGCTCGTCCTGCGCCTGGGCGATCATTTCGTCGATCACCGCTTTCTTGCGCTGCATGCGTGCGCGGTGGCGCTCGTCCTTTTCCACGGATTCGCTCATCGGGGATTCTCCTGGCCACGGGCGGCCGTGCTCGCGACGCTCGTGCGCCGGGGCTGAAGGGGCGGGATGAAGGACGCGGCGGCAATGACCGCAGGATGACGACGGACGACAGCCGCGCGGCCTGGGGCCGTGGCTGCAAGAGAAATGCTCATCTGCCTGATCGCTCCACCGCTCTCACCCGCGCGGTACAAAACCTTGAGGACGTCGGGGCGGTCGGATCGCGGTCAGGAAGGCACGCGGCCGACGGCTTCCTGCACGTCGTCTGCGCTACGGGCCGGTCTCCGGGCTCGCGAGTGGAGGTCCGTATGGACTTCCCCGATCGCGCCTTCCCATGCCGGAGCACAGTGGCCATTGCGATCGTCTGACTCGCCTACCGTTGCGGGGGCAGCGCCGGAATGACCGATTCGAGTCGGTGTCACCGGCTTCCCTGTTTCACCTTCAGACGGATCTGAAGGCACCTGTAGCAGGCGCGCAGCTTAGAGGCTGGCGGGGTGGCCGGTCAATCGACGCCAGCCAGGCCTTCGAGAGCGGCGGCCGACGGCGCCCGCGCTGCCGGACGGATTGCAGCTGGAAGGATGTCCATCGCCGCACGGCTCATTTGTCTTGCGCCTTGCGTGCAATGAAGGCGGCGGTTATCTCCGCTAGACTCGCCGGCATGACCGAAACCACTCAGACCAGCCAGCTGCGCCTGGACACCTCCGCCTCCCCGCCCCTGCTGCGCATCAGCGGCGACTGGACACTCGCCCACTTCGCCGACCTGCAGAAGCAGATAGCCGGCCTCGACGCCCAGCACCGCCAAGCCGCGCATTGCGATCTCGACGGCCTCGGCGCGCTCGACACCGCCGGCGCCAGTCTGCTCGCCGACCTGCTGGGCAGCACCGGCCTGCAACACCTGGACGAACTGGCCGCCAACGTGCCGGCCGAGCGCCGCGCCCTGCTCCGCGCGGTCGGCACCTCCATCGGGCAATGCCGGCTGGAAGAGCGCACGCCGCCCCCGGGCAACGCCCTGATCGATCTGCTGGAACGCATCGGCCGCGCCATGCTCGCCTTCCGCAGCGACCTGGTCGGCGTGCTCGGCTTCATCGGTCTCACCCTCGAGAGCCTGCTGCGCTGCATGCTCAACCCGCGCCGCTGGCGCCCCACCTCCCTGGCCGCGCACATGGAGCAGACTGGCCTGGACGCGGTGCCGATCGTGGCGCTGCTGACCTTCATGGTCGGCGCCGTGGTGGCCTTCCTCGGCGCCACGGTGCTGAACAAGTTCGGCGCGGCCATCTACACCGTCGACCTGGTCGGCTTCTCCTTCCTGCGCGAATTCGGCGTGCTGCTCACCGCCATCCTGCTCGCAGGGCGCACCGCCAGCGCCTTCACCGCGCAGATCGGCTCGATGAAGTCGAACCAGGAAATCGACGCCATCCGCGCCCTCGGCCTCGACCCCATGGAGCTGCTGGTGCTGCCACGGGTGCTCGCCCTGCTGCTGGTGCTGCCCATGCTGACTTTCCTCGCCATGCTCGCCGGCATCGCCGGCGGCGGCGTGGTCTGCGCGCTGGCCCTGGACATTTCGCCGCGGCTGTTCATCGTCACCCTGCAGAACGACATATCCTTGCAGCACTTCCTGGTCGGCATGGTCAAGGCGCCGATCTTCGCCTTCCTGATCGCCGTGATCGGCTGCCTGGAAGGCTTCCGCGTCAGCGGCAGCGCGCAATCGGTGGGCGAGCACACCACCTCGGCGGTGGTGCAGTCGATCTTCGTGGTGATCCTGCTCGACGCGGTGGCCGCGCTGTTCTTCATGGAGATGGGCTGGTGAACACGGACGAACCCATCATCCAGGTCCGCGACCTGTGCAACCGCTTCGGCGACCACGCAGTGCACGAGCACCTCGACCTCGACGTGCGCCGTGGCGAGATCCTCGGCGTGGTCGGCGGCTCGGGCACCGGCAAGTCTGTTCTGCTGCGCAGCATCGTCGGCCTGCGCCGGCCACAGGAGGGCGAGGTGCGGGTGTTCGGCCAGAACCTGCTGGCGCTTTCCGCCGAACAGCGCTCGCCGCTGGAGCGGCGCTTCGGCGTGCTGTTCCAGAACGGCGCGCTGTTCTCCTCGCTGACCGTCGCGGAGAACGTCTGCCTGCCGCTGATCGAGCACGCCGGCCTGTCGCGCGAGGCCGCGCAGTACCTGGCCAAGGTGAAGATTTCCCTCGCGGGTCTGCCGCCGGATGCCGGCGACAAGTATCCGGCCGAGCTGTCCGGCGGCATGGTCAAGCGCGCCGCCCTTGCCCGCGCCCTGGCGCTGGACCCGGACATCCTGTTCCTCGATGAACCCACCGCCGGCCTCGACCCGATAGGCGCGGCGGCCTTCGACCAACTGATCCTGACCCTGCGCGACGCCTTCGGCCTCAGTGTGTTCCTGGTCACCCACGACCTCGACACCCTCTACACCATCTGCGACCGGGTCGCGGTGCTGTCGCAGAAGCGAGTGCTGGTGATCGGCACCCTGGACGAGGTGGCAGCCACCGACGATGCCTGGATCCAGGACTATTTCCATGGCCCGCGTGGCCGCGCTGCGCAGCAGGCGACGCAGCGCCTTACGGAGGAAAACTAATGGAAACCCGCGCCCATCACGTGCTGATCGGCCTGTTCACCGTGCTGGTGGCGGCCGGCGGGCTGCTCTTCGGCCTGTGGCTGGCCAAGTCCAGCAGCGACCAGGCCTACAACTTCTACGACGTGATCTTCACCGAGGCGGTGACCGGCCTGTCCCAGGGCGGCACCGTGCAGTACAGCGGCATCAAGGTCGGCGACGTGGTCAGCCTGCGCCTCGACCCGCAGGACCCGCGCAAGGTGCTGGCACGCATCCGCGTGTTCGACAGCACCCCGGTCCGCCAGGACACCCGCGCCAAGCTCGCCATAACCGGTGTCACCGGCACTGCGATAATCCAGCTCAGCAGCGGCTCGCCGGAGAGCCCGCCGCTGGTGGGCGAGAACGGCAAGATCCCGGTGATCAAGACGATTCCCTCACCGCTCAGCAAGCTGCTGGCCAACGGCGAGGACATCGCCACCAACATCAGCAACCTGATCACCAGCGTGAACCGAATGTTCTCCCAGGAGAACGCCGACCGCGTCAGCCGCACCCTGGACCACATCGACCAGGCCACCGCGACCATCGCCGAGCAGCGCGACGACATCCGCCAGATCGTCAAGGAACTGGCCGCGTCCAGCGGACAGATGCGCCAGACCCTGGCCAACGCCAACCAGTTGCTCGGCAATGCCAACCAGCTGCTCGACAGCCAGGGCAAGGACATCCTCGCCGACACCCGCAAGACAGTCGCGGCGCTGCAAAGCAGCAGCGAGCGCATCGACCGCCTGCTGGAGCGCAATGAAGGCGCAGTCAACAACGGCCTGAACGGCCTCGGCGAAGTCGGCCCGGCGCTGCGCGAGCTGCGCACCACCCTGGAAAGCCTGCGCGGGGTAACCCGGCGGCTGGAAGAAAATCCCACCGACTACCTGCTCGGCGGCCACCGCACCAAGGAGTTCCAGCCATGACCGCGCCCCTGCGCCTGCTCGGCACCTGCGCACTCGCCGCCCTGATCGGCGCCTGCTCGATCCTGCCCAAGGCGGAAACCCCGGACGCCTACCTGCTGCCGGTCAAACAGCAACCGGCACGCGCCACGCCGCCGGTGAGCTGGTCGCTGCGGGTGGATGCGCCCAATGCCAGCCAGGTGCTGGACAGCAACCGCATCGCGGTACTGCCCAAGGGCGACCTGCTAAGCGTCTACCAGGGCGCACGCTGGAGCGACACCGCCCCGAAACTGCTGCGCGACCGCCTGCTCGACGCCTTCCGCGCCGACGGCCGCATCTCGGCATTGAGCAGCGACGCCGTCACCCTGCAAGCCGACCTCGAACTGGACGGCGACCTGCGCGCCTTCCAGAGCGAATACCAGGGCCAGCAAGTGGCAGCGGTCGTGGTGCTGGAAGCCCGCCTGGTGCAAACCGCAACCCAGCGCATCGTCGCCAGCCGCCGTTTCGAAGCACGCCAGCCAAGCAGCGGAACCCAGGTCGCGGAAGTGGTCACAGCCTTCGGCCAGGCCAGCGACCGCCTTGCCGCGGAGGTGGTGAGCTGGACGTTGCAGCAGGGGCAGATGCAGAAGCTCGAGCGCTGATCCGCAGCGCCCAGGCTTTTCGTAGGAGCGGATTCATCCGCGAGAACTCGCACACAGATCCACCCGTAGGACGCATAACCGTTCGCGGTTATGCGCCGCAGCCCAACACGAAACGGCGGATAACCCCTTCGGGGTTATTCGTATATGGACTCCTCCCGGCTTGCCAGTGTTTGGCGGAGATTTCGAGCCTAGGTGCGACTGCGTCCGTATATCCGGCTTCATGGAGCGGTGTGGCAGCTCCCGAGCCCTGATGAAATGCGCGCCTGTATGTCTGATCGCCCTAACGGCTTTGCTTCACGGCAGCAGGGAGCCCGCGGATAACCCAGGTTTCATACAGGCCGGTTCGACCGGTTCGTCATCAATGCCATTCACTGTGCAATCGTGGTGGAGCGTTTCTACAGCGGTGTTGCCGGTAACGCTCAGGCGGGTTGGTAGGTGGTTTCCCGACTGAGCAGGGCCCAGACGATCCGGGCATTCTTGTTGGCCAGGGCAACGGCGACGGCGTTGGCATTGCATCGTTGCAACAGGCCTTGCAGCCAGCGACTGCGAGCATCGGTCTTGTTGGCGCAACAGCGTACGACCGAGCGGGAGCCATGGGTGAACAAGGTGCGCAGGTAGGTATCGCCACGCTTGGTGATCCCGCCCAGGCGCTGTTGCCCGCCCGTGGAGTGTTGCCGTGGCACCAGGCCCAGCCAGGCGGCGAACTGACGCGCCGTGCGGAATTGCCGGGCATCGCCGACCGCTGCCACCACCGCGCTGGCGGTGAGCGGGCCGATGCCTTCCACGGCCAGCAGGCGCTGGATGCGCGCATCCTCGCGCGCACTGCGCTTGATCACTCGCTCCAGTCGCTCGATGCGGGCATCCAGCGCCTGCAACTCCTCTTTCAAGCCGCTCAACAACTCGCCCATCGGCGCCGGCAAGGGCACCGGCTCGGCAGCGGTGACCGTCTCGAGCAGTTCGACCGTCGCCGCGCGCCCGCGTCGGCTGGCGATCAGGCCAAATTCGCCGAGCAAGCCGCGAATTTCGTTGCACAGTGCCGTACGGGCCCGGACCAGGCGGCTGCGAATGCGATGCACGGACTGCCCGGCCTGCTGCTGCGCACTCTTCACCGGCACAAAGCGCATGCTCGGACGGCTGGCCGCCTCGCAGATCGCTTCGGCATCGTGGGCATCGTGTTTGTCACCCTTGACGTAAGGTTTGACGAACTGCGGTGCAATCAAGCGGACCTCGTGCCCCAGCCCCTGCAGCTCTCGCGCCCAATAGTGCGCACTGCCGCAGGCCTCCATCGCCACCAGGCAGGGTGCCAGCTGGCGAAAGAAATCCAGCATCTGCGCCCGCTTGAGCTGCCGCCGGCACACCACGCGCTCGTGGCTATCGACGCCGTGCACCTGAAATACCTGCTTTGCCAGATCCAGACCAACGCGACTAATGTTCATACTGACTCCCCCTCCGGGACTTGTGGCTACACCATCAGTCTGGCGCTTGACGCCGTAGGAGGGAGGAGTCCATTTCATTGCCCTACAGGGTCGGCATTCGTGTCGTGCGGTTCGCGAGGATGACGAAGAATTGTAGGAGCGGATTCATCCGCGAAAATCCCCGCGCCGATTCCAACCTGTAGGAGCGCGCCATGCGCGCGAATCGCGGATAAATCCGCTCCTACAAGGGAATGCCGAGCCGTGCGGTTACGGTCTGGCCTTAGTCTTCGGCCTTGCGCAGCAGATAGGTATCCATGATCCAGCCATTGGCTTCGCGGGCCGCCAGGCGAGTCTCGCGGATACGCTCGGCGACTTCGTCCAGGCGACCGGCGATGAGCAGCTCGTCCGGCGTGCCGACATAGGCACCCCAGAAGATCTCCAGGTCCTGGCCGCGCAGGCCGGTGTAGCTGTCCTG
Organism: Pseudomonas knackmussii B13; assembly: GCF_000689415.1. Taxonomy (NCBI): domain Bacteria; kingdom Pseudomonadati; phylum Pseudomonadota; class Gammaproteobacteria; order Pseudomonadales; family Pseudomonadaceae; genus Pseudomonas; species Pseudomonas knackmussii. The sequence continues at coordinate 1,603,997 of NZ_HG322950.1, read as the reverse complement.
GGCGTCGAGCATCACCACCACGTCCTGCACGCCCGCCGGCATGCCTTCACGGGCGAGGCGGCGGCCGGTGGTGATCTGCACCGCACCGCCGATGTGGTTCAGCGCGATGCGATGCCGCGCCGCCAAAGCCTGCACGCTGGTGATGCCGGGAATCACTTCGTAGTCGAAGCTCAGCCGGCCGCTGGCGAGGATGGCGTCGAGGATGCGGATGCTGCTGTCATACAGCGCCGGGTCGCCCCAGACCAGGAAGGCGCCGCACTCGCCTTCGGCGACATGCTCGTCGATCAATTGCTCGAACAGAGCCTGCTTGGCTGCGTTGAGGTCGACCACGCTGCCGGCGTAATCGGCCACGCCGCGCTCGCGCTCCGGCAGCTCGGCCTCGACCACGCGGAAGTCCCGGTTCTCGACGTAGCGTTCGCAGATCTCGCGGCGCAGGTCGAGCAGCTTGGTCTTGCTGCTGCCCTTGTCGAGCAGGAAGAAGACGTCGGCGCGATTCAGCGCCTTGACCGCCTGGATGGTCAGTTGCTCGGGGTCGCCGGCGCCCACGCCGATCAGCAGCAGTCGTTTCATGGTCACTTGCAGTGATGGGGGCTTTCGCCGGCCAGCTCCTGGTCGGCATCGACGTCGCGGATGATCACCGTCGCCTTGGGGTAGCTGGAGCAGAGGGTGTTGCGCACGGTATAGATGCCGCTGCCCTGGGCCAGGAAGGGCTTCTTGTTCAGCTTGTGGCCGTTGGCGTCCACCGCGTCGAGCTCGTAGTGGCCGCCGAAGGTCTTGCAGCCGGCCAGGGCCAACAGGCCGACGCCCAGCAGCAGGGGAAGTGCTCTCATCACCGCTCCTTCAAGAGAAGGCCGACAGGGAAGCCCGGCCGGCCGATCAGGAAATTCAGGACCTGTTTCGACAAGTCCCAGCGCCCAACGCTCCCGACCGCAGGTCGGCTCAGCGCTTGCCCATCGAGCGGCGCGAACCGCGCGGCGCCGGCGGACGACGCACGTCCTTGTCGTGGGCCTTGCGGTGCTGGTAGCCGGAGGCGGCTTCCTTCTGCGCGGCGAGGGCGGCCTTGGCCAGTTCGGCGAGGGACAGCGGGGCCTTGGTTTCTGCGCTGTCGTCGCGCGGCGGCTGTTGCGAAGTCATGGGGGTGAACCGATGGGTAACGAAAAATGGCGCCTATCATACCCGATAGGCGCCCTGCCCGCTCTCTCAGGCGCTGGCCGTCTCGCCCAACGGCAGCGGCGGACGCGGCTGGCCAAGGCTTTCATCGAAGCGCAGCAGGCGCCCGGCATTGCCCAGCACCAGCAAGGTGCTGAGGTTGTGCAGCACGGCGGCGATCATCGCCCCGGCGGCGCCCAGCAGCCCGAAGGCGGCGGCCGCGACTATCGCCAGGGTCCAGCCCAGGCCGATCAGCACGTTGACCTGCAGGGTGCGTCGGCACTGGCGGCTCAGGCGCACGCAGGTGCCCAGGCGGCGCAGGTCGCTGCCGATCAGCACCACGTCGGCCGATGCCAGGGCGATATCGGCGCCGCCGGCACCCATGGCCACGCCGACCACGCCGGCCTTGAGCGCCAGCGAATCGTTGATGCCGTCGCCGACCACCAACGGGCGAAAGCCCTTGCGGATTTCGTCGCTCACCCGGCGCAGCTTGTCTTCCGGCAGCGCCTGGGCGCTGACCTCGGCGATGCCGACCTCGCTGGCCACGGCATCAGCCACGCTCTGCCGGTCGCCGGTGAGCAGCAGCTGGCGGCCCAGGCCCAGTTCGCGCAGATCCGCCATGGCTTGCGGCGCTTCGGCGCGCAGGCTGTCGGCCAGGCGCAGCCAGGCGCGGAATCGACCATCCAGGGCCAGGCCGGCGATCGGGCCGTCATGAGCAGGCACGGGCGGCGTGGCGATGCCCAGTTGGGCGAAGAGTTCGGGACGACCGAGCGCCGCCTCGCCGTGCGGCGTATGGGCGATCACGCCCAGGCCCTGGCGCTCGCGGATGTCCTGCAGCGGGTGGTAGGCGTCGTGCGGCACAAGCGCGGCCAGCGCACGGCTGACCGGGTGGCTGCTCGCCGCGCCGAGGCTGGCGGCCAATTGGCGCAGGGCCTGCGGGTCTTCGCCGGGTTCGCCGTCGAGGGCCTGCAGGCGCAGGCTGCCGTGGGTCAGGGTGCCGGTCTTGTCGACCACCAGCGAGGTCAGGTCGGCCAGTTCCTCGAGGAAGGCCGAACTGCGGATAAGGATGCCGTGTCGCGCAGCTACGGCGATGCCGGCGATGGCCGTGGCCGGCGCCGACAGCACCAGGGCACAGGGACAGGCGGCGACCAGCACGGCGAGCATCGCCTGCGGGTCGTTGGTGATGAACCAGGTGACCGCGGCGATCAGCAGCACCAGCACCATGTAGCGCCCGGCGTAGCGCTCCAGCAGGCGGGTGATCGGCGGCTTGGAGCGCTCGGCGCGCTGCATCAGGGCGATCACCTTGCCGAGGGTCGAGGCCTCGCCGGTGCGGGTCACTTCGATGCGCAGCAGGCCGTCGAGGTTGATCGCGCCACCGTAGACCTCCATGCCGGCGCGCGCCTCCAGCGGCACCGACTCACCGGTGATGGGCGCGGTGTCCAGGCTGGCCTGGCCTTCGAGCACGCGGCCGTCGGCCGGCACGCGGTCACCGGCGCGCACTTCCACCTGGTCGCCGGCGCGCAGCTCGGCGTTGTCCACTTCCTCCACGCTGCCGTCGGCACGGATGCGCCGCGCCAGGCTACGGGTCAGCCGGCCGAGGGCCTCGATGGCCTCTTGCGAGCCGATCACGCTGCGCTCTTCGAGGACGTGGCCGAAGATCATGATGATCGGCAGCAGCGCCGCGGTGAGCAGATCGCCGGTGGCCCAGGCGCCAAGCATGGCCAGTGCGATCAGTTGGTCGGTGATGCCGTGCAGGCTCGGATGGCGCAGGCTCGACCAGGCCGAACGCAGCACCGGCACCGCCACCAGCAGCGAGGCGACGCCCAGGAGCATCTGCGCCACGCCCTCCTGCTGCGGCGCGAACCAGCGCCAGAGCAGGCCGAGCAGCAGCAGGCCAAGGGCGACCATGGCCAGGCTCAGTTGGCGCGCGGCGACCCGTTGCTCGTCCTGGCTGAGCATGCCGCCGGTGAGGTGGCCATGATGGTGGTGATGGCCGTGGTGGTGATGGTGGTGTGCGCTCATCTATCGATCATTCACTGGACGCAGTGCTGCCGTCCTTGAGGATGGTTGCCTGCGGCGGGAAACGGGTGCCCGGACGCTTCACGTAGTCGGCGGCCTCGGCCTCGGTCATCACCCAGATCTGGTTGACCTCGCCGTTGATGCCGTTCTTCAGGCCGACGAACTTGCCCTTCAGCTGCGGCATCAGGCCGTTGACGACGAACAGGTTGTTCTCGTTGCGGATGCGCACGGAAACCGCCACCGGGTAGCTGACGGTCTTCTCGTAGAAGCCCAGGCTAACCACTTGCTTGACCAGGCTGGGTTTGGGCCTCTTGAGGGTGATCACCGGGAAGCTGGCGCTGTCGACCACGCCAACCAGCATGCCCGCGGGCAGGTCACGCCCGGCCTCGGCGGTGCCGGTGAAGAGCAGAAGCATGGCCGCCAGGGCCAGCGCACCGCGCAGCGGCGTCGCCCATCCGCGGGCCTTGAGGAAGTGCTGTAGTCCTGCAGCGATCATGGGGTGTCCTGCCTTTTCTGAGTCGTCGGGAAATGCTGGCGATGGGCCGCCGGGGTCCTTTGCGAGCCTAGCGCGTCCGCATGACAGTGTCCGCTCATTGCTTCACAGCCGCCGCTCACGGCTTGGGCCCCGGAAGGATCAGGTGGCCGGCGTCGCGCGGATCGACCGTAGTCACCGCCCCGGCCTTGCCGAGGATTGCCGGCAGGCGCTCACGGTACAGCCGCTGCAGCAGGCCCGGGTCCTGGCTGCCGGCCAGGCTGGCGATGGTCGCGGTGTCGGTACGCGCCTTGGCCAGGCGCTCGCCGGCCTGGGCATGGGCGACCTGCAGGGTGCGGTCGGCCGACTGGGTCGCCGTCTGGGTCTGCCGCGCTGCGTCGTTCTGCGCAGCGGCGACGTTCTGCTCGGCGAGCTGGCTGGCGGTCAGCACTGCATTGAAGGCGCTAACCGCTTCGCGTGGCAGCGAGGACTGCACGTCGACCCGCTCGATCTGCACGCCCAGTCCATTGCCGGTCGCGGCCAACGCCGCCAGATTCTGGTTGATGCCCTGTTGCAGGTCACCGCGCAGGCGCTCGCGGCGCTCCGCCACATGGCTGTCGCTGCCGACCAGTTCGGGGCGGGCGACCAGGATGGTGTCGAGGTCACGCGCGGCGCACACGGCCACCGCACTGCGCTCGACCAGGCGGTCCAGCGCTGGCAGCACGTGCTCGCCTTGCAGCACGAAGGCGTAGGGATCGGTGACCTTGTAGAACACCCGCACATCCAGCTGAACCACGCCGGCGTCGCCCGTCAGCAGGTATCCGGAACCGGCGGTGGCGTCGTTCGAGAGGCTGACGTCGAGATCGGCCTTCTGCGCCTGGACCGAGCGCAGCAGGGTCTCGACCCGACGCTCGATCACCCGCTCGGCCGAAGGCAGCATCACCACCTGCTCGAAGGGGCGCGGCCAGGCCAGCAGCAGCCCGGGGTTCTGGATGCGGTTCAGCGCGCCCATGCGCAGCACCACGGCGCGGCTGTCCGGACCGACCTCGCGGACGTTGGACAGCGCCCAGCCGAGCGCCGCCAGGAGGGTCACGCCATAGAGGGCGACGAACGCCAGGCGCCCGGCCTGCAGCCAGGGGCTGCCGCCCTGCTCGCGCTCACTCATGTTGCCCGCCCGCCTTCGCCGCCGGCAGTTGCGGCGGGCCGTCGACCAGCACGCGGAACGGCGCGGCGTCGGTACGCAGCACCAGGCGGGTGCCGGAATTGACGATGGTGCCCAGGGTGTCGAGCGAGCGCAGCAGGTTGTAGAGCTCGGGGGAGCCGGCATAGGCCTTGGCGTAGATCTGCGCCGCCTCGACCCGCGACTGCGCCTCGATGTCGGCGGCCTTCACGGTTGCATCGGCCAGCGTGATGCGCGCGTCGCGTTCGGCGGCGGAGCGGATTTCGGCCGCCTTGCGCTTGCCCTCGGCGGTACGTTCGGTGGCGATGGTCTCGCGCTCGGCGCGCATGCGGTCGACGGTCGCGCCGAGGGTCACCGACGGCAGGGTCAGGCGCTCGACGCCGACCTGCAGGACGCGCACGCCATAGGTGTCCAGCAATTGCTTGTCGATCTGCTCGCGCAGGCGTTGCTCGAAGTCGGCGATGCGCACCTTGCTGCCGTCGGTGTTCACCAGCTCCGCCAGGTCGAAGCCGCTGGCGGTGGTTTCCAGCGCCGAGCCGACGAAGGTGCGGATCTGCCGCGCAGCCTCGTCCGGCTGGTTCTGCACCGCGCGCATGAAGCGCTGCACGCTGGCCGAGTCGGGCTGCACCTGCCAGGCGACGTAGGCCTGGACGATGATGCGCAGGCCGTCGCGGGTGCCGACGTCCTGCAGCCCGCTCGACGTGCTGCGCAGGCGCAGGTCCACCGGAATGGCCGCCTCGAACGGAATCGGCAGGCGCCAGGCCAGGCCCGGCTGCAACAGCACCCGCGCGGGGTTTCCGAAGCGGGTGATCACCGTGGCTTCGCCGGAACGCACCTGCACCAGGCAGGCGGTGGCGGCAGCGAACAGTACCAGCAATGCGGCCAGACCCGTGCGACGCCAGGGGAAGGGAGCGGCTTCGTCATGGTCGTGGTCGTGGTGGTGATGGCCGTGGTCATGATCATGATCATGTTCGTGATCGTGCGCGTGGCCGTGATCGTGGGTATGAGGCGAACTCAAGGGACGAGCTCCTATCTGGCGGCCGGCTGGCGCGCCGGATCGATGGGCGCGGCGAAGCTGCGCAGGTCGAGGGTCGGGGCCTCGGCGGCGCCCAGGCGATGGTCGATGACCAGTGCCGGGGCATTGCCCAGGGCCTGGCCAAGACGGTCAAAATACTGCTCCAGCAGGAAGGCCTGGCCGGCGTCCTGCCAGGCCTTGCGCTCGGCGCCGAAGCGCAACTCGGCGGCTTGCGCCGCGGCGGTATTCTCGCGGGCGTCGGCGTTGGCCTTGTCCACCGCCACGCTGGCCGCCAGCTGCGCCTCGTTGGTCTGCTCGGAGGCCTTGCCGCGCTCGCGGGAAATCAGCGCCTGCGCGGTGATCTGTGCGGCCTGCACGGCATGGTAGGCATTGGCCGCACCGGCCGGCGGATGGATCGCCTCGACCACGGTGGCGAGGATCTCCACGCCACTGTTCAGGCGCGCGAGGTCGGCCTGCACCGCCTTGCCGATGTCGTCCGCCAGCGCCTGGCGCTGACCGCTAAGAACCTCGTCGAGCGTGCGCGAAGCAAAGTCGTGTACCAGCACGCGGCTGGCGGTACTGCGGATCAGCGCCGGCACATCGGCGCTGTTGTAGGTGGCGGCCAGGGCCGCTGCATCGCTCAGGCCGATTCGATAGACGAAGCGCACGTCCATGTTGACCACCTGGAAGCTCTGCTTGCCCCCCGCCTCGCTGGCGATCACCTGCGACTTCTCGCTGGCGTGCGAGGCGTCCCACAGGCGGTTGGCGGCTTCCGGCGCCGGACCTTCGGCGGGCGCGAGCAGGTCGGCGACGCTGGCATCGCCGGAGGTCGCCAGCTCGTGCACGGTGCCATTTTCCACCGCGATCACCCGGCCGAACGGCCAGGGCAGCCCGGCGTGCAGACCCGGCTGGAGCACGGTCTCAGGCTTGCCGAAGCGCTCGTAGATGCCCCGACCGTCCAGGGGAATCTCATGGATACCACTGAGCAGCCAGCCGATCAGCGCCACCAGCGCGGCCACCGGCAGGAAGGCCCGGCGCATGAAGGAGAACGCCCATATCTGCCGCAGATCGATGCCGAAGCGCTGCTGCAGTTCGTCCTGCAGGAACTCCAGCGGACGCGGCGGCCAGCGCAGTTGCCCGGCGACCAGGCTTTCGCCGACCAGGCGCGGTTCCAGACGTGCGCGCTGCGGGCTGAACACCGAAAGCAGTGCGCGCAGGATCAGCTCCAGCGCCACCGCCGCCGGCAGCAAGCCGATCAGTACGAGCAGACGCTCAGGCCAGACGCTCTCGGCACTGGCGAACAGCAACCCGGGAATCGACAGCAGCTGCACCGCGATGACCATCCGCAGCAGCGGCGCCAGCCCAGCCGCTTCTGGCCACTGCGCCTCGCTGTTGCTTGCGAAATGCCGCTCCAGCACCAGCAGCCCGAAAGCCACGAGCAACAGCAGACCGGCACCGACATACGCGGACTGGCCAAGGGCAGTGGCGGGCAGTGCGAGGTTCCAGCCGGCGCGGATCATCAGCAAGGCAGCGAGCGCCAGGCCAGCCAGCCAAAGTGCGCCCACACCGATGCGCTGCAGCAGCGTGCGCAAGCCACGGCCAATGCCGTCGAGGAAGCGGTCGTAGGCGCTCAGCGTATCGACCGGCGTTGTTTCGTCCGACTGCTCACGTGCGCCGAACCATCGCGCAAAAGGCGAGGCAGGTTGACCGAGGACAGCGGCGCGCCAGGCATCCACACGCCAAGCCGACTGCGCGGCGGCAGCCAGCAGCAGCATGGCAGCGGCGTTGTTGCACAACAGCGGAAGCCAGGGGGAGTCGGCGGCGAACAAACCGATGAGAATGGCCAGAAGGAACAGCAGCGCGGCCAGTACCCCGCTGCCCAGGGCCAGGAAGAACAGGCGCCGGGCATGTCCCGCGGCCTGCTGGAAACGCGGCAACGCCTGCAGCTCTTCGCCCGCGCTGTCCAGGTCGACTCTCATCGCAACTCCAAAGGCGGCCATCGCCGGCCGGCCGGTACTTCAGTGGTGTCGGCTGGGCGCAAGAGCCAGCGGACGCTGGGCGCGGCGACGAAAATGTAACCTTATAACAATCGGCGTGAAATTCTCGTCGAAGGCGCGGCTAAAGGGAAGCCCCAAACAGCGAGCCGATTGCCCGGAAGTTGGCCGCGAACTATCTTGCTCAATCGTTCAACTACCGCGAGCCGCCCCCATGAGCACCCTGCGCGAAGCCCTCGCCCGTTTTCCCCGACTGGACCTGATCGGCGCCCCTACCCCGCTCGACAAGCTGGAGCGCCTGTCGAGCCGGCTCGGCCGTGAACTGTACGTCAAACGCGACGATGTAACGCCGCTGGCCATGGGCGGCAACAAGGTACGCAAGCTCGAATTCCTCGCCGCCGATGCGCTTCGCGTAGGCGCCGATGTCCTGGTCACCGCCGGCGCCATCCAGTCCAACCACGTGCGCCAGACCGCCGCCGTCGCCGCACGCCTGGGCCTGGGCTGCGTCGCCCTGCTGGAGAACCCGATCGGCACTGACGATGCCAACTACCTGAACAATGGCAACCGCCTGCTGCTCGACCTGTTCGGCGCACAGGTGGAACAGGTGCCAAACCTCGATAACGCCGACGCGCTGCTGCAAGAGGCGGCGGAACGCCTCCGCCGCGAAGGCCGCAAGCCCTATCTGGTGCCCATTGGCGGCTCCAATGCACTCGGCGCGCTGGGCTACGTGCGGGCGGGGCTGGAATTGGCCGAACAGGTGCGCACAAGTGGCGAGCACTTCTCCGCCGTGGTGTTGGCCTCCGGCAGTGCTGGTACCCATGCAGGGATGGCACTGGCGCTGGCCGAGGCGCTGCCGGAAACCCCGGTGATCGGCGTCACGGTGTCGCGCACCGATGCGGCACAACGTCCCAAGGTAGAAGGTCTGGCGCAGGAGACCGCTGACCTGCTCGGCTGCCCGCTGCCGGCACATTTCTCGATCACGCTGTGGGACGAGTATTTCGCTCCACGCTACGGCGAGCCCAATGCTGGCACTCTGGAGGCCGTACGCCTGCTAGCCTCTCAGGAAGGCCTGCTGCTCGATCCGGTGTACACCGGCAAGGCCATGGCCGGTCTGCTCGATGGCCTGGCCCGCCAGCGCTTCGCCGAAGGCCCCGTGCTGTTCCTGCACACCGGCGGTTCGCCCGCATTGTTCGCCTACATGACTCAAATCAAAAACTGAATAACCATAAAACCGGTAATTATTTTCTGGAATAACAACCGACCTATATAGTCGGCGGCCTTGACTAACCTGCTTGAAACACCAAGAACGAGGGAAATCATGAATTTCAGCATCCTGCGACGCGGTTTCATCTTCGCCAGCCTGACCCTGGCCCTCGGCGCCAGCCTGCTCGGGCAGCAAGCCTCGGCCGACGAGGGCCTGCTCAAGAAGATCCAGAGCAACGGCGTGCTCAAGGTCGGCCTCGAAGGCACCTACCCGCCCTTCAGCTTCGTCGACGAGAACGGCAAGCTGACCGGCTTCGAGGTGGAGTTCGGCGAATTGCTGGCCAAGGAGCTGGGCGTCAAGGCCAAGTTCCAGCCGACCAAATGGGACGGCATCCTCGCCGCGCTGGAGTCCAAGCGCCTGGACGTGGTGATCAACCAGGTGACCATCACCGACGAACGCAAGAAGAAGTATGACTTCTCCGAGTACTACACCGTCTCCGGCATCCAGGCGCTGGTGCGCAAGGGCGACGAAGCCAAGTACGACAAGCCGGAGAAACTCGCCGGCGTGAAAGTCGGCGTGGGGCTGGGCACCAACTACGAGCAGTGGCTGAAGCAGAACGTGCCGCAAGCCGACGTGCGCACCTACGAAGACGACCCGACCAAGTTCCAGGACCTGCGTAGCGGCCGTATCGACGCCATCCTGGTCGACCGCCTGGCGGCCTTCGACATGGTCAACAAGACCAAGGGCGCCATGGCCCTGACCGGCGCGCCGTTCGCCCGCCAGGAAGCCGGTATCGCTATGCGCAAGGACAACCCCGAACTGCTCGCGGCGATCAACAAGGCGATCGACAAGCTGAGAGCCGACGGCACGCTGAAGAAGCTGTCGGAGAAGTACTTCCAGGCTGACGTGACTCAATGATCGACGAAAGCCTGCAGCTTGCGCTGGATTCCGCGCCCTTCCTGTTGAAGGGCGCGGTCTTTACGGTAGTCCTCAGCGTAGGTGGCATGTTCTTCGGACTGCTGCTCGGTTTCGCCCTGGCGCTGATGCGCCTCTACGGCTTCACCGCGCTTCGCTGGCTGTCGCGGATCTACGTGTCGTTCTTCCGCGGCACGCCGCTGCTGGTGCAGCTGTTCATGATCTATTACGGCCTGCCGCAGCTGGGCATCGAGCTCGACCCGCTGCCGGCAGCGCTGATCGGCTTCTCGCTGAACATGGCGGCGTACGTCTGCGAAATCCTTCGCGCCGCGATCGGCTCCATCGATCGCGGCCAGTGGGAAGCGGCCTCCAGCATCGGCATGACCCGCGCGCAAACCCTGCGCCGGGTCATCCTTCCACAAGCCGCGCGCACTGCCCTGCCACCGCTGGGCAACAGCTTCATCTCGCTGGTCAAGGACACCGCCCTCGCCGCCACCATCCAGGTGCCGGAGCTGTTCCGCCAGGCGCAACTGATCACCGCACGGACCTTCGAGGTCTTCACCATGTACCTCACCGCCGCGCTCATGTACTGGGTGCTGGCGAGCATCCTCGCGCACCTGCAGAACCGCCTGGAAGCGCGGGTCAACCGCCATGACCTGGAGCACGAGGCATGATCGAAGTACGCAAGCTGACCAAGCAGTTCCACGGCCAGGACGTGCTCAAGGGCATCGACCTGACCGTCGAGGCCGGCGAAGTGGTGGCGATCATCGGCCCCAGCGGTTCCGGCAAGACCACCCTGCTGCGCTGCCTGAACCTGCTGGAAACGCCGAGCGGTGGAACCATCCGCGTCGGCGACATCGAGATCGACGCCACGCGCCCGCTGAGCGGCCAGCAAGCGCTGATCCGCAAGCTGCGCCAGCACGTCGGGTTCGTCTTCCAGAACTTCAACCTGTTCCCGCACCGCACCGCGCTGGAGAACGTCATCGAAGGCCCGGTGATCGTGAAGAAGGAATCGCGCGAAAGCGCCGTGCAGCGCGCCCGCCAGCTGTTGGCCAAGGTCGGCCTGGCCGGCAAGGAAGACGCCTATCCCAAGCGTCTTTCCGGCGGCCAGCAGCAACGCGTCGCCATTGCCCGCGCACTGGCCATGCAGCCCGACGTGATCCTCTTCGACGAGCCCACCTCGGCGCTCGACCCGGAACTGGTCGGCGAGGTCCTCGCGACCATCCGCGGCCTGGCCCAGGAAAGGCGCACCATGGTCATCGTCACCCACGAGATGAGCTTCGCCCGCGACGTCGCCAACCGGGCGATCTTCATCGACAAGGGCGTGATCGTCGAACAGGGCGAGGCAAAGGCGCTGTTCGCCCATCCGAAGGAAGAACGCACCCGGCAATTCCTCAGCAAATTCCTCAATCCAGAGCAGGCATCCGGCTAGTCTATAGTCAACTTTATCGATAGATATCGCCGGATATTTGCGCTTTTTTATCGATCATATCGAGATCAATATAGCCTCCATGAACCGCGCAAACCGCCCACCAGGGCGGTCAAGCGCCCCTAGAGGACTGACTCCATGATCGAACGCAGACCCTTCAAACAACTCGGCGGCGCCAACCACGGCTGGCTGAACGCCAAGCACCACTTCTCCTTCGCCGAGTACTACGACGACGAACGCATGAACTGGGGCCCGCTGCGCGTCTGGAACGACGACGAGATCGCCGCCGGCACCGGCTTCCCGCCGCACCCGCACCGCGAGATGGAAATCATCACCTACGTGCGGCAAGGCGCGATCACCCACCAGGACAGCCTGGGCAACAAGGGCCGCACCGAAGCCGGCGACGTGCAGGTAATGAGCGCGGGTAGCGGCATCGTCCACTCCGAGTACAACCTGGAGAAGGACGTGACCAAGATCTTCCAGATCTGGATCCTGCCGACCGTGCGTGGCGGCCAGCCGTCCTGGGGCGCCAAGCCGTTCCCCAAAGGCGACCGCGCCGGACGTTTCGTCACCCTCGCCAGCGGTTACGAAAGCGACGCCGATGCCCTGCGCATCCGCGCTGACGGCCGCCTGGTAGCCGCCACCCTGAAGGCCGGGGATAGCGCCGAGTACGAACTCGGCAACCGCCGCGCCTACCTGGTGCCAGCAACCGGCAAGCTGGAGGTCAACGGCGTAACCCTGGAAGCCCGCGATGGCGCCGCCATCGAAGGCGAAGCAGTGGTGACAGTGACGGCGCTGGAAGACAGCGAAGTCATCCTGGTGGACGTCGCCTGACCGCTTCGCCGGGAACGAAAAAGGCACGCAATGCGTGCCTTTATTCATGTTGGTGGACCGAAGGAGGATCGAACTCCCGACCTCCGCATTGCGAACGCGGCGCTCTCCCAGCTGAGCTATCGGCCCGAGGTAGGCAGAATCTAGCCTAGCCACTGACCGTCAGCAATGCCTTCGAACTGACTTTCAGCGCTTGCGACACAGGCTCATGCCGTCGCCCAACGGAAGCAGCGAATAGTCGATGCGGGCGTCTTGCTTCAGCGCCAGGTTGAGTTGCTGGATCGCCTGGGTATCGACGCTTTCCGGATCTCGCTCGAGCACCCGGCCGCTCCACAACACGTTGTCGAAGAGCACGAGACCGCCCTGGCGTAGCAGCGTCAGCGCGTACTCCAGGTAGAGCGGATAGTTGGCTTTGTCGGCATCGATGAAGGCAATGTCGAAGCTGCCCTTGTGCCCTTCCCTTTCCAAGGCCGCCAAAGTGTCCAGTGCAGGGCCGAGGCGCAATTCGATGCGATCGGCGACACCGGCCTCCTGCCAGTACGATCTTGCCGTCGCGTTGTAGTCACCGGGCAGGTCGCAGCAGAGGATGTGGCCGTCTTCCGGGAGCGCCTCAGCCATGCACAGTGCGCTGTAGCCAGTGAAGGTGCCGACTTCTAGGATGCGCCGAGCGCCGATGAGTTTGACCAGCAAGGCCAGGAACTGCCCCTGTTCCGGCGCTATCTGCCAGCGTGCCATGGGCAGCGCTGCAGTTTCCGCGCGCAGCCTCGACTTAAGCGGGGTATCGCGCAGGGAAACGTCGAGCAGGTACTGGTAAAGCGCGTCATCCAGATTGAGCGTGCGAGTAGTCATGGGCCCTCCCGTGGTGTGTCAGGGGTGGAGGGCGAGACTCTGCACCGCGAGGACGCGCTTGGCCTCCAGGAAGGCTTTCTGCCAATAGGGGCTGTCGATGCTGTCCAGGCGAACCGTCCCGCCCGTACGGGGCGCATGCACGAAGCGCCCTTCACCGACATAGATACCCGCATGACTGACGTTGCGTCCACCGCTGGTGGCGAAGAACACCAGATCGCCGCTCTGCAGGGCCTCGCGACCGACGACGGGGGCTCGCATGACGATCATTTCGCGTGTCGAGCGCGGCAGTTGCAAGCCAGTTGCGTCGCGGTAGACGTAGCCGATCAGGCCACTGCAATCGAAACCGCCATCGGGGGTATTACCGCCCCAGCGATAGGGCGTTCCCACCAGACCGATAGCACGAATCAGAACGTCATCAGCGGCCTGCGAATTGACTCCGGGGTTGCCTGAGGGGGCGTAGACAACCGGTGGAGGGGCAGGCGCCTTGTGACTGGCGCAGGCGGACAGCAAGGAAATGAGCGCGAGGGCTGCGATGCGGAGAACGGTGGACATAGCAATGGCACCCCTGATACAGGAATGCCATCACTTTGTATCAACAATGACTTGAGCGCAATACTTAAAGTAAAACTTTAAGTTTAGCGAGTCACTGCCAGCCGTGCCTGGAATCCAGGCTCAAGCACGCGCTTGGCTTCGAGGAAGCTCAGGCGCCAATAGCTGTCGTCCAGGTTATCCACGCGGACACCACCACCACGACGGCTGGCGGAATGGATGAACTGGCCATCACCAATATAGATACCGGCGTGACTCACGCGACCGCGACCGCGGTTGTTGAAGAAGATCAGGTCGCCCGGTTGCAGGTCTTCTTTGGAGACCAGCGGGACGTCCATGTTGATCATTTCACGCGTGGAACGCGGAAGGTTGATTCCAGCCTCTTCGCGGTACAGGTAACCGACGAAGCCGCTGCAATCGAATCCGGTTGCTTCCGATCGGCCGCCGAAACGGTACGGAGTACCGATCAGGGCGAATGCGCGATCAAGAATGCTCGAAACTCGCCCCGACGAGTTTCCACTGTTATTTCCTGCCCCCTCGTCTTCCACACCCGCCAGTGTTGCCTTGTGGTGGTCAATCTGAATCCAGCTACTGCGGTTGGCCTGCTCTACGGCGACCTGTTGACCATGCTGGGATTCTGGCGAATGGCTGGCGCAAGCGGCCAGCAGCAAGACGAAACTCATGGGCACGAGGGGTGCGAAGCGTTTAAGCATGGGCACGACCGTGTCTCATTAGTTCCATTAGCGCGCTAATTTGCCCGCTCGATCGGATCCATGCAAGTTTTTTATCGAGAAATGTGACTTATCAGACGCGGCAAAATGTCTAAGGCTCGTCCTTCAATTTTTACATCGACCACCGAACTGAGGTCGGTCGACGCCGGATTCACCTCGACGGTGAAGCCCCCGGCTGCTCTGGTCCGCAGCACAGGCTCGACAATGTACGGGAAGCTCGCGGTGGTTCCCACCAGCAGGACCAGGTCGAAGCCCTGGCGCAATTGCGCATAGAGCGCATCGATAGCCTCCTCCGGCAACATTTCCTCGAAGAGCACCACCGGCGGACGCAGCACCCCGCCGCAAGCCGCACAGCGCGGCGGTAGCGGACGCGCAAGATGCTCCCGCAACTCATCGCTCTCTGCCCCGCAAGATTGGCAGTACAGCGGCTGCAATTCCCCGTGGATCTCGATCAACCGCTCGGCCGGCGAACCGGCGCGGCGATGGAAGCCGTCGATGTTCTGCGTCAGCACCCAGCATTGCGGCTTGCGCCGCTGCAACTCGGCGATCGCCTCATGCCCGGCATTGGGGGCAGCATTGAGGCATGCCTTGCCGAGTTCGGCGAGATACTTCCAGCACAACGCCGGATCGCGCCGCAGCATCGGCCCGGAGATCGCAACCTCGATGGGCACGCCCTCTTCGGTCACACCGTTGTAGAGCCCGCCCAGGCCTCGATAGGTCGGCATCCCGGAATCGGCGGAGAGCCCGGCCCCGGTGATCACCAGGATGCGCTCTGCACGCTGCAGTACTTCGGCGGTACGTGCGATGGCGTCTTCCATGGCTCCCCTCCCCCGCGCGCTCGGCGCGCCTCAGTGATTGACGGTATGCGCCAGCATCACCGACAGCTGGCAAAGCGGTCGACCGCTCTGCTCATGCCAGACATTGAAGGCGGCCTGAACCGCCGCAAGGTCCTTCTGACTGGTCGGTGCCTTGTCGATGATTTCCTGTGCCTTGAGCGCGGCGACCATGTCGTCGGTGGGAATAAAGGTGTCCTTGCCGGCCATCCGCAGGAAACGCGGCGCCGACAGCCCGCCAAGCTGGTTGCCGCGCTTGGCCAGCAGCTTCCACAGGCCGACGATATCGGTCACCGGCCACTGCGCGAGCAGCTTGCCGAAGCTGCCGTAGTCGCGGGCGATGTCGAGGATCATCTGGGCGTTGCGCGGCACGCTCTTGAGCTTGCCCAGGTGGCGGATCAGGCGGGCGTCCTGCATCAGGCTCTCCAGACGCTCGCCGCCCATCAGCACGACCTTCTCCGGATCAAAGCCGAAGAAGACTTCCTCGAAGGCCGGCCACTTGGCGTCCACCAGGCTGTGCTTGAGGCCCGCGCGGAAGATGCGCAGGCTGAGCAGCGACAGATAACGATCATCGCCGACCGAGGCCAGCTCCGCTGGGCTCTTCGGTTGCGGCAGGCGAGCTTCCAGCGCCTCCGCCGAGCCGAAGCGGTTCAGGCAGTACTCGTACAACCACTGGTAGTCGCGCATCGCCCTTCCTTGATTAGAGGCTCATCACGTCGAGGAAACGAGGCGTGGCGCTGTCGTCGATCTTCAGGCTCCTGAAGTCGAACAGGTTGCGGTCGGCCAGCTGCGACGGCACCACGTTCTGCAGCGCGCGGAACATGATCTCGGTGCGGCCGGGCGACTTGCGCTCCCACTCCAGGAGCATCTCCTTGACCACCTGGCGCTGCAGGTTCTCCTGCGAGCCGCACAGGTTGCACGGGATGATCGGGAACTCCTTGAGCACCGAATAGGCCTCGATGTCCTTCTCGTTGCAGTAGGCCAACGGGCGAATCACCACGTTGCGGCCGTCGTCCGACAGCAGCTTGGGCGGCATGGCCTTGAGGGTGCCGCCGTAGAACATGTTGAGGAAGAAGGTTTCCAGGATGTCGTCGCGGTGGTGACCGAGCGCCATCTTGGTCGCGCCGATTTCATCGGCGTAGGTATAAAGAGTGCCGCGGCGCAGGCGCGAGCACAGCGAGCAGGTGGTCTTGCCCTCCGGGATCTTCTCCTTGACCACCGAGTAGGTGTCCTTCTCGATGATGTGGTACTGCACGCCGATGGACTCCAGGTAGGCCGGCAGCACGTGCTCGGGGAAGCCGGGCTGCTTCTGGTCCATGTTCACGGCGACGATTTCGAACTGGATCGGCGCGACCTTCTGCAGGTACAGCAGGATGTCGAGCATCGTGTAGCTGTCCTTGCCGCCGGACAGGCAGACCATGACCTTGTCGCCGTCCTCGATCATGTTGAAATCGGCGATGGCTTCGCCGACCTGGCGGCGCAGGCGCTTCTGCAGTTTGTTCTGGTTGACCGAAAGGGTGCTGGGCATGGTGCGGGGAGATCCGGGTGGAGACGAAAAGCTGGCTATTTTACGCACAAAGCGAAGCGCGCCCCAGCCCCCTGTGAGCCCGAATGCTAGGCTCCACTCTTATGAACACCGACCTCGACTCCAGCCTCGACCTTGCCGATCAGTTGCTCCAGCTGCTGCGCGAGGCGCCCGATGGCGCTTCCGAGTACCAGCTGATCCAGCAGCTGAAGTCGCGGCACTCCACGCATATCCCAAACCTGCCGCTGATCGACAAGCTGGTGCTGTTTCGCACCCATTTCCTGGTGTTCAACGCGCTCTACCGATTGCGTGATCGGCTCTGCGAGGAGGCGAGCGAGTTCCTCCAGATCGGCCCGCTGCAGATTCGCCTGCTGCCCTGGCAGGCCGGTGCGCCCGGGTTGGTCGAGGCCGATCCTCTGCGCGCCTACTACCTCGACGAGAGCAATCTGCGCGACACCACCGAGCGTGACGTGGAGAAGCTGCTGGAAAGCTTCTGGACGCGCATGCAGGGCGACGGCGAGAAGGCCGCCGCCCTGGCGCTGTTCGAGCTGGAGGACGGCCCGGTGGACTATGCGCTGATCAAGCTTCGCTACCGCCAACTGGTCAGCCAGCACCATCCCGACCGCGGCGGTAGCACGGCGCGCCTGCAGTCGATCAACAAGGCGATGGAAATACTGCAGCGCTATTACAGCCGCCCGTGAAACTCCGATTTGCTCTAAACCCACGGACGACGCGGGCTCCAGCCTCTTCCTATACTGCGACACAAGGTCGCACGAGTCTGACGTGCACCGGGCAACGCTGGCCATGCGTACCCGGCGCGGCGCTGGGAGGCGGCCTGCATAATAACGAGGAGGTCGTCGAGATGATCCATCACGTGTGGGGGCTCTTCACCCATCCCGATCAGGAATGGCAGGAAATCCGTGGCGAAGAGGAAAGCATCAGCCATATGTACCTGACCCATGTCCTGATCCTTGCTGCCATTCCCGTCATCTGCGCCTACATAGGCACCACTCAGGTGGGCTGGGTGCTGGGCGGAGGCGGACCGGTCAAGTTGACAGCCGCAAGCGCGATACAACTTACGATACTGACCTACCTGGCGATGCTGGCCGGTGTTGCCGTCATGGGCGCCTTCATCCACTGGATGGCGCGCACCTACGACGCCACCCCCAGCCTGACCCAGTGCATCGTGTTCGCAGCCTACACCGCGACCCCGCTGTTCATCGGCGGCGTGGCGGCGCTCTACCCGCACCTCTGGCTGGGCATGGTCATTGGCACCGCGGCCATCTGCTACACCGTTTACCTCTTGTATGTGGGCATACCCACTTTCATGAACATTCCCAAGGATGAAGGCTTCCTGTTCTCCAGCTCGGTGCTGGCAGTAGGCCTGGTGGTTCTGGTGGCGATGATCGCGCTCTCGGTGATCCTCTGGGGCAGCGGCGTCGGGCCGGAATACACCTGACCCTTTAACGTGTCGATGAACCGGGCCCTTGCGGCCCGGTTTTCGTTTCCGCGCGGTCTTGCCTGGGCCTCATCTCTGGTTGCCCGCGTTCGCGGGAATGACGAGTTGAGTGACGCGTCCCATTCACCTCGGTCATCCCCGCGAACGCGGGGACCCAGCAACCCGGCACAGCCCCTCGGCTTGCCTGAAAGCCCACAGCACTTGCCTGAAGCTGCACGGCGGACGAGCGGCCGGCGCAAAGTCGCCGACTCCGGCATAATCAGCCCCCGCCGGAGAAAACACTGTATGCCCGAACAGCTCAATGCCCGCGTAGAAGCCTGCTACCAAATGGCCGAAAGTTTCTTCCAGCGGCGCTTCCCGCGCCCGGAAGTGAGCTTCCGCCTGCGCGGGCAGAAAGCCGGGGTGGCGCATCTGGACGAGAACCTGCTGCGCTTCAACCCCCAGCTCTATCGCGAGAACCGCGAACACTTCCTCAAGCAGACCGTGGCCCATGAGGTCGCGCACCTGATCGCCCACCAGATGTTCGGCCCGCGTATCCGCCCGCATGGAGAGGAGTGGCAGCTGATCATGCGCGGCGTCTACGGCCTGCCGCCGGATCGTTGCCATACCTACGAGATCAAGCGGCGCCGCGCCACGCGCTACATCTACCGCTGCCGCTGCGACGAGAACCCCGACTTCCCCTTCTCTGCCCAGCGCCACAACCTGGTCGCCCAGGGCCGCCGCTACTACTGCCGGCGCTGCCGCACCACGCTGGTGTTCACCGGCCAGGTCGTGCGCGAGTAAAGCTGTCTCAGGCGATCACCTTGGCGGCCTTCAGCTCGGCAACCTGAGCCTCCGAATAGCCCAGCTCATGCAGTACTTCGGCGCTGTGTTCGCCAACGGCCGCGCCTATGTGCTTCGGCTCCGGGAGGCCCGCCGAGAAGCGGATCGGGCAAGCCATTTGCCGTTGCTTACGCCCGTCGCCACGCGGCACTTCGACGACCAGTCCGCGCGCCTGGATCTGCGGATGCTCGACCGCCTCGGACAGCGGCAACATCGGTTCCACACAGGCGTCCACGGCTGCGAAGCGCTCGCACCAGTCGGCGAAGTCGCGCTTCTCGAAGGCGACGGCGATCTCGCGCTTGAGCGCCTGCTGATCCTCGGCCTTCAGCGACAGGCCCCGCGCCGCCAGTTCCGGATGGCCGATAACGGCACAGAACTGCTGCATGAACTGCGGCTCCAGGCTGCCGACCGAGAACCAGCGGCCGTCGCGGGTGCGGTAGTAGTCATAGAAGCTGCCGCCGTTGAGCGCCTGGTTTTCCATGTCCGGCTCCACGCCGCAGGCCAGGTAGCCGGCGCCGGCCATGCCGTTCAGGCTGAAGGCACAGTCGGTCATGCTGACGTCCACCTGCTGCCCTTCTCCGGTGTGCTGGCGATGGATGACCGCGGCGAGCAACCCCATTACCCCGTGCAGCGATCCGCCGCCAAGGTCGGCCAATTGCACGCCCAACGGCAGCGGCCCGGTATCGCGCCGCCCGGTGTAGCTCGCCACGCCGGCCAGGGCGAGGTAGTTGATGTCGTGCCCGGCGCGGTCGCGATACGGCCCGGTCTGGCCGTAGCCGGTGATGGAGACGTAGATCAGCTTCGGGTTGATCGCCTTGAGCGCCTCGTAGCCGACGCCGAGCTTGTCCATTACGCCGGGACGGAACTGCTCGAGGACGATGTCGTACTCGCGCACCAGCTGCTTCACCACCTCCACCGCTTCCGGCCGCTTGAGATCGAGGGCGATGCTGCGCTTGTTGCGGTTGAGGTAGGCGTGGCTGGCGGAGACGCCGTCGTCATGGGGCGGCAGCACGCGGACCAGGTCCATGCGCGAGGGCGACTCCACGCGCAGCACTTCGGCGCCCATGTCGGCCAGCAGCAACGAGGCGAAGGGGCCTGGCAGCAGGGTCGAGAAGTCGAGGATCTTCAGCGAGGCGAGCGGGCCTTTCATGGCGAACTCCTGGTTGTTCTTATGGGCGGACCTCGCCCGGCGAGGTCCGCTGATTTTCAGCTCAAAGCTTCATGCCGCGGCTGATGATCTCCTTCATGATCTCCGAGGTGCCGGCGAAGATGCGCTGGATGCGCGCGTTGGCGTACATGCGGCAGATCGGGTACTCCCACATGTAACCCCAGCCGCCGTGCAGTTGCACGCCTTCGTCGACGACTTTGCCGAGCAGCTCGGTGGTGAACAGCTTGGCTTCGGCCGCCACTTCGGGCGTCAGCTTCTTCTGGTTGTGATCCATCACGCAGCGGTCGGTGAAGACCTGCGCCACATCGACCTGGGTGCGCATCTCGGCGAGCTTGAAGCGGGTGTTCTGGAAGTGCGCGATGGGCCGGTCGAAGGCCTTGCGTTCCTTCACGTAGTCGATGGTCGCCTGCAGCGCCGCCTCGGCTCCAGCCACCGCGCCGCAGGCGTTGGTCAGGCGCTCCTGGGCGAGCATGTTCATTAGGTAGTAGAAACCACCCTTGGCGTCGCCCAGCAGATTCTCCTTGGGCACTTTCACGTCGTTGAAGAACAGCTCGGCGGTGTCCTGGCTCTTCATGCCGAGCTTCTTCAGATTGCGCCCACGCTCGAAGCCGGGCATGCCGCGCTCGACCAGGAACAGGCCCATGGCGTGCTTGTTGTTCGGGTCGGTCTTGGCCGCGACTATCACCAGGTCGGCGAGCAGGCCGTTGGAGATGAACACCTTGGAGCCGTTGAGGACGTAGTGGTCGCCCTTGTCCACAGCGGTGGTGCGCATGCCGGCAAGGTCGGAGCCGGCTGAGGGCTCGGTCATCGCCACGGCGAGGATGGTTTCGCCGCGGATGATCCCCGGCAGGAAGCGCGCCTTCTGCTCAGCGTTACCGTATTCGGCGATGTAGGGGCCGCACAGCGCCGAATGGAGCGGGATCATGAAGCCCGGTTCGTTTATGTGCGCCAGCTCCTCGCACATGATCTGTTCGTAGCGGAAGTCCTTCAGCCCGGCACCGCCGTATTCCTCATCCGCCCAGGGCAGCAGGAAGCCCAGTTCGCCAGCCTTGCGCCAGACGCTGCGGTCGACCACGCCCGCCTCTTCCCAGGCCTCCTGGTGTGGTACCACTTCCTTGTCGAGGAAGGCGCGGAAGGCGTCGCGGAACAGGTTGTGCTCGGTCTCGAAATGAATGCGCTGCATGACGGCGAACCTTGTCGGTGGAGGTGCCGGCAGGTTAGGTGGCGTCCCCGTCCCTCTCAATGACGCCAGCGCTCAGGCTCAATTGACGCTTTCGGTCAGCGCACCGCACATAAAAAAACCCCGCCAGCAGGCGGGGTCAAACCATTAGGAGTTGCGTCGTCCGTGACGCGGAGGTCAATGCCTACGACCTCTCTCGGATTTCTGTTACCACAGCGGCATGGTGTAGCTGACGATCAGACGGTTTTCGTCGGCAGCGTTGCTGGCAGCGCTGTTGTTGGCAAAGTTGCTGCGGGTGGTCGCGTTACGCCACTTGACGCCCAGGCCCTTCAGGTAGCCGTCCTGGAATACGTAGGCGATGTCGGTGTCGCGTTCCCACTCGGTGCCTTCGTCGTTGGTGGTCAGGCGGTCGACGTTGTCACCCTTGACGTAGCGGGTCATGAAGGTCAGACCGGGGATGCCGAGGCCGGCGAAGTTGTAGTCGTAGCGCGCCTGGTAGGACCGCTCGTCCTTGTTGGCGAAGTCCAGGATCTGGACGTAGTTCACCAGGAACGGGTCGGTGCCGTTGATATAGGCGAAGCCGGTGTCGCCGCTCATCTTCTGGTAGCCCAGGCCGAAGGCGTGGTAGCCCAGGTTGTAGGTGACCATGCCGTTGAGGGCCTTGTTGTCGACGTTGCTGCCGCCGTCGTCGGTGGACTTGGCCCAGCGCAGGTCGGTCTTCAGCGACTGGCCGTCGGCGATCGGCAGGGTCCAGCCCAGGGTCAGGTAGTGCTGCTTGTAGAAGTCGTTCAGCTCGCCGTAGTGGTAACCGGTGCTGAAGTTCTTGGTCCAGTTGTAGGTCGCACCGGCGTAGTCGAACTCGTTGGTGGTCAGACCCTTGGTGGTGGTGATGTTCTTCTTGCCACCGGTGGTGACGGTCATCTCTTCGTAGTTGGAAGAGTCACGACGGTTGGTCTGGTTCAGGCGACCGGCGTCGAAGTTCAGGCCATCGATCTGGGTGGAGTTGAAGCCGGTACCCACGAAGAGTTGCGGCAGCAGGCGGCTGTCGTTGGGCACGATGACCGGCAGCTTGGGCATCAGGGTGCCGGCTTTCAGGACGTTCTTCTCGTAGCGCAGCTTGGCGGTAGCGCCACCCTTGCTGAAGTCGTCCGGAGCGGAGCCGTCGGCGGTCTTCGGCAGCAGGCCGGTGCCAGTGCGGTCCGGGCTGGAGTCCAGTTTCAGGCCCAGGGCGCCGATGGCGTCAACGCCCACGCCAATGGTGCCTTCGGTGTAGCCCGATTCGAACTTGGCGATGAAGCCCTGGCCCCACTCTTCCTGCTTGTTCTGCTGAGCCGGAGTGGAAGTGCGGAAGTCACGGTTGAAGTAGAAGTTGCGCAGTTCAACGCTGGCTTTACTGTCCGAAATGAAGTCGGCGTGAGCGACGGCGGGCAGGACAATGCTGGCGCCCAGCACGGCCTTCGCCAGGCTGCTCTTGGCAAAACCGGCGTAGTTATTACGGATCATCACTTTCCCCTTAGTAGTGTTATAGCGTTGAACACGCCGGGTGCCGGGCTATGGGGCGCGGCCCCCATGGTCACGCGCGCAGCCGTTCTGGCAGCCCTTTTGTGTTGCGGGGAATGTTGGCGAGGGGTTATTTCAGCGCCGCTGCATATAGATTAACTTTTTGTTACAGCTTGCCATTTGGCTGGTTTTTCCTGCGATTTCAGCTACCTGGAGGGTAAGCGCCGGGCAGGACTGACGACCGCGACGAGCGGCAGTATGCTGTCGGCTTCCCGCTCCGGTACGCACCGCCATGTCCGAACTGCAACCCCTGATCGAACGCTACGGCCCTGCCGTGCTCTTCCTCAACGTGCTGCTCGAACAGCTGGGCCTGCCGATACCCGCCTATCCGGCGCTGATCGTCGCTGGAGCCCTGGCCATCCAGGGCCACGGCATCTCCCTGGGCGAGGCCCTGGCCGTCGCCACCCTGGCCTGCCTGATCGCCGACAGCGCCTGGTATTTCGCCGGCCAGCGCTACGGCGGTTTCCTGCTGCGCAGCATCTGCCGGGTCTCGTTGTCACGCGACAGCTGCATCCGCCAGAGCCAGAGCCTTTATCTACGCATCGGCCCGCGCGCGCTGCTGATCAGCAAGTTCCTGCCGGGCGCAGGCGCGCTGTCCACCAGCCTGGCCGGCATGACTGGCACGTCGATGCGCCGCTTCCTGGGTTACGACCTGGCCGGCTCAGCGCTCTGGGCCGGCTCCGCATTGCTGTTGGGGGCCATCTTCAACGACGCGGTCGACCACCTGCTGGGCCTGCTGCACGACTACGCATCCTTGGGCGCACTGGTGATTCTCGGCGCCTTCGTGCTGTTCCTCGCCTGGCGCGTGTTCCGCCGCCAGCGCCTGCTGCGCCGCACCGCACGCATTCCACGGATCAGCGTGAGCGAACTGCGTCGGCGTCTGGACCAGGGCGATGCTCCGCGCATCCTCGACGTGCGCGCCGAGTTGGGCGAGGACGGCATTCCCGGCGCCATTTCGGTCGGCCTGGACACACCGCTGGACAGCCTGAAAGACACCCTCGGCGATGCCGACGTCGTCATCTATTGCGCCTGCCCGCACGAACTCTCCGCTGCCATGCTCGCCGAGCGCCTGCAGGCGGGCGGCTATGCGCGGACCTGGGCGCTGTCGGGCGGATTGGATGCGTGGCATGCCGATCAGGAGGAAACGCTTTCGTAGAAGCGAGCTTGCTCGCGAAGCGTTTCCGCTACGGGTTCGCGAGCAAGCTCGCTCCTACAAGGGGACTGTCTCAGCGACGCAGTTGATCGCGGCGCAAGGCAGCCAGGCGACCGGCGAGTGGGTCGCCGTCGGTAACCGGCGCTTCCGGCAGCAGGCGCAGGGTCGCCTGGGTCAGGCGCATCTGGCGGATGAAGCGCCGGCAATTGCGGCACAGCAACAGGTGCCGGCGCAGGGCCAGCTTCTCGCGAAAGCCGAGCTGCCCGTCCAGCAGATCGCTGGACTGGGCTACCAGCTGCCTGCAAGTCAGCATTGGCCGGTCTCCTCGAAGTGCTCCAGGGTGGCGAACAGCTTCAGTCGTCCGCGATGCAGCAGCACCCTGACATTGGAGAGCGAAAGCTCCAGAAGATTACAGATATCTTCCAACTCCAGCCCCTGGCGCTCGCGCAGCAGCAACACGCTGCGCTGCATCTCGGAAAGGCTGAGCAGGGTCTTCTCCAGGCATTCGCGCAGCTCGTCCTCGGCCAGCAGTGCCTCGGGCGAGTCCGAGTGCCAGGCCAGCGGCGCCGCACTCCAGTGGCCGTCGGCGGCGAAGCGGTTGTCGTCGATGCTGCCGTGCGGCGCCGGAAGGTCGTCGAGCGACACTTCACGGCGCACCTGGCGCAGGCGCGACTTGGCGGTATTGGCGGTGATGGTCAGCAGCCAGGTCTTGAGGCTGGAGCGTTCCTGGAAACCATCGAGGTGGCGAACCACTGCGAGCCAGGCGTCCTGCACCACCTCGTCGGCGCCGGATGCGCCGACGATGGCGTAGGCCACCGCGCGCATGGCGCCCTGGTAGGTGTCGACCAGCTCGCGGAAGGCCTGCTCCTCTCCGTTGCGCAGCCGCGCCAGGAGGTCAGCGTCGGCTGCGGACATGGATCAGCGCTTGCGCAGGATCACGCTGCCGATGGAATAGCCGGCGCCGAAGGAGCTCAGCACGCCGATGGAGCCGGCTGGCAGGTCGTCCTGATACTTGTGCAGGGCGATGACCGAGCCGGCCGAGCTGGTGTTGGCGTAGGTGTCGAGGATCACCGGCGCTTCGTGCGGTTCGGCGTCGCGACCGAGCAGCTTGCGGGTGATCAGCAGGTTCATGTTGAGGTTGGCCTGGTGCAGCCAGAAGCGCTTGACGTCGCCGACCGGGATGTCGTTCTGCGCCAGGTGCTCGCCGATCAGCTCGGCGACCATCGGGCAGACGTCCTTGAACACCTTGCGGCCTTCCTGGACGAACAGTTTGTCGCGCTGGCCGATGCCCTCTTCCGCGGCGCGGTTGAGGAAGCCGAAGTTGTTGCGGATGTTGTTGGAGAACTGGGTCAGCAGCTTGGTGCTGACGACGTCGAACTGGTGCTTGGAGGTGGCCTGGTCGGCACGCTCGACGATCACCGCAGTGGCGGCATCGCCGAAGATGAAGTGGCTGTCGCGGTCGCGGAAGTTCAGGTGGCCGGTGCAGATTTCCGGGTTGACCATGAGGATCGCGCGGGCCTGGCCGAGCTGCACGCTGTTCACCGCGGCCTGGATGCCGAAGGTGGCCGAGGAGCAGGCGACGTTCATGTCGAAGCCGAAGCCCTGGATGCCGAGTGCAGCCTGCACTTCGATGGCTACGGCCGGGTAGGCGCGCTGGAGGTTGGAACAGGCGACGATCACGCCGTCGATGTCGGCCGGGGTGCGGCCGGCGCGCTCGAGGGCCTGCTTGGCAGCGTGGACGGCCATCTCGCAGAGGATGCCCCAGTCTTCGTTGCTGCGCTCGGGGATGCGCGGGGTCATGCGCTGCGGATCGAGGATGCCTTCCTTGTTGACCACGAAGCGGCTCTTGATGCCGGAGGCCTTCTCGATGAACGCCGAGCTGGATTCGCTCAGCGCTTCCATCTCGCCCTTGGCGATGGCTTCGGCGTGCTGGTCGTTGAAGTGGCGGACATAGGTATTGAAGGACTCCACCAGTTCATCGTTAGAAATGCTGAATGGCGGGGTGTACAGACCGGTCCCACTGATCACGACGTTATGCACGGTCAATCCTCTTCTCAATCTGGCTGCCGCGTCCGGCAGCGTGGTTAGGCATTCAATGCCCGCGCGGCGGGCAACAAAAAAGCGTTTCGCGGACGGCGCCCGGCGATGGCGCACTTGATGACCAGGCAGTGTGCCACCCACCTGTGGAGGCAGCACTTCCGGCCGCCCAACGGTGTCGGCGGCGGAGTCCGCGCGAATAGCCGCGGATTATGCGGCAAATGCGCGCCAAATGCCGCCATTGCGCTGCACATTTCCACCCAGTGAACGGGGATTGGACTGGCCGGAGACGGCCTTCGACACAAGCAGAGGCGCCAATGGCCGAGGCGCCCCATCATCTTGCACTTTTGCCTTGGCCGGTCGGCTGACTTCAATCAGCGTCGTTGCACACCAGGCGATTGCGCCCCTGCGCCTTGCCCTGGTAAAGGCGGCGGTCGCTGCAGCGATAGAGGGCTTCCAGGTCATGGCCGTCGTTGGGCCATTCGGCCAGGCCGAAGGTGGCCGACAGGGTGATCAGGTTACCGGCGTAGAGCAGCGGATTGGCTACCAGATCCAGGCGCAGGCGCTCGACCAGTGAAGCGGCATCCAGGCGCGCGGTGTTGCGCAGCAGCAGGCCGAACTCCTCTCCTCCCAGCCGACCGACCAGATCGCCGGCACGCAGGTGCTGGCGCAGGCGCGTACAGATGTGCTGCAGCGCCTTGTCCCCGGCATCGTGCCCCCAGCGGTCGTTCACCGCCTTGAAGTGGTCGACGTCCAGCAACACCAGCACCCAGCGCGGACCGCCGTGCTCGGCCTCCTCCAGGCACCGTTGCACCGCGCGCTGGAACGCCTCCCGGCTGGCCACGCCGGTCAGCGCATCGTTCAGCGCCAGGCGCCGCAGCAGCCGCTGGGCCTCGGCGCGGCGGGATTCGTAGATGTGCACGAAGGTCATGATCAGCAGGCCGCACAGCAAAGCGTTGCCGATGTCGATCATGCCCGGCGCGTCCATCGTCACCGGGTGCTGGCGCAGGTACATCAGGGTGGCGATCACGACGAACGGAGTCGACAGCAGGAAGCCGCGCATCGCCCCGAGCAACAGGTAGGCCATCACCGGCATCAGGTATAGCCAGACGAAGGCCGTGGCCGAGGCATGCGGCATGACGATGATGTAGACCAGGAAGCAGAAGGTGGGCAGCAGGTAGGCGTAGATCCAGGGTGTGAGATTGGCCACGCGTTTCAGGCGCCCGGCAGCCCACATCAGCAAGGCGAACACCAGGAATTCCAGGCTGGCGAGCGAGTAGTTCCCGGACAACGCCTGGAGGATCGAGAACACCGCGAGGGTGACACCGGTGCAGACGAAGATCAGGCGCATCACCAGGCGCTGGTCCGCGAGATCGAGCCCGCCGCTGCCGGTCGTGCTTTCTGGAGTCGTCTGGTCTTTCGCCTTGTTGGACATTCTGCCCTTTCCCTGGCCGCCGCCTGGCGGACACCGAGCAGCGGAAGCGCCCGGCCCCCGCTGCATTGCGCATGATTCTAGTCGTACGCGCAGAAACGCGTTGATACCCGCCACAGGCAATCCGACGAGCGCCCCCGATGGTGCTGGACTAGCCTAGGTGGAGTCCAATCCCACGGAGGGTTTTCATGCGCGCATTCATCGTTTCGCTGTCCTTGCTGGCCCTGGCCGGTTGCTCTTCGTTCCAGGCCAAGGAAGCCAGTGCCGTGCCGCCGGACCGGCTGCTCGGCTACCAGCAGGAGGATAACGGCAGTGCCCGGCTGGAAGTGGAGCGCGACCTGGGCTTCCTCGGCGGCGGCTGCATGGTCGCCTTCAAGATCGACCGCCAGCTCGCCGCGCGCATCGCCGTGGGCGAAATCGCCAGCTTCCACCTGCCGCCCGGCCAGCACATCGTCGGCATCGGCGCCGACGAGAAAGGCGAAGGCCTGTGCAGCAAGGCCCGGCTGCTGCGCGAACTGAACGTCGACCTGGTGGCCGGGCAGACCGCGCAGTTCCGCATCCTCAGCGATGCCCAGACAGGCTTCGACATCAAGCCCGCCGAACAGAAGTGAGTAACGAATACAGCGACGGGGCCTGCTTGGCCCCGTCGTCGTTTCAGCCTTCGATGCGCTGGCGCAGGCGCGCCTGCAGCTGCTCCAGCTCGGCCGGATCGGCCTTCTGCGCGGCATGGATGCCCAGGCCCTGGCCGGCGTAGCGCGGGACGATGTGCATATGGATGTGGAACACCGTCTGCCCGGCTGGTGCGCCGTTGAACTGGGCCACCTGCACGCCGTCGGGATTCAGTTCGTCGACGATCACGCGGGTCAGGCGCTGGACCACGCCCATGACCTTGCCCAGGGCCTCCGGGTCGACTTCGAGGATGTTGCGCGCGGCGCTGCGCTTGGGGATCACCAGCGTGTGCCCGACGGACTGCGGGAAGAGGTCGAGGAAGGCGAGCACATCGTCGTCCTCGTACAGCTTGTAGCAGGGGGCATCGCCGCGAATGATCTGGGCGAAGATGTTCTGCGGATCGTAGGTGCCTTGCAGGCTCATGCGACAGTCCTTGAGCGTTGGATCGGAGGCCGCACCATACCGGTTGGCGCCTCCCCTGCGCCAGCCGGGCGGGCTATGCTGGCTGCTTTCTTCAAACTGAAGCGGAGACTCCATGTCAGTGCTTGCCGATTTCCCGATCACCCGCAAATGGCCCGCCACCCGTCCCGACGTGTTGCAGCTGTACTCGCTGCCCACGCCCAACGGCGTGAAGGTCTCGATCACCCTGGAAGAGACCGGCCTGGCCTACGAGCCGCACCTGGTGAGCTTCGAGCGCAACGACCAGTTCAGCCCGGAATTCCTCTCGCTGAACCCCAACAACAAGATCCCGGCGATCATCGACCCCAACGGCCCGAACGGCCAGCCGCTGGCGCTGTTCGAGTCCGGCGCCATCCTCATCTACCTCGCCGACAAGACCGGCCAGTTGCTGCCGCAGGACCCGGCGCAGCGCTACGAGGCCATCCAGTGGCTGATGTTCCAGATGGGCGGCATCGGCCCGATGTTCGGCCAGGTCGGCTTCTTCAACAAATTCGCCGGCCGCGAATACGAGGACAAGCGCCCGCTGAACCGCTACGTGGAAGAATCGCGGCGCCTGCTGGCGGTGCTCGACCAACGCCTGGAAGACCGTGATTGGGTGATGGGCAAGGACTACAGCATCGCCGATATCGCCATCTTCCCCTGGGTACGCAACCTGGTGGGCTTCTACGAGGCCGGCGAGCTGGTGCAGTTCGAGCGCTTCGACAACGTGAAGCGCGTGCTCGAAGCCTTCCTCTCCCGCCCGGCGGTGCAGCGCGGGTTGGGGATTCCGAAGCGGGATTGAGTCACAGCACGACGACGGCATGGGTTTCGTTCCTCAACCCATCCTACGAACACACTCCGTAGGATGGCGTTGAGCGCAGCGAAACCCATCGACTGCGCCAAACGGCGAGCGATCAGACCTCGACCTGGCTCCACTGCTTGGTCAGGCGCTTGTCGGACACCGGCATCTTCGTCCCCAACTGCTGGGCGAACAGCGAGACGCGGTACTCCTCCAGCATCCAGCGATACAGCGTCAGCTCCGGGTCGCGCTTGCCTTCCTGGGCGTGCTTGGCCTGGCGGGCCTTGTACTGGTCCCAGTAGCCGGCCATCTCGCCGCTCCACACGCGGTCGCGCTGGACCTGGCCGGCGACCTTGTCCAGGCGCTGCTCGATAGCCTTGAGGTAGCGCGGGATTTCCTTCAGCCATTCCACCGGTGTGTCGCGGACGAAGCCCGGGTAGACCAGGTTGGCCAGCTGCCCCTTCACGTCGTTGAGCGGCACCGTCATGGCCAGGTCGACCTTGCCCTTGAAGCGCTTCTGCAGGCCGTGCCAGAGCTTGAGGATTTCCAGGGTCAGGCGGGCGATGCGTTCGGCGTGCTCCGTCCAGGCGCCGCGCTTCTTCTCCGCCAGCGAGGCGAGCGCCGCACCGTCGCGTGGCAGGCTGGCCTCGCCTTCGAGGATGCAACTGTCCAGGCTGGCCAGCAGGATGTCCTCGACCAGCGCCTCGACACGGCCGAGTTCGCGGTAGAGCAGGCCCATCTCGGTCTGCCCCGGCAACTTGCCGCGGAGGAACTTGGCCGGCTCCGCGAGCTGCTGCAGGAGCAGGCGCTGGAGCGCCCGGCGGTGCTGGTATTCGGCTTCGGCCTGGGTCGGGAAGCGGCCTTCCTTGACCGTGCCGCCCTCTTCCACCAGCGCCGGGTACACCGTCATCGACAGGCCGGCGATCTTCTGTTGGGCCTTTTCCGCGACCTCGGCGAAGCCCTTGGCTTCTACTGGTTTCTGCGGTTTGTCGGCCTGCGGAATGGCCAGGGCGGCCTGGCTGGCTTCGGCGAAGCGGGCGGTGAGTTCGGCGAGGTCGCGGCCTTCGCCAAGGAACTTGCCGCGCGCATCGACCACCTCGATGTTCATGCGCAGGTGACTCTCCACCAGCGCCGCCGCCTCGCCCCATGCTTCCTCGGGTACGCGGCTGCCGGTCATGCGCTGCAGTTCGCGGCCGAGCGCTTCGGGCAATGCGCCTTCGGCGAAGGTCATCTTGCCGATGGCGGCGCGGACGAAATCCGGCACCGGCACGAAGTTCTTGCGGATGGCCTTGGGCAGGTTGCGCACCAGCGCCACGCACTTGGCTTCCAGCAGGCCGGGCACCAGCCACTCCAGGCGCTCGGCCGGCAATTGCGGCAGCAGCGGCGCCGGCACGCGCAGGGTCACGCCGTCGCGCACGTGGCCCGGCTCGAAGTGATAACTCAGCGGCAATTGCAGCTCGCCCAGGCGCAGGCGGTCCGGGTAGAGACCGGCAGTGACTTCGCTGGCATCGCGGGCCAGCACGTCTTCCTCGCGCATGATCAGCAGGTTCGGCTGCTGCTTGTGCTCGCGCTCGTACCACTTCTCGAAGCTGGCGGTCTGGTAGATGTCCGCCGGCAGGCGCGCGTCGTAGTAGGCGAACAGGGTTTCCTCGTCGGCGAGAATGTCGCGGCGGCGCGCCTTGGCTTCCAGCTCGTCGAGCTTTTCCAGCAACTGGCGGTTGGCCGAGAGGCACTTGGCGCGGCTGTTGATCTCGCCGCGCACCAGCGCTTCGCGGATGAACAGCTCGCGCGCCACCGGCGGATCGATGGGGCCGTAATGCACGGCGCGGCGACCGACGATGATCAGGCCATAGAGGGTGACCTGCTCGTATGCCACGACCTGGCCGCGCTTCTTCTCCCAGTGCGGTTCCAGGTGGTTCTTCTTCAGCAGGTGGCCGGCCAGGGGCTCGAGCCAGTCCGGCTCGATCTTGGCGACCATGCGGGCGAACAGCTTGGTGGTCTCGACCAGTTCGGCAGCCATGATCCACTGCGGCTTCTTGCGGCCGATGACGCTGGAGGGGTGAATCCAGAAGCGCCGCTGGCGCGCGCCGAGGTAGTCGCCCTCCTCCGCCTTCTGGCCGATCTGGCTGAGCAGGCCGGAAAGGATCGCCTTGTGCACGGCGGCGTAGTCGATGTCGCGCAGCTTTGCGTCGGGCTCCGATCCCTTGCGGACACCTTTGGCGTCCTTTCCAACGGATTTGTCGTCCTGGGGCTTCTCTGCGTTGGGTTGTTCGCGAGCAAGCTCGCTCCTACGAGAGGCGTCCGATTTGCCGAACGGCAGCTTCAGCTCGCGGCAGATCAGCGTCAGCTGGCGATGCGCATCGCGCCACTCGCGCAGGCGCAGATAGTTGAGGAAGTTCTTCCGGCACCAGGCGCGCAAGGCATTGGAGCCGAGCGCCTGGCGCTGCTCCTCGAAGCCGCGCCAGAGGTTGATCAGCGCGGCGAAGTCGGAGTCCGGGTCCTTCCATTGCGCGTGCGCCTGGTCGGCCGCCTGCTGGCGTTCGATCGGGCGCTCGCGCGGGTCCTGCACGGACAGCGCGCTGGCCACGGTAAGCACTTCGTCGAGGCTGCCCTGGTTGGCCGCTTCCAGCAGCATGCGGCCCAGCCGCGGGTCGATCGGCAGGCGCGCAAGCTGGCGGCCGAGCGGAGTCAGCTGGCCTTCGCGGTTAACCGCCGAGAGTTCCTGCAGCAGGGTGAAGCCGTCCTTGATCGCCTTGCCGTCCGGCGGCTCGATGAAGGGGAAGGCCTCGATGTCGCCCAGGCGCAGGTGGAGCATCTGCAGGATCACCGCCGCCAGGTTGGTGCGGAGGATCTCCGGGTCGGTGAAGGCCGGACGCGAGTTGAAGTCTTCCTCGCTGTACAGGCGCACGCAGATGCCCGGCTCGACCCGCCCGCAACGGCCCTTGCGCTGGTTGGCGCTGGCCTGGGACACGGCTTCGATGGGCAGCCGCTGGACCTTGGCGCGGTAGCTGTAGCGGCTGATGCGCGCGGTGCCGCTGTCGATCACGTAGCGAATGCCCGGTACGGTCAGCGAGGTTTCCGCGACGTTGGTGGCGAGCACGATCTTGCGACCGGGCATGGGCGCGAAGATCTTCTGTTGCTCGGCCGGGGTCAGGCGCGCATACAGCGGCAGTACTTCGGTGTGGCGCAGGTTGGCCTTGCGCAGCATGTCGGCGGCATCGCGAATCTCGCGTTCGCCGGGGAGGAACACCAGCACGTCGCCGGGGCGTTTGCCGACTTCGCGCTCATGGGCGGCGATCTCGTCCAGTGCGCGGAGGATGCCCTGGTCGACGGACAGGTCGTCGAATAGCGCCTCGCCGTCTTCGTCCACTTCCGCCGCCAGCGGGCGATACCAAGTGTCCACCGGGTAGGTACGGCCGGAGACCTCGACGATGGGCGCATCGCCGAAGTGCTTGGAGAAGCGTTCCAGGTCGATGGTCGCCGAAGTGATGATCAGCTTGAGGTCAGGGCGTCGCGGCAGGAGTGTCTTGAGGAAGCCGAGGAGGAAGTCGATGTTCAGGCTGCGTTCGTGGGCTTCGTCGACGATGATCGTGTCGTAGCGCTCGAGGTAGCGATCGTGCTGGGTCTCGGCGAGCAGGATGCCGTCGGTCATCAGCTTGATCAGGGTGCTGTCGTCGCTCTGGTCCTCGAAGCGCACCTGGTAGCCGACCAATGAGCCGAGCGGCGTACCGATTTCCTCGGCAACTCGCGTGGCGACGCTGCGCGCGGCCAGGCGGCGCGGCTGCGTGTGGCCGATCAGGCCGTGGGTGCCGCGGCCCAGTTCCAGGCAGATCTTCGGCAGCTGGGTGGTCTTGCCCGAGCCGGTTTCGCCGGCGATCACCACTACCTGGCGCTTCTGCAGGGCGGCCTTGATCTCGTCGCGCTTGGCGGCGATTGGCAGGCTGTCGTCGTAGCGGATCGCCGGGATGCTCGCGCGGCGCCCCTCGACCTTGGCGCAGGACGCCTGGAAGCGTTCGACCCACTGCGCCAGCTTGCCCTCGTCGGGCTGCTTGCGAAGGTCGTGGAACTGCCGGCGCAGGCGATGACGGTCGCGGATCAGGGCCTGGTCGAGGCGTTGCAGGAGCTGTTCGGGGCTGGGCGTGGCTTGGGTCATTGGCTGCGCAATACCGGCGTGCGCGGCCTGGCGCCTTGAAGGCGGGCCGCTGCGGAATAAAGGAAAGGCGGGATTGTCGCAGAGGAGCGCCCCGCGCCGCCACGCCCAATGCGTGGCGACGGGGGTTCAGGGATGGATCAGATGCGGAACTGGCTGACCAGCTTGTGCAGCTGATCCCCCAGGCCGTTCAACTGACCGGCGGTACGCGCACTGTGCATGGCGTCGTCGGCGACCTGGTCCACCGCGCCGGCGATCTGGTGCACGCTGCGGTTGATCTCCTCGGCCACCGCGGTCTGTTCCTCGGCGGCGCTGGCGATCTGCGCGTTCATCGAGTTGATGGTGCCGATCAGGTGGGCCATGGCGTCCAGCGACTGGCCGGCCTGGTTGGCTTGCCCGCGCGTACGCTCGGCCATCTCGCTGGCTCGCTGCATGGCACTTACCGAACCGGCAGTAGTGGCCTGCAGACGGTCGATCATCTGCTGGATTTCGCCGGTGCTCTGCTGGGTGCGGCTGGCCAGCGCGCGGACCTCGTCGGCAACCACCGCGAAACCGCGCCCCGCCTCGCCGGCGCGGGCCGCTTCGATGGCCGCGTTGAGCGCCAGCAGGTTGGTCTGCTCGGCGATCGAGCGGATCACTTCAAGTACGCCGACGATGCCGCGCACGTCCTGGCTGAGCGTGTCGAGCGCCTCGCTGCTGCTGCCGACTTCGCCGGCCAGGTCGTTGATCTGCGCCACGCACAGGCCCACTTCGCGCTTGGCCAATTGGCCCTCGCGGTCGGTTTCCTGGGCGGCATCGGCAGCACGCTGGGCGCTGCGCGCCACTTCCTGGGCGGCGGCGGTCATTTCGTTGATTGCCGTGGCGACCTGGTCTGTCTCGCTGCGCTGGCCGTTCATCGCCTGCTCCGAGCGCTGCGCTTGCTGGGCAACATCGCCGACCAGCCCGGACAACTGCTGGGTGGTACCGGCAACTTGCTGCACCAGGGCGTGGATCTTCTCGACGAAGCGGTTGAAGGAGGTCGCCAGCTCGCCCAACTCGTCGCGGCTCTCCACCGCCAGTCGGTGGGTCAGGTTGCCGTCGCCGGCGGCCATGTCGTCGAGGTTGGCCTTGATCCGCAACAGCGGGCGGACGATGGCGTTGCCGGTGGGCAGGGCCACCAGGGTGATGACCACCAGCAGCGCCAGGGCGGAGCCGAGCATGAGCAGCACCAGGTCGTGCACGCGGCCCTGGAACTCGTCACGCGCCTTGGCCACGTCGCGCTCGATGTCGTCGAGGTTCAGCGAGGTGCCGAACACCAGGTTCCATTTCGGCAGGTACTGCGCGTAGCCGATCTTCGGCACGATCTTGTTGCTGCCTGGCAGGGTGAAGCTGTAGTGCACGACGTGGCTGCCGTCCTGGCCGGCGCGTACCAGCTCGCGAATGGCGTAGACGCCGTTGGGGTCCTGGTAGCTGCTGAAGTCTTCGCCAATGCGCTCTTCGCTGGTGCCCTGGAAGACGCGTATGGCGCGGGTGTCGTAGCCCCAGAAGTAGCCGCCGTTGCCGTAGTTCAAGCGCTTGAGCACGGCAATTCCCGCTGCTCGGGCGTTGGCATCGCCTTCGCTCGCGGCGTCGTATTGCGGGCCGACGGCAGCCAGGGCGACATCGACGAATTGCTTGAGCTGGGTCTGGCGGTCGGCGATCAGGCTCTGGCGAATCTGCTGTTCCTGCTGGTCGGCCAACTTGTTCAGGGCGACCAGGGTAACGGCACAGAGCACCACGGTGAGGATCAGGATGGGAACGAGGGCAAGGCTCAGGACCTTGGCGCGCAGGCGCAGGGAGGGGATCACGGCGGCAGACCTCCAGGACGACAAGACAGAAAACCCGCCATGTGGCGGGTTTTCTGGTTATCGGCTCAGGCCTTGGCCTTCTTTAGCTCTTCGTCACGCAATTCCCGACGAAGTATCTTGCCGACGTTGGTGGTCGGCAGGCTTTCGCGGAACTCGACGTACTTCGGTCGCTTGTAGCCGGTCAGGTTGTCGTGCATGTGCTGGACGACCTGCTCCTTGGTCAGGTTGACGCCCGGCTTGGGCACCACGAAGACCTTGATCACCTCGCCCGAACGCTCGTCCGGTACGCCGATGGCCGCGCACTGCAGCACGCCGGGCAGGGTCGCGAGGACGTCTTCCAGCTCGTTCGGGTACACGTTGAAGCCGGACACCAGGATCATGTCCTTCTTGCGGTCGACGATGCGCATGTAGCCATCGGCCTCGATGATTGCCACGTCGCCGGTACGCAGCCAGCCGTCCTTGTCGAGGATCTCGTCGGTCGCTTCCTGGCGCTGCCAGTAACCCTTCATCACCTGCGGGCCCTTCACGCACAGCTCGCCGCGCTCGCCCAGCGGCTGCTCGACGCCGGCGTCATCGACGACCTTGCACAGGGTCGAGGGAACCGGGATGCCGATGGTGCCGATCTGGATGTTCTGGAACGGGTTCACCGACACCACCGGGCTGGTTTCGGTCATGCCGTAGCCTTCGCAGATGGCGCAGCCGGTGACTTCCTTCCAGCGCTCGGCGGTGGCCTGTTGCAGGGCCATGCCGCCGGAGAGGGTCAGCTTCAGACTGGTGAAGTCCAGCTTGCGGAAGGCTTCGTTGTTGCACAGGCCGACGAACAGGGTGTTCAGGCCGACGAAGCCGGTGAACTTCCACTGCGACAGCTCCTTGGCCAGCGCATTGAGGTCGCGCGGGTTGGTCACCAGGATGTTGTGGTTGCCGGTGAGCATCATCGCCATGCAATGGAAGGTGAAGGCGTAGATGTGGTACAGCGGCAGCGGCGCGATGAGGATCTCGCAGCCTTCGTCCAGGTTGGCGCCCATCAGTGCCTTGCACTGCAGCATGTTCGCCACCAGGTTGCGGTGGGTCAGCATGGCGCCCTTGGCCACGCCGGTGGTGCCGCCGGTGTACTGCAGCACGGCGACGTCGTCGCTCTTGGGCGAGGCTTCGCGCACGGTCTGGCCACGGCCCTTGGCCAGGGCGTCGTTGAGTTTGACGGCCTGGGCGATGTGGTAGGCCGGGACCATCTTCTTGACGTACTTGACCACCGAGTTGACCAGCAGGCGCTTGAGCGGCGGCAGCAGGTCGGCGACTTCGGTGATGACCACGTGGCGGATGCCGGTCTTGGGCAGCACTTCCTCGGCCAGGTGGGCCATGTTGGCCAGGCAGACCAGCGCCTTGGCGCCGGAGTCGTTGAACTGGTGCTCCATTTCCCGCGCGGTGTACAGCGGGTTGGTGTTGACCACGATGAGGCCGGCGCGCATGGCACCGAACACCACCACCGGGTACTGCAGCACGTTAGGCAGCTGCACCGCGATGCGGTCACCCGGCTGCAGGCTGGTGTTCTGCTGCAGGTAGGCGGCGAAGTCACCGGAGAGCTTGTACAGCTCGCCGTAGGTCAGGGTCTTGCCAAGGTTGCTGAAGGCAGGCTTGTTGGCAAAGCGTTGGCAGGACTCCTTGAGTACCGCGAGGATGTTCGGGTACTGGTCGGGATTGATCTCGGCAGAGATACCTGCGGGATATTTGTCCTTCCAGAAATTGTCGATCATGGAAGCCCACTCCTAAGCAACAGCTTGTCGTTACCGCGTACGCGGTTCTTGTTGTGTTTGTGCCGCTTTCCCCTGAGTCGGGGAGCGAAAAGCGGGCCGAGAGTAGCAGCTTTGCCAAAACGCGACCAGCACCAAACACAGCCTACCCAGTCATAAAAATGACCGGAATCAGGCAAATCGGTCACAACCCGCCCATCGGTCGGAAAAGCCCGTGCCAGAAGGGCTGCAGCCTTGTTGGATTGTCTGACAAAGCTGCCGGAGGGGAAAGCTAAGCGAAAAAAAACGGAGGCCGGTCATCGGACCGGCCTCCGTTCGGATCGATAAATCGCCTGAATCGATCAGGCGCTCTCGCGCAGCTCCCGGCGAAGGATCTTGCCGACCGGCGTCATCGGCAGCGCATCCTTCAGGACGATCTGCTTGGGAACCTTGTAGCCGGTGAAGTTTTCCTTGCAGTAGGCCTTCAGCTCCTCGACCGTCAGCCCCGGCTCGCGGGCCACCACGAAGAGCTTCACAGCCTCGCCGGAACGCTCGTCCGGCACGCCGATGGCCGCGCAGTTGGCCACCTTCGGGTGGGCCATGACCACGTCTTCGATCTCGTTGGGGTAGACGTTGAAGCCGGAGACGATGATCAGGTCCTTCTTGCGGTCGACGATGCGCACGAAGCCGTCAGGGTCGATCACCGCGACGTCGCCGGTGCGGAGCCAGCCCTCGGCGTCGAGCACCTCGGCGGTGGCTTCCGGGCGCTGCCAGTAGCCCTTCATCACCTGCGGGCCCTTCACGCACAGCTCGCCGCGCTCGCCCTGCGGCTGCTCGTTGCCTTCGTCGTCGATCACTTTCAGCGAGGTGCCGACCACCGGGATACCGACGGTGCCCAGGCGCGCCTGGTCGCCATACGGGTTGGTGGTGACCACCGGGGAAGTCTCGGTCAGGCCGTAGCCCTCGACCACCGAGCAGCCGGTGGCGGCCTTCCAGCGCTCGGCGGTGGCCGAGACCAGCGCGGTGCCGCCGGAGTTGGTGACCTTGAGGTTGGAGAAGTCGATTTCCTTGAACTCGGGATGGTCCATCAGCGCGACGAACAGGGTGTTCAGCCCCAGCAGCGCGGAGAAGCGCCACTTCTTCAGCTCCTTGATGAAGCCGGGAATATCGCGCGGGTTGCTGATCAGCACGTTGTGGTTGCCGTTGTGCATCATGCACATGCAATTCGCGGTGAAGGCATAGATGTGGTACAGCGGCAGCGGCGCGATCATCACCTCGCCGCCTTCGCTCATCAGGCGATGGCCGTCCGGGCCGAGCTGCGACAGGCAGGCGTCGACCTGCAACATGTTCGCCACCAGGTTGCCGTGGGTGAGCATCGCGCCCTTGGCCACGCCCGTGGTGCCGCCGGTGTACTGCAGCACGGCGATGTCTTCCAGGCCCACCTTGATCGGTTGCAGCGCGTGGCCGCGGCCTTGGCGCAGCACGTCCTTGAAGGCCACCGCCTGCGGCAGGTTGTAGTCCGGCACCATCTTCTTGACGTGCTTGACCGCGGCGTTGACCAGCAGGCCCTTGAGCGCCGGCTGCATGTCGCCCATCTGGGCTTCGATCAGGTATTCGATGCCGGTGTCCGGCAGCACTTCCTGCACCAGCTTGCCGAACAGGTTGACGTAGACCAGCGCCCGCGCGCCCGAGTCCTTGAACTGGTGGCGCATCTCGCGGGCGGTGTACAGCGGGTTGGTGTTGACCACCACCAGGCCGGCGCGCAGCGCGCCAAATACAGCGATGGGGTATTGCAGGATGTTCGGCATCTGCACGGCGATGCGCTCGCCGGGCTTGAGGTCGGTGTGCTTCTGCAGGTAGGCGGCGAAAGCGGCGGACAGGCGGTCCAGCTCAGCGTAGGTCAGGGTCACACCCATGTTGCTGAACACCGGGCGGTCGGCGAAGCGCTTGCAGGAGCGCTCGAACACTTCGACCACCGATTTGTAGGCGGTCAGGTCGATCTGGCTGGGTACGCCGGCCGGACGCTTGTCGTTCCAGAAATCCGCTTGCATGTGTTGTTGTCCTCTTTATTTACCTGCAAGGCT
This sequence comes from Pseudomonas knackmussii B13, assembly GCF_000689415.1. Classification (NCBI taxonomy): domain Bacteria; kingdom Pseudomonadati; phylum Pseudomonadota; class Gammaproteobacteria; order Pseudomonadales; family Pseudomonadaceae; genus Pseudomonas; species Pseudomonas knackmussii. The sequence continues at coordinate 1,564,798 of NZ_HG322950.1, read as the reverse complement.
GTTTCGCGCCGGCATCCTTGGGCGGGCCCGGCACGGGCATCCGTCGGAAAGTAGCAGTTGCCCCGGTTTGCGCAAATACTCGCGCAGCCCCTATCCATGACGTGAATCTTCGTCCACCGGCCAGGATTCTGCCGCCCGGAACGCGCTGCTAGAATGCCGCGACCCCGAGCCGGCACAAGGATTGCCCATGCCGTACACCGCCTACTGGCTGCCCGCCAGCGATGACACTCCGTTGTACATCCACCTCTGGGCCAGCGAAGCGCCCCGGGGCGTGGTGATGCTGTCCCACGGCATGGCCGAGCACGCCGGCCGCTACGCGCGCCTGGGCCAGGCGCTGAACACCGCCGGCTACACGCTTTGCGCCCTCGACCAGCGCGGCCACGGGCGCACCGCCGAGCACGGCGACCTCGGCCACTACGCCGACCACGGCGGCTGGGGCAAGGTGGTCGGCGACCTGCTGACGCTCAACCGCCACCTGCGCGAACGCCATCCGGAGCTGCCGGTCTTCCTGCTCGGCCACAGCATGGGCAGCTACATCGCCACTGCCTATCTGCAGCAGCACAGCGAGACGCTGCGCGGCGCCGTGCTCTCCGGCTCCAACTACCAGCCGGTGGCGCTGTACCGCGTGGCGCGGCAGATCGCCCGCTTCGAGCGCTGGCGCCAGGGCCCGCTCGGGCAGAGCGCGCTGATCGAGTTCCTCTCCTTCGGCTCGTTCAACAAGGCGTTCAAGCCCAACCGCACCGCCTTCGACTGGCTGAGCCGCGACGCCCACGAAGTGGACAAGTACGTCAGCGATCCGCTGTGCGGCTTCCGCTGCAGCAACCAGCTGTGGATCGACCTGCTCGGCGGCCTGGAGGACATCACCCCGCCGGAGCACCTGGCGCGCATCCGCCAGGACCTGCCGCTGCTGATCGTCGGCGGCGAGCGCGACCCGGTCAGCCAGGGCAAGCGCCTGCGCGATCTGGCCCAGGCGATGACTCGCGCCGGGGTTCGCGACGTCCAAACGCAGATCTATCCCGAGGCCCGTCACGAAATCTTCAACGAGACCAATCGCGACGAGGTCACCCGCAACCTGATCGCCTGGCTGGATGCCCAACTCGCATCCGGCGCCGGCGTGAATTCCGAGGAAAGAAAATGACCCAGGTGCAGAACGTCCCCTACGCGGAACTCGAAGTCGGCCAGAAGGCCAGCTTCCAGCGCACGGTCGGCGAGCGCGACATCCAGCTGTTCGCCGAAGTTTCCGGTGACCGCAACCCGGTGCACCTCGATGCCGAGTACGCCGCCGGCACCCTGTTCAAGGAGCGTATCGCCCACGGCATGCTCAGCGGCGCGCTGATCAGCGCGGCAATAGCCACCACCCTCCCCGGCCCGGGCACCATCTACCTGGGGCAGAGCCTGCGCTTCACCCGCCCGGTAAAGATCGGCGACCAACTGACCGTGGAGCTGGAAGTGCTGGAGAAGCTGCCGAAGAACCGCGCCCGCATCGGCACCCGCGTGCTCAACCAGAACGGTGAAGCGGTGGTCGAGGGCGAAGCCGAAGTGCTGGCGCCCAAGCAGAAGCTGGACATCACCCTGCCGGAGCTGCCGCCGATCACCATCGGCTAAGTCGCCCCGGAATGCAAAACGCCGTTTCTTTCCTGAGGAGAAACGGCGTTTTCGTTTGTGTTTGGCACACCCATTCGCAGGAGCAGACCTTCTCCGCGAACCGCACGGCACGGTGCATCCCTGTAGGAGCGGCCCATGGCCGCGATTCGCGCGCATGGCGCGCTCCTACAAGGGAGCTTCGCTGATGAGGCCCGCTCCTACGCAGGAGCGGCGGGTAAAAATCGCGGGCAAAAAAAACGGGCGACCGAAGTCGCCCCAAGTGCCTTGCGTGCTCTGTGTATCCGGAAGGTCAACCGCGCTTGTGCGAGTCCTTCCAGATGAAATATCCGACTCCACCAAAGAACAGGACCATCAGGCCAACGGTGACAATGCCGGCGAGAACCACTTCGTCGATGAACATGATGCTGGCCTCCTGTTTCTCTTTGCGTTTGGAAGATGGGTTCACTTTATCCGCGCCACGCAGGCGCTTATTGACGTGGATCAATAGCCGCGAGCCCCCGTGGCCAGGGGCTTCGGATCACTGATCCAGGTCAAGTTCGGAAGGGGTTCGGGTGCGGCACGGAGCCGCGAGAGGCGGCTCCAGAGGGGCAAAACAGCGAGGCGGAGCGGATCAGCGTTTCTTCGGCTTGTTCTTGCCCTTCTTGCGCGTCTTGCCCAGCGGCAGGGCCTGCTCGAAGGCGTTGCGCACTTCCTGCAGGCGCTTTTCGTGGACGTCGTGGATGCGCTTGTCGCGCTCGGCGTTCAGGTCGATCAGTTTGTCGTCGTTGCTCATGGCTAGGCGTGCACCAGGCGGAATGTCAGGTTCAGGCGGGGAGCGACCGGACGCCGCGTCTTGGCCACCTGATGCTGCCAATAATGCTGCGTTGCGCCAGCCATGACCAGCAGGCTGCCGGAGGTCAGCTCCAGGGAGTGCTCGATGGCGTTGCGGCCCTTGCGGCGCAGGTCGAAGCGCCGTGTGCCACCGAGGTTCAGGGAGGCGACCAGCGGATTGCGCCCCAGCTCCGGCTCGTCGTCGCTGTGCCAGCCCATCGAGTCCTGGCCGTCGCGGTAATAGTTGAGGAGCACACCGTTGAGGCGCTGGCCGACCGTCGCCTGCACGCGCTCGCGGATCTGCGCCAGCAGCGGCGTCCACGGCAGCGGCTCGTGCACCAGGCCGGAATAGCGGTAGCTCGCTTCGGGGTCGCCGTACCAGGCGACCAGGCGCGGCACCGGGTAGTCGCGTCCATGCAGGTGTACGCTCGGCTGCTCCCAAGGCGTGCGTTCGACCAGTTCGGCGAACCAGGCCTCGGCGCTGGCGGCATCGCACCAATCGGTCAGCAGGCGAAGTTCGGCGTGTTCGAGAAGGATGGGGGCATCGGCGAACAGCATGGCGAAAGGTCAGGCGAAAAGAGGAGGAACAGCTTACTACGGCGTGCCGTTCAGACCTCGATGTCGATCCACTGGCCCTTGCGCGGTGCCTCTTCCAGGTCATCCGAGGGAAGCGCCCCCTCCTCCGCTGCCGCCTCTGCTTCTGCCACTTCGGCGTCGGATTGCGGCGGACGCCGGCGGCGCCGCGAGTAGCCCTCGTCCTGCGCCTGCTCCGCCGGGCGCCGCTCCAGGGCCACGGCATCATCGCCAGCGGCAGGCTCCACGGGCGTCACCGGCGCTACTTCCGGGCGCGAGCGTACCGGGTCCTGCTGTGCCGTGACCGGCTGGAGATTGGGGGTGATCGGCGGAAACATGCTCTTGAGCCCTGTCGTTTCGCTTCAGATTGTCGGTTCGTGGCTTCGGACCAACGACGCCTCGCTACACTTTCCGGAGATTTCCGCTGTCCATCCCGGTCCTGGCCGGCCGCGCGGAGCTGGCCCAGGAGCCTTGTCGCCGATCGGCGGCATTCCTGGCCTGCGACGCCGACGGTCATCGCTGAAAGCCGCGCGTTCCGTTACCATAGCCGGCTTTTTTCGGGAGGTGTCCATGGCGCAGTATCAACCGGGTCAACGCTGGATCAGCGACAGTGAAGCAGAACTTGGGCTGGGAACCATCCTGGCGCTCGACGGACGCATGCTCACCGTCCTTTATCCGGCCACCGGCGATACCCGCCAGTACGCCGAGCGCAACGCGCCGCTGACCCGCGTGCGCTTCGCCCCGGGCGACGAAGTGACCCACTTCGAAGGCTGGAAGATGACCGTGCGCGAAGTCGACGAGATCGACGGCCTGCTCATCTACCACGGCCTGACCGCGAATAACGAAGCCAAGACCCTGCCGGAAACCCAGCTGTCGAACTTCATCCAGTTCCGCCTGGCCAGCGACCGCCTGTTCGCCGGACAGATCGACCCGATGCCCTGGTTCGCCCTGCGCTTCCACACCCTGGAACACCGCACCCGCCTGCTGCAGTCCTCGCTCTGGGGCCTGGGCGGCGCCCGCGCGCAACCCATCGCGCACCAGCTGCACATCGCCCGCGAAGTCGCCGACCGCATCGCCCCGCGCGTTCTGCTGGCCGACGAAGTGGGCCTGGGCAAGACCATCGAAGCGGGCCTGGTGATCCACCGCCAGTTGCTCTCCGGTCGCGCCAGCCGCGTGCTGATCCTGGTGCCGGAGAACCTGCAGCACCAGTGGCTGGTGGAAATGCGCCGGCGCTTCAACCTGGAAGTGGCGCTGTTCGACCGCGAGCGCTTCACCGAGAGCGACGCCGGCAACCCCTTCGAGGACAGCCAGCTGGCGCTGGTCGCCCTGGAGTGGATCAAGAACGACGAGCGCGCCCAGGACGCCCTGTGCGCTGCCGGCTGGGACCTGCTGGTGGTCGACGAAGCCCACCACCTGGTCTGGCACCCGGAAAAGGCCAGCCCCGAATACCAGCTGGTGGAAACCCTGGCGCAGATCATCCCCGGCGTGCTGCTGCTCACCGCGACCCCGGAACAGCTCGGCCTGGACAGCCACTTCGCCCGTCTGCGCCTGCTCGATCCGGACCGTTTCCATGACCTGGAAGCCTTCCGCCAGGAAAGCACCCAGTACCGCCCGGTAGCAGAAGCGGTGCAGGAACTGATCGACCACGGCCGCCTCTCCCCCGCCGCGCGCCAGGCCATCCACGGCTTCCTCGGCGCCGCCGGCGACGAGCTGCTGGCCAGCGTCGAAAGCGGTGACGACGACGCCCGCGCGCGCCTGGTCCGCGAGCTGCTCGACCGCCACGGCACCGGCCGTGTGCTGTTCCGCAACACCCGCGCCGCAGTTCAGGGCTTCCCCGAGCGCCAGCTGCACGCCTACCCGCTGCCCAACCCGGTGGAGTACATGGAGCTGCCGATCGGCGAGCACCCGGACCTGTACCCGGAAGTCAGCTTCCAGGCCCAGGCCGAGGACGGCGACGAGAACACCCGCTGGTGGCGCTTCGACCCGCGCGTCGAGTGGCTGATCGACACCCTGAAGATGCTCAAGCAGTACAAGGTGCTGGTGATCTGCGCCCACGCCGAGACCGCGCTGGACCTGGAAGACGCCCTGCGCCTGCGCTCGGGCATTCCGGCCACGGTCTTCCATGAAGGCATGAGCATCCTCGAGCGCGACCGCGCCGCGGCCTACTTCGCCGACGAGGAATTCGGCGCCCAGGTGCTGATCTGCTCGGAAATCGGCAGCGAAGGCCGCAACTTCCAGTTCGCCCATCACCTGGTGCTGTTCGACCTGCCGGCCCACCCGGACCAGTTAGAACAGCGCATCGGCCGCCTGGACCGTATCGGCCAGCGCCACACCATCCAGATCCACGTGCCGCACCTGGAAACCAGCCCGCAGGAACGCCTGTTCCAGTGGTACCACCAGGCGCTCAACGCCTTCCTCAATACCTGCCCCACCGGCAACGCCCTGCAGCACCGCTTCGGCCCGCGCCTGGTGGAACTGCTGGACGGCGGCGACGACGACGCCTTCGCCGCCCTGCTGGAAGAAGGCCAGGCCGCCCGCCTGGCTCTGGAAGCGGAAATGCACAGCGGCCGCGACCGCCTGCTCGAACTCAACTCCGGCGGCGCCGGCGAGGGCGAGGCGCTGGTCGAGGCGATCGAGGAACAGGACGACCAATTCGCCCTGCCGATCTACATGGAGAAGCTGTTCGACACCTACGGCATCGACAGCGAAGACCACTCCGAGAACGCCCTGATCCTGCGCCCGAGCGAGAAGATGCTCGACGCCAGCTTCCCGCTGGGCGACGACGAAGGCGTGACCGTCACCTACGACCGCGCCCAGGCCCTGGCCCGCGAAGACATGCAGTTCCTCACCTGGGAACACCCCATGGTGCAGGGCGGCATGGACCTGGTGCTGTCCGGCTCGCTGGGCAACACCTCGGTGGCGATCATCAAGAACAAGGCGCTCAAGCCCGGCACCGTGCTGCTGGAAATGCTCTTCGTCAGCGAAGCCGTCGCGCCGCGCAAACTGCAGCTCGGCCGTTTCCTGCCGCCGGTGGCGCTGCGCTGCCTGCTCGACGCGAACGGCAACGACCTGGCCGCGCGGGTGTCCTTCGAAACCCTGCACGAACAGCTGGAAAGCGTGCCGCGCGCCAGCGCCAACAAGTTCGTCCAGGCCCAGCGCGACGTGCTCGCCAAGCAGTTCGCGGTCGGCGAGAGCAAGATCGCCCCGCGTCACGCCGAGCGCGTGGAGAAGGCCCGCCAGCAACTGGTCGCCAGCCTCGACGAGGAACTGGCCCGCCTGACCGCGCTCAAGCAGGTCAACCCCAGCGTGCGCGACAGCGAGCTGGAAGCCCTGCGCGCCCAGCGCGACCAGAGCCTGGCGCTGCTGGACAAGGCCTCCCTGCGCCTGGAAGCGATCCGCGTGCTGGTCGCCGGCTGATTCGCCGCTGAGCAAAAGGCCGCCCCGGGAAACCGCGGCGGCCTTTTTCATGGTTTTTCCTTCGGACCTGTAGGAGCGCGCCATGCGCGCGAATCGCGGCCATGGGCCGCTCCTACGGGGAAACCGTGCGATCCGTGGGCAAATTCGCTCCTACAGACGGTGTCCTACTATTGACCCCGCGCAAGGGAATCTCCCGGAGACAGCGCTAGAGTCAACTCACCAAGCCACTCATTGAGGGAAACATCATGTACGAGCGCATTCTGGTAGCCGTGGACGGCAGCTCGGTGTCCGACCGGGCGCTGAACGAAGCCGTGAAGCTGGCGAAGCTGAGCGGAGGCGAACTGCGAGTGGTCACCATCGTCGACAGCCCGCTGCGCCACCTGCCCGACTACGCCGTCTACTACAACCCCGAGCCGCTGCGCGAAGCGGCGCTCAAGGCTGCCGACGACGTGCTGGGCAAGGCCCGCCAGATCGTCGGCGATCAGGTCAAGGCGAGCTTCGACCGGGTCTGCCAGGAACGCGCCAGCGAAGAGATCGCCGAACGCATCGAGGTCGAAGCCGAGGCGGCCAAAGCCGACCTGATCGTCATGGGCACCCACGGCCGCCGCGGCGTGCGTCGGCTGATGCTGGGCAGCGTCGCCGAGGGCCTGCTGCGGGTGAGCAACCGCCCAGTGCTGCTGGTTCGCGACAAGTAATCCACCCCAGAAACGAAGAAAGGCCCCGCGGGGCCTTTCTTCGTTTCTGGGGTGGATTGTAGGAGCGAGCTTGCTCGCGAACAGGCTCAGGATCGGTTCGCGAGCAAGCTCGCTCCTACGAAAGGCGCCTCAGTTACCGCCAGTCGCCACCGCATTACCCCGGCAGGAATGGAAGATGTCCAGCGCCGGCTGGTACAGGCTGGTGTGCACGTCCAGCAGGCCGAGCACCGAGTGGAACACGTTGTCGTGGCTGAGATCGGCCTCGTCGCGCTTGCCGGCCAGGCAATTGCGGTCGATGCCCTGGTTGCCCAGGGTCGAGGGGCCGAACCACATGACCATCGGCACGTGGGTCTGCGCTTCCGGGGCGATGGCGTAGGGCGCGGCGTGCAGGTACATGCCGTTCTCGCCGAGCGACTCGCCGTGGTCGGAGACGTAGAGCATCGAGGTGTCGTACTTGTCGCTGTTGTGCTTGAGCAGCTCGATCACCTTCGACAGGAAGAAGTCGGTATAGAGGATGGTGTTGTCGTAGACGTTCACCAGCTCGTCCTTCGAGCAGCTGCCCAGCTGGTTGGTGTGGCACACCGGCTTGAAGCGCTCCAGGCTCGCCGGGTAGCGGTCGTAGTACTCCGGGCCGTGGCTGCCATCGGCGTGCAGGACGATGATGGCGTTGTCCTTCAGGCCGTCGATGTACGCCTGCAGGTTCTGCAGTAGGGCCTCGTCGAGGCAATTGCTGCCGTTGCAGAACGGCCCCGGCTGGTTCTTCGGGATATCCTTGTGCGGAACGCGCAGGCAGGTGCCCTTGCAGTCGCTGTTGTTATCCAGCCAGATCACCGACAGGCCGGCGCGCTGGAGCACGTCGAGCAGGCTCTCGTAGGTCTTGCCCTTCTTGTCGCTGTAGTCCTCGCGGGGGAACTTGGAGAACATGCAGGGCACCGAGACCGCGGTGGAAGTACCGCAGGAATGCACCTGGGTGAAGTTCAGGATGTCCAGCTTGGCCAGCTCGGGGTTGGTGTCGCGGGCATAGCCGTTGAGCGAGAAGTGGTCGGCACGCGCGGTCTCGCCGACCACGAAGACAAACAGCGACTTCTTCGCCTTCTGGCTGGCAGCGGCGCTCTGCACCGCATCCTCACCGATCTTCTGCACCACCAGCTCGGCCTTCTTGATACCCAGGCGCTGCTTGCCGTACTTGGTCACGGCGTAGATGTAGTTGGTCGGGTTGATGAAGTGGGTCAGCTTGGCTTCTTCTCGGAAGATCGGTGCGTAGGTCGAATAGAAGCTGCCCACCATTACCGCCACTGCCACTACGCAAGCGACCAGCACCAGCACCTTGTTGAGCAGGCCGCGGAAGAACGGCTTGTAGACCACCGGCGTGCACCAGATGAGCACCGAGGGCAGCACGCCAAGCAGCAGCAGGTAGGCAATCAGCTTGCCGCTGAACAGCGCCGCGGCCTCGCCCGGATTGGTCTCGAAGACGTTCTGCACCATCACTGTGTCGATGGCGATGCCATAGCTGTTCATGAAGTACGCGGCCGCGGCGGAGCACAGCGCCACCAGGGTCATCGCCGGCTTGAGCAGCGGGCGGAACGACACCAGGGTCAGCAACAGGGTGAAGAAGGCACCAAGGAAGACAGCGAATGAGCCGAAAAAGGCGAGGCGATAGAAGCCTTGCAGCGGCACCAGGCCGGCAAGCGCCTTCCAGGTGGCGAAGTTGTAGAACAGCACCAGGGCCAGAGAAAACAGCAGGATCAGCCGGGTCGAGCTGATCGTGGGGAAAAAGCGGCTCTTGCCCTCGGACATCGAGTGCACTCCTTGGATTACGTGCGGCAGGAAAACCAATGGCCCACCGCCACTGCGGGCGGCGCGACCGGAAAGGCTGACAGGTCAAAAAGGCGTCAATTTTGCCAGCTTTCCGACACCTGGAAAACCGCCAGGAACGCTGTTCAGGCGTCGCGCAGACGCTCCCGCCAGCGCCGCAGCCAGCCCAGGCCCGCCGTCGTGGCGCCGACGGGGCGGTATTCCGCTCCCAGCCAGCCGGCAAAGCCCTGCTCTTGCAGCGCAACCAGCGCCGGTTCGAAGTCCAGGGTCCCGCTGCCCGGCTCGCCACGCCCCGGCGCATCGGCGAACTGCACATGGCCGATGTGGCCGCGCAGCTGGTGCACGCTGGCGGCCAGGTCCTGGTCCATGCGCGCCATGTGATAGAGGTCCAACTGCGCGCCCAGGTTCTCGTGGCCGACGCGCTGCAGCATGTCCAGCAGGTGTTCAGGCGTGTTGAGCAGGAAGCCCGGCATGTCGTGGTGGTTGATCGCCTCCATCAGCACCGGTACGCCGCTGGCGGCGAAGGCTTCGGCGGCCTGCCGAAGATGCCGAGCGAGCAGAGACAGCGCCTGTTCGCGCTCGACGCCTTCAGCCAGGCGGCCGGCCAGTACGTTGATCCGCTGCGGCTGCACCACTTCGGCGTAGGCCAACGCCTGTTCCAGCGCCTCGGCGAACTGCGCCTCGCGCCCCGGCACTGCGGCCAGGCCCGCGCCGCCCTGCATAAGGTCGCCGGCGGGCACATTAATCAGCACCAGCGGCATTGCGTTGCGCTGCAGTTCGGCCCGCAGATCGGCGGCTGGTACTTCATAGGGAAACTGGATCTCGACACCGGCGAAACCGGCATCGGCCGCGGCGCGCACACGCTCGATCAGCGGCAGCTCGGTGAACAGCAGGGACAGATTGGCGCAGATCTGCATCGGTCAATCCTCAGTCGCGGCTCTGGCGATATTGCTCGACCAGGGTGGCCGGGTCGTGTTCGAGATGGCCCTGGCTGCCGTGCAGGCGCATGAGCTGCGCGGCGAGGCCGCTCATGGGCGTGGCGGAGCCCTGCTCGCGGGAGAGTTTCACTGCCGTATCCAGGTCTTTCAGCAGCGTGCGCACGTGCCATTTCACCGGCTCGTAGCGGCTCTCGGCCATCTGCGGCGCAAGGATCTGCAATGGCTTGGAATCCGCGAAGCCACCGGCCAGCGCCGGGGCGATCAGGCTGGCATCGACACCGGCGCTCTCGGCCAGCGCAACCACTTCGGCAATCACCAGCGCATTGCAGGCGACGATCATCTGATTACAGACCTTGGTCACCTGGCCGGCACCGACCTCGCCCATGCGCGTCAGGCGTTGCCCCAGATGCGCCAGCACCGGACGGATGCGTTCGATGTCCTCGACCCGGCCGCCCGCCATGATCGCCAGGCTGCCGGCCTCGGCGCCCGGCGTGCCGCCGGAGACCGGCGCATCGACCCAGCGCATGCCCGTGCGCGCCTCCAACTCGGCAGCCATCTCGCGGGTGGCCGCCGGCTCCAGGCTGGAAAAGTCCACCAGCAGCTGGCCCGGCTTCGCCCCTTCGACGATGCCGCCAGGGCCGAAGACCACTTCGCGCACCGCCGCCGTATCGGCCAGGCAGAGCATGACGATCTCGGCATCCGCGCACAGCTCGGCGGGGCTGCCCACCGCGCGCGCGCCCTCCCTGGCCAGCAACTCGCGCTTGGCGGCGGAACGGTTCCACACGGTCAACGGATACCCGGCGGCGAGCAGACGGCGGCTCATGGGCACGCCCATCAGGCCGAGTCCGGCGAAGGCGATGGAAGGCGAAGCAGCAGACATGGGCGACTCCTGGCGAACAAGATGGCGGGCACGGGGGCGGCCATATTAACGCCCACCCAAGCCTTCGCCGAGCCTGTATATTGCGGCCCGCTGCGACCATCCGCCCAATGCGCAGCAGCAGACCGCCACTATACTTCCCGGGCTTTCTGCCGCTATTGAACCGGAGACTGCTTCCATGCTGAAACGCACCCTGGCGCTTGCCGCCTGCTTCGCGCTGTCCCTTTCCGCCAGCTTCACCCAGGCCGAAACCCTCAAGGAATTGAAGGTCTCGGCGATCCCCGACGAAGCCCCCACCGAACTGCTGCGCAAGTTCAAGCCGCTGGGCGAGTACCTGCAGGCACAACTGGGCATCCCGGTGAAGTTCGTCCCGGTATCCGACTATGCCGGCGTGGTCGAGGCGCTCGCCGCCGACCGCCTGGACATGGCCTGGCTGGGCGGTTTCACCTTCGTCCAGGCGCGCCTGAAGACCGGCAACGCCATCCCGCTGGTACAGCGCGAGCAGGACCAGCAGTTCACCAGCAAATTCATCACCGCCGACCCGAACGTGAAGTCGCTGCAGGACCTCAAGGGCAAGACCTTCGCCTTCGGCTCCGTGTCTTCCACTTCCGGCAGCCTGATGCCGCGCTACTTCATGCAGAAGGACGGCATCGTCCCCGAGCAGTTCTTCTCCCGCGTGGCCTACTCCGGCGCCCACGACGCTACCGTCGCCTGGGTCCAGGCCGGCAAGGTCGACGCCGGGGTGCTGAACGCCTCGGTGTGGAACAAGCTGGTCGACGCCGGCAAGGTCGACACCAATAAAGTGAAGGTCTTCGCCACCACCCCCAGCTACTACGACTACAACTGGACCGTGCGCGGCAACCTCGATCCGGCCCTGGCCGAGAAGATCAAGAAGGCCTTCCTCGCCCTCGACCCGAGCAAGCCGAGCGACAAGGCGATCCTCGACCTGCAGGCCGCCAGTCGCTTCGTCGAGACCAAGCCGGAGAACTACAAGGGCATCGAGGAAGCGGCGCGTTCCGCCGGCCTGTTGAAGTGACCCTGAAGCTGACCGGCGTGGAGCAAGTCCACGCCAACGGCCAGCGCTCGCTCGCCGGCATCGACCTGCGCGTCGATGCCGGCGAAAGGGTGGCTGTCATCGGCCCCTCCGGAGCCGGCAAGACGACCCTGCTGCGCATCCTCGCCACCGCCCTGAAACCGAGCAGCGGCACCCTCGAAGTGCTCGACAGCCAGCCCTGGCAACTTGGTAGCGGAGCGCGCCAGCGCCTGCGTTCGCGCATCGGGCTGATCCACCAGGCACCGCCGCTGCCGCCGCGTCAACGGGTGGTCAACGCCGTGCTGGCCGGCCGCCTGGGCCAGTGGCCGCTGTGGAAGAGCCTGGCCAGCCTGCTCTATCCACAGGACATCGAGGGAGCGCGCGCCGCACTGCAGCGCCTGGACCTGGCGGACAAGCTGTTCGAACGCTGCGACCAGCTCTCCGGCGGCCAGCTACAGCGGGTCGGCATCGCGCGCGCGCTCTACCAGCAGCCGGAACTTCTGCTCGCCGACGAACCGGTCTCGGCGATGGACCCGGTGCTCGCCGGGCACACGCTCGGCCTGCTCACCCGCGAAGCCGACGCCCGCGGCCTCACGCTGCTGGCCAGCCTCCACGCGGTGGAACTGGCGCTGGCGCACTTCCCGCGCATCGTCGGCATCCGTGACGGGCGCATCGCTTTCGACAAAGCGGCCAGCGCGGTCAGCCAGGACGACCTGCAGCAGCTCTACGCCAACGAGCAGCTGAACGACCAGCACTCGCCACCGGTCGAGCCGCTGCACGTGGTGCAGATTCCGCGATGCTGAACAGCAGCCAGCGCGACCCGGCGGCCCTGCCCCGCCTGCTCCTAACCCTGCTCGCCCTGGCGCTGCTCTGGCCAGGCGTGCGCCTGAGCGAGCTGAACCTCGGCGCGCTGTTCAGCGGCGACAGCGCCCACACCATGGCCGGCTTCCTCGCCGGCTTCTGGCCACCGGCGCACGACAGCGAATTCCTCGCCATCCTCGGCCGCGCCACCCTGGAAACCCTGGCCATCGCCACCGCCGGCATGGCCTTGGCCTGGCTGATCGCCTTCCCCGCGTCGCTGCTCGCCACCCGCGCGCTGTCGCTCTCGGCACTGCCACGTGCCGGCCTGCCGGCCCGGTGGGCGCGCGCGCTGCGCTGGCCGGTGCGGGCCCTGCTCATCGTCCTGCGCAGCATCCCGGAAATCGTCTGGGCGTTGCTTTTCGTCCGCGCCGTCGGCCTGGGCGCCACCGCCGGGGTCATGGCCATCGCCATCACCTACGGCGGCATGCTCGGCAAGGTCTACGCGGAGATCTTCGAGTCGGTGGACCCGCGCCCGACCCGCGCCCTGCTCCTGGGCGGCGGTTCACGCCTGGGCGCCTTCGCCTACGGCGTGCTGCCGCAGGCCGCCGCCGAGATGATTTCCTACACCGTCTACCGCTGGGAATGCGCGATTCGCGCCTCGGTGGTGATGGGCTTCGTCGGCGCCGGCGGGCTCGGCCAGCAGGTCGACCTTTCGCTGCGCATGTTCGCCGGTGGCGAAGTGGCCAGCCTGCTGCTGACGTTCCTGGTGCTGGTACTGGGCGCCGACCGCCTCAGCCGCTTCCTGCGCCGGAGGCTCGAATGAATCGCGCGCGACGCGGGCTATTGCATGCCCTTGGCTGGACGCTGGCGATCCTGGTCGCGGTGGCCGCTTCCTTCATCTACCTGCAGATCGACAGCGGCAGCCTGCTCAGCAGCGAAGGCCTGGGGCAGATGCTCGGCTATGCCCGCGAGTTCTTCCCGCCGGACCTGACCTCCGTACAGCTGAGCGCAGTGGCCAAAGGAGCACTGGAAACCCTGGCCATGTCGGCCCTGGGCACCCTGCTGGCGGCGCTGCTCGGAATGCTCTTCGCGCTGCCCGCGGCCGGCCGCTTCGGCGCTGCGGCCCAGACGCTGGCGCGCTTCCTGCTCAACGCCTTGCGCGCGGTGCCGGAGTTGGTCTGGGGCGCACTGATGGTGCTGGCTGCCGGCCTCGGACCGAACGCCGGCACCCTGGCGCTGGCCCTGCACACCGGCGGCGTGCTCGGCCGATTGTTCGCCGAAGCGCTGGAAAACACCCCGGCCGAACCCGCGGAGGCACTACGCCTGGCGGGCAGCGGACGGGTCGCAGCCTTCGCCTACGGCACCCTGCCCGGAGTGTGGCCGCAATTGGTGGCCTACATCCTCTATCGCTGGGAGAACAACATCCGCATGGCCAGCGTGCTCGGCTTCGTCGGCGCCGGCGGGCTGGGGCAGATGCTCTATTTCAGCCTCAGCCTGTTCCAGCAGGCCCAGGCCGCGACCGTGATCCTCGCCATGCTGGTGCTGGTCCTCGGGGTCGACGCCCTGAGCGCCTGGGCGCGGCAACGCTGGGTCAGCGCCTGAGCCCAATGAAAAAGCCCGGCACGAGCCGGGCTTTTTGCGAGGGAATGCGCGATCAGTCGCTGCCGCGAAGCACCTGATCCAGGTCGACCGGGTCGCCCGGGTGGGTGCCCAGCTTGGCGCGGATGTCCTCGAACATCGCGTCGTATTCCTTGTGGATGCGCACCACCGGCCCGAAACGCGGATGCAGGCCATGCTTCTGGGCGATGCGGGTGGCATCGCTGGCGAAGTTGAAGGCCTGGTCCTTGGGCATGTCGAACTCTTCCTTGAACGGGTTGCCGTCGATGCTGCCGTCCATGGTGAAGTGGACGAAGGCCCCCTTCTCGACGTCGTGGCGAACTTCGTAGTGCAGATGGATATCCACCGCCTGTTGGTCGAGGCCAGGCAGGGCGTGGAGATGCAGGTGACCAGGCTCAAACATGACGTACCTCCTTGCTGTGATCCGCCAAGTCTAGCTCGCCTTTACTCCTCCACGCGGCGTCCGGGCTCAATTCGAAGAAGTTCTTGCCCCGCGCTCCTGGATCAGCACCCAGGGCGCCACTACCACCGCCCATAATTGCGGGTCGCGGGCGAGGAAATCCTCGGCGCGCGCCTCGTCGACCTTGGCCAGGTCGCCACTGCCGAGCCAGGCCGCGACCTTCGTGCGGTCGTCCTCGGCCAGGGCCTGCGCGGCCTCTACCAGATCGAGTGCGGCACTCACCTGCAGCAGGGCGCCGCGGGCGAAATAGGGTTGCAGCTCCTGCCAGGAAATCTGCGCGGTTTCGCCGAGCAACTTGGCATAGAGGGTGCTAGTTTGATCTGTCATGGGTCTCACCGGGAAATGAAGCGGCGTCATGATACCGCCCGACCGGCGCCAGGCAAGTTTCCCGGGAGTCACTCGGGGTGGAAGAGGACCAAAGGAGGGGTTCGGCGACAGCGCCGTTTTTCTATACGTTTGTTTCATTCATGCGACATGAGCCGAAGGGCCCCGCCGCCCCCCGCTTTTCAAGCGGCGAAGCGGCACTCTACACTGTACCGGTACAGTTGCCGTCGGACTTCTCCCGGGTGCAAAGCCCGGGTGACCACGGCCACGGACCACAAAAACGAAAACACAAGAACGAGTGGAGCATTATGAAAAAGGGTACTCAGCGTCTTTCCAAACTGTTGACCGCCATGGCCCTCGCCGGCGTCGCCAGCTACTCCATGGCTGCCGACACCATCAAGATCGCCCTGGCCGGCCCTGTGACCGGCGCGGTCGCCCAGTACGGGGAGATGGAATTCGTCGGCGCCAAGATGGCCATCGAGCAGATCAACAAGGCAGGCGGCGTAGACGGCAAGCAACTCGAAGGCGTGGTCTATGACGACGCGTGCGATCCCAAGCAGGCCGTGGCAGTCGCCAACAAGATCGTCAACGACGGCATCAAGTTCGTCGTTGGCCACCTGTGCTCCAGCTCCACTCAGCCGGCTTCGGACATCTACGAGGACGAAGGCGTCCTGATGATTTCCCCGGCCTCCACCAGCCCGGACATCACCAACCGCGGCTACAAGCTGGTGTTCCGCACCATCGGCCTGGACAACATGCAGGGCCCGACCGCTGGCAAGTTCATCGCCGAGCACGTCAAGCCGAAAGTCGTTGCCGTCATCCACGACAAGCAGCAGTACGGCGAAGGCATCGCTACCGCGGTCAAGAAGACCCTGGAAGCCTCTGGCGTGAAAGTCGCCCTGTTCGAAGGCATCAACGCCGGCGACAAGGACTTCTCCTCGCTGATCGCCAAGCTGAAGCAGAACAACGTCGATTTCGTCTACTACGGCGGCTACCACCCGGAACTGGGCCTGCTGCTGCGTCAGACCTCCGAGAAAGGCCTGAAGGTCGGCTTCATGGGTCCGGAAGGCGTCGGCAACAAGGAAATCTCGGCCATCGCCGGCCCGGCTTCCGAAGGCATGTACGTGACCCTGCCGAAGTCCTTCGACCAGGATCCGAAGAACCAGGCTCTGGTTGCTGCCTTCAAGGCCAAGAACCAGGACCCGAGCGGCCCGTTCGTGTTCCCGGCCTATGCCGCCGTGCAGGTCATCGCCGACAGCATCAAGAAAGCCGGCAGCGCCGACACCGACAAAGTCGCCGCCGCTCTGCGCAGCAACAGCTTCGACACCCCGACCGGCACCCTGGCCTTCGACCAGAAGGGCGACCTGAAGGACTTCAACTTCGTGGTCTACCAATGGCACAAGGACGGCACCAAGACCGAAGTCAAATAAGGTCCGCTGCCTTTCGCTCAGAGCCCACTGCATCTGCAGTGGGCTTTGTTTATTCCGAGTATTCCGGGGGTCCGTCGCGCCACAAGCGCCGCTTCACGCGACGCCCGAGGAGTTAGGTAATGCCTGATCTCTATCACTACCTGCAACAGCTGGTTAACGGTCTCACCGTTGGCAGCACCTATGCCCTGATCGCCATCGGCTACACCATGGTCTACGGCATCATCGGCATGATCAACTTCGCCCATGGCGAGGTTTACATGATTGGCTCGTACGTAGCCTTCATCGTGATCACCGGACTGGCCATGATGGGCATCGTCAGCCTGCCGATCGTGATCGTCTGCACATTCGCTGCCAGCATCATCGTCACCAGTGCCTACGGCTACAGCATCGAACGGATCGCCTACCGCCCGCTGCGCGGGAGCAACCGGTTGATCCCGCTGATCTCGGCCATCGGCATGTCGATCTTCCTGCAGAACGAAGTCCTGCTCGCGCAAGACTCCAAGGACAAGGCCATTCCCAACCTGCTTCCGGGCAACTTCGTCTTCGGCGGCGACTACGGCGTGACCGTCTCCTACATGCAGGTGCTGATCTTCATCGTCACCCTGCTGACCATGTACGGCCTCAGCATGTTCATCTCCCGTTCCCGCCTGGGTCGCGCCTGCCGCGCCTGCGCCGAGGACATCAAGATGGCCAACCTGCTGGGCATCAACACCAACAACATCATCGCCCTGACCTTCGTCATCGGCGCCACCCTGGCCGCCGTCGCCTCGGTGCTGCTGGGCATGCAATACGGCGTGATCAACCCGCAGATCGGCTTCCTGGCCGGTATCAAGGCCTTCACCGCAGCCGTACTCGGCGGCATCGGCAGCATCCCCGGCGCCATGCTCGGCGGCCTGGTGCTCGGCGTGACCGAAGCCTTCGGCGCCGATGTCTTCGGTGACCAGTACAAGGACGTGGTGGCCTTCAGCCTGCTGGTCCTGGTCCTGCTGTTCCGTCCGACCGGTATCCTCGGCCGTCCGGAGGTGGAGAAGGTATGAACAAGCGACTCAAGACCGCCTTCTTCAGCGCCCTGCTGGTGCTGGCAGTGGCCTACCCCGTCCTCGGCATCAAGCTCAGCGTGATCGGCATCGGCCTGCAGCTGGAGGGCGTCAGCCCGGTCACCCTGTGGACCATCGCCGCGTGCGCCGTGGGCATGTTCGTCTGGCAACTGGTGCGCCACCGCTTCAGTTTCGGCGGCCTCAACGTGCTGCCCGGCGAGAACAGCCCGCTGTTCCGCGCGCTGACCAAGCCGTCGGTGCAGCGCAAGGTGATCATCGCCATGATCGCCGTCGCCCTGGTCTGGCCCTTCTGGGGCTCGCGCGGCGCCGTCGACATCGCCACCCTGGTGCTGATCTACGTGCTCCTCGGCCTCGGCCTGAACATCGTGGTGGGCCTGGCCGGCCTGCTCGACCTCGGCTACGTCGGCTTCTACGCCGTGGGCGCCTACAGCTACGCGCTGCTGTCGCACTACTACGGCCTGGGCTTCTGGACCTGCCTGCCGATCGCCGGCGGCATGGCCGCGCTGTTCGGCTTCCTGCTCGGCTTCCCGGTGCTGCGCCTGCGCGGTGACTACCTGGCGATCGTGACCCTGGGCTTCGGCGAGATCATCCGCATCCTGCTGCGCAACCTCACCGGCCTGACCGGCGGCCCCAACGGCATCAGCAACATCGACAAGCCGACCCTGTTCGGCCTGAGCTTCGAGCGTCGCGCGCCCGAGGGCATGCAGACCTTCCACGAGTTCTTCGGCATCGCCTACAACTCGAACTACAAGGTCGTGGTGCTCTACCTGGTCGCCGTGCTGCTGGTACTGCTGGTGCTGTTCGTCATCAACCGCCTGCTGCGCATGCCGCTGGGCCGCGCCTGGGAAGCCCTGCGCGAAGACGAGATCGCCTGCCGTGCGCTGGGTCTGAACCCGACCATCATCAAGCTCTCCGCGTTCACCCTCGGCGCCTGCTTCGCGGGCCTGGCCGGCAGCTTCTTCGCCGCGCGCCAGGGGCTGATCACGCCTGAGTCATTCACCTTCATCGAGTCGGCAACCATCCTCGCCATCGTGGTGCTGGGCGGCATGGGCTCGCAGCTGGGGATCATTCTCGCCGCCGTGGTGATGATCCTGCTGCCCGAGCTGATGCGCAGCTTCAGCGAGTACCGCATGTTGATGTTCGGCGCCGTCATGGTGCTGATGATGATCTGGCGTCCGCAGGGCCTGCTGCCCATGCAGCGTCCGCATCTGGAGTTGCGCAAATGAGCCGACCGATTCTCGAAGTAAGCGGCTTGACCATGCGCTTCGGCGGCCTGCTGGCCGTCAACGGGGTGAGCCTCAACGTTGAAGAAAAGCAGGTGGTCTCGATGATCGGCCCGAACGGCGCCGGCAAGACCACGGTGTTCAACTGCCTGACCGGCTTCTACCAGCCCACCGGCGGCCAGATCCTCCTGCGCGGCGAAGCGGTGCACGGCCTGCCCGGCCACAAGATCGCCCACCGCGGCGTGGTGCGGACCTTCCAGAACGTCCGTCTGTTCAAGGACATGACCGCGGTGGAGAACCTGCTGATCGCTCAGCACCGCCACCTCAACACCAACTTCTTCGCCGGCCTGCTGCGTACACCGAGCTTCCGCCGCAGTGAAGCCGAGGCGCTGGATTACGCGGCGCACTGGCTGGAAGTGGTCAATCTGAAGGAAGTCGCCAACCGCCCGGCCGGTACCCTGGCCTACGGTCAGCAACGCCGCCTGGAAATCGCCCGCTGCATGATGACCCGCCCGCAACTGCTCATGCTCGACGAGCCGGCGGCCGGTCTCAACCCGCGCGAGACAGATGACCTCAAGGCACTGATCGCCATGCTGCGTGCCGAGCACAACGTCACCGTGCTGCTGATCGAGCACGACATGAAGCTGGTGATGAGCATTTCCGACCACATCTACGTGATCAACCAGGGCACTCCCCTGGCCGACGGTACCCCGGAGCAGATCCGCGACAACCCGGACGTGATCAAAGCCTATCTGGGGGAGGCCTGAGCCATGCTGAAGTTCGACAAGGTCTCCACCTTCTACGGCAAGATCCAGGCGCTGCACGAAGTCAGCATGGAAGTGCAGCAGGGCGAGATCGTCACCCTGATCGGCGCCAACGGCGCCGGCAAGTCGACCCTGCTGATGACCCTCTGCGGCTCGCCGCGCGCGGCCTCCGGCAGCATCAAGTACCTCGGTGAGGAACTGGTCGGCCAGGAGTCCTCGCACATCATGCGCAAGAGCATCGCGGTGGTGCCGGAAGGCCGTCGCGTGTTCGCCCGCCTGACCGTCGAGGAAAACCTCGCCATGGGTGGCTTCTTCACCAGCAAGGGCGAGTACGACGAGCAGATGGAGCGCGTCCTCGGGCTGTTCCCGCGCCTGAAGGAGCGCTTCAACCAGCGCGGCGGCACCATGTCCGGCGGCGAACAGCAGATGCTCGCCATCGGCCGTGCGCTGATGAGCAAGCCAAAGCTACTGCTGCTCGACGAGCCGTCCCTGGGCCTGGCGCCGATCATCATCCAGCAGATCTTCGACATCATCGAACAGCTGCGCAGCGAAGGCGTGACCGTCTTCCTCGTCGAGCAGAACGCCAACCAGGCGCTGAAGCTCGCCGACCGCGGCTACGTGCTGGAGAACGGTCGCATCGTGATGCAGGACACCGGCGCCAACCTGCTGGTCAACCCCAAGGTACGCGACGCTTACCTGGGCGGTTGAGCCTTTTCGCAGGCAAGAAAAACGGCCCTTCGGGGCCGTTTTTTATGGGCTTCGCATGACCGGCTTCGGCGGGTGCCTCCTGGCTCGCTGTAGGAGCGGCCCATGGCCGCGATTCGCGCGCATGGCGCGCTCCTACAGGGAAATATCGCTACGACAATTCGCGGATGAGTCCGCGCCTACGAAGAGACCGTCAGTCGGCGGCCAGCGTCTCCTCCACCTGGGCGATGAACTCCAGCATCTTCTGGCTGCCGTCGGTGAGGTCGGCGCAGATGGCCGCGCGCGCCGCGGCGCCGTCGCCTTCTTGCAGGGCGTGCAGCACTTCCCAGTGGTGCTCCACCGCCATGCGCTCGTTGAAGCTGCCGTAGGCGCGGGCGATCAGCGGGCCGGTGCGCATCCACAGGCTGTCGAGGAAGCTCCTCAGCAGCGGCATCCCGGCGATGTCGGCGAGGGCGAAGTGGAAGGCCTGGTTGAGCTTCAACGCCGCGATCTGGTCGTCGGCGTGGATGGCCGCGAGGTTGTCGCGGATGTTCGCCTCCAGCATCGCCAGTTGCTCGGCATCGGCGCGAGCCGCCGCGGTTTCCGCCGCCAGCCCTTCGAGGGCGACGCGGATGCTGCGGATCTCCAGGTACTGCGCCTGGCTGAGCACCGGCACGCGGATGTCGCGCGGGGTCTTGAGCACCAGCGCCTGCTCCTTGGCCAGCTGCAGGATGGCATCGCGCACCGGCGTCACGCTGGTGCCCAGCTGCTGCGCCAGGTCGCGGATGCGCAGGCGGTCGTCGGGCTGGAAGCGCCCGGTGATCAGCGCTTCGCGGAGCAGCGCATAGACGCTACTGCCCAGCAGGGAGTGGGTGATGCCTTCGATGGGATAGTTCATGGGCGGCTCGTCCGGGTTCGCGGCGGGATGATGGGCATTTGCGCGGTGATTTGCCAGCTCAGACGTGCTGACCGCCGTTGACGTGGATTTCCGCGCCATTCACGTAGGACGCCCCCTGGGTGCAGAGGAAATGGATCAGCGAGGCCACCTCCTCCGGTTTGCCCAGGCGGTGCATGGGAATGTCACGCTCGACGATCAGCTCGGTGCCCGAGGACAGGATCGAGGTGTCGATCTCCCCCGGCGCGATGGCGTTGACGCGCACGCCGTGGCGGCCGAAGTCGTAGGCCATCTCGCGGGTCAGCGCCGCCAGCGCGGCCTTCGACGAGGCGTAGGCGACCCCTGCGAAGGGATGCACCCGCGAACCGGCGATGGAAGTGACGTTGATGACCGTGCCCTGAGCCGCTTTCAGCTCATCGAACAGCCCGCGCGCCAGCAGTGCGGTGGAGAACAGGTTGACGTTGAAGACCTTCAGCCAGGTGCCGTAGTCGCTTTCCAGCACGCCCATGCGCTGCCCTTCCGGGCCCTTGGGCGAGATGCCGGCGTTGTTCACCAGGGCATCCAGGCGGCCGCCGAGCTTCTCGCGGATCGCCGGCAGGGCGCGCTCGACGCTGTCGATGTCTTCCAGGTCGAGGTGGATGTGGTTGAGCAGGCCCTCGGCCCAGGGGCAGTCGTCCACCCAGCTTTGCCGCGAGGCGGTGAAGATGCGCCAGCCGGCGGCGTTGAAGTGCTTCACGGTGGCGTGGCCGATGCCGCGGCTGGCGCCGGTCAGCAGCAGGGTCTTGGCTTGGCTCATGGGTGCGATCCGTCCATTCGGGCCTGTGGATGCCAGGCATGATGGACCCGTTCGAGCGAAAATAAAACATGATGCATCATGTTTTTAATGTGCTTTAATGGCCGCCAGACAAGAACGACAAGAACCGGAGCCCGCGCGCATGCCGCAGTCCCCCACCCTCTTCCGCCCGGAGCCAAGCCCATGCCGTTGAACGCGCCCGCCCATGATCCGCTGCTGGAAGCGGCCCAGGCGCAGGTCAGCCTCGAACAGGCCGCCGCCATCGCCGCCGAACGCTTCGCCGAGCGCGGCGAGCTGCTACGCCTGGCCGGCGAGCGCGACCTGAACTTCCAGATCACCCGCACCGACGGCTCGGCCTGCCTGCTCAAGCTTTCCCACCCGCTGGAAGATGTACAGGTGGTGGACTTCCAGACCGGCGCCCTGCTCCGCGTGCAGCAAGCCGACCCGACGCTGCCAGTGCAACGCGTCTACCCCGACCAAGAAGGCAACTATCAGGGTTGGGTGGAAGTGGACGGCCAGCGCATGCTGGCGCGGCTGTTGTCCTTCGTCGAAGGCCTGCCGCTGCATCGCATCAAGCAACGCAGCCCGGCGCTGCGGCGCAATCTCGGTGACGCCCTGGCGCGCCTGGACCTGGCGCTGCACGGCTACAGCCATCCCGCTTCCGGCCACGAGTTGCTCTGGGACATGCAGCAAGCCGCGCGCCTGCGCCCGCTGCTGCAGCACATCGAGAACGCTGACGAACGCGCACTGGTCGAGCGCAGCCTCGACGCCTTCGAGACCCACGCTCTGCCTCTGCAGAAAGAGCTGCGCGCCCAGGTCATCCACAACGACCTCAACCCGCACAACGTGATCGTCGATGCGGAGCACCCCGAGGTGCTGCGCAACATCCTCGACTTCGGCGACATGGTCTACGCACCGCTGATCAATGAGCTGGGCGTGGCCGCTGCCTACCAACTGGGCACCGAGGGCGACGTGCTTGCCCCAGCCCTGGAGTTCATCGCCGCCTACCACTCACGCAACCCGCTGCAGGAGGTCGAGCAGGCGATCCTCGCCGACCTCATGGCCACCCGCCTGGTAATGACCCTGAGCATCACTGCCTGGCGCGCCAGCCTGCACCCGGAGAACCGCGACTACATCCTGCGCAACGCCCACCAGGCCCGCGCCAGCCTGCAGGGACTGGCCGCACTATCCCGTTCCGAGGCGCGCGAGCGTATCGCCCGCGCCTGCCAAGAGGAGTCCCACGCATGACCATGATCAACGGCTACAGCTCGGCCGACGGCGAGCGCCTGAGCGAGAAGGAACGCAGCCTGATCGAACGCCGCGAGCGCCTGCTCGGCCCGGCCTACCGGCTGTTCTACGAACGCCCGCTGCACACCGTTCGCGGCGACGGCGTATGGCTCTACGACGAACAGGGCAGGCGCTACCTGGACGCCTACAACAACGTCGCCTCCATCGGCCATTGCCACCCACGCGTGGTGCAGGCCATTGCCGAACAGGCGGCCGTGTTGAACACCCACACCCGCTACCTGCAGGAAGGCATCCTCGACTACGCCGAAGACCTGCTGTCGACCTTCCCCGCCGAACTCGGCCAGGTCATGTTCACCTGCACCGGCAGCGAGGCCAACGACCTGGCCCTGCGCATCGCCCGTCACCATACCGGCGGCACCGGCGTGATCATCACGCGCTTCGCCTACCACGGCGTCACCGGCGACATCTCCGCCCTCTCGCCGTCCCTTGGCAGCGGCATCACCCTGCCCGCCCACGCGCGCACCGTGCGTGCACCCGACGCTTACCGGCTGGGTGCGGAAAACGTCGGCCGGCTATTTGCCGAAGACATACGCGCGGCCATCGCCGACCTGCGCGCCAAAGGCATCAAGCCGGCGGCCCTGCTGCTGGATGGCATCTTCGCCAGCGACGGCGTCTTCGCCGAGCCGGCCGGCTTCCTCGCCGAGGCGGTGGCCTTGGCCCGCGCCGAAGGCCTGCTCTACATAGCGGACGAGGTGCAATGCGGTTTCGCCCGTACCGGCGCGCACATGTGGGGCTTCCAGCGCCACGGCGTGCTGCCGGACCTGGTCACCCTCGGCAAGCCGATGGGCAACGGCCAGCCCATCGCCGGCGTAGTGGCGCGCCCGGAAGTGCTCGCGAGCTTCGGCCGCAGCGTGCGCTACTTCAACACCTTCGGCGGCAACCCGGTGTCCTGTGCCGCCGGCCAGGCGGTGCTGAACGTGATTCGCGAGGAGAAGCTGCAACAGCGTTCGGCGGAAATCGGCGACTACCTGCTGCAGGGCTTCCGTCGCCTGGCGGAGCGTCACCCGCTGATCGGCGACGTACGCGGCGCCGGGCTGTTCCTGGGTGTGGAGCTGGTGAGCGACCGCGAAAGCAAGGCACCGGCCGCCGCGCAGACGCGCCAGGTGGTCAATGCCATGCGCGAGCGTGGCGTGCTGATCAGCGCCGCCGGCCCACTGGAGAACATCCTGAAGATCCGTCCGCTGCTGGCCTTCGAACGAGAGCACGCCGACCTGCTGATCGACACACTGGACGCCGCCCTCACCGAAGTCGTCGGCTGAACGAGTTGCGCCCTTACAGGCGCACCCCCACGTTGATCATCCCGGCGGAGTTGCCCAGCACCACGAACTCGGCGCCGAAGCGGCCGAACTGTGCGCCTACCGAGGGAATCACCGCCGGCGCCACGCCGTAGTGGTTGAGCGGGATTTTGTCGCGGTACTTGCCATGGTAGCCCTGCAGGGCACCGGCGGTGACCTTGAAGTACAGCGGCGAGTCGGCCATCTCGTAGCGCTTGCCCGCGTAGACATAGTTCGAGCGCTGGCTGAACGAGTTGCGGAAGGTCGCGCCCCCCACCAGCCAGCCGTCAGCGCGGTTGCGCTCCAGACCAATGAGGTCCTGGTGGTTGTTGTGGTCGGGATCGTGGTGCCAGTGGCGGGTTATGACGCTGGTCTGCAGGTACCAGTAGTCGCCGTCCCCCTCGCCGGACCAGGCGAGGGGCATACCAAGCATCAGGACGACGAAAAGGACGAGGGGTTTCATGATGCCTCCGAATCAGCGGGTTACAGGGTCACGCGGCTGGCACCGTTGACGCTCATGATGCGTACACGGTCGCCGATGTTGAACCGCTGCGACGGGTCCACCGCCTGGACATAGGCGCGGGAGATGCCGCTGTCTTCGCGAACCACGATTTCCACGCCCTGGGTACGAGTGACGCCTTCCTCGATGGCCGAACCGGCAGCCCCGCCGGCCACGCCGCCGAGGATGGTGGCGATGCTCGCCCCGCGCCCGCCGCCGATACCGCTACCGGCGATGCCACCGACGGCGGCGCCGGCCAGGGTGCCGATCGGCGTCTTGGTGCCCTCGATCTGTACCGGGCGCAGCGACTCGATGGTGCCCATGCGCACGGTCTGCACGGCGCGGGCGTCGGCGCGGGAGTAGCTGCTACCGGAGAGGTTCGAGGCGCAGCCGGTAAGAACCAGCGCACTGGCAGTAAAGGCAGCGATCAGAAGGGTTTGAGTGGCTTTCATGTTCAGGTCCTCGCGGACGTTTGAAGACGATGGACAAAGCCTATTCCTCGCCCACTGAACGTCCCCTGAACCCTCTCTGAACCTCCGCTGAACGAAGCTGAATGAACCTGAACGGAGCTGAACGACGGGCTCAGCCCTGCAATTCCAGCAGGCGCTGGCGGCTGCGCTCGAACCAGCGCAGCAGGTAGTCCATCAGCAACTGGGTGCGGCGCGGCAGGCCGCCCTGGTACGGGTGCACGAGATACACCGGCGATGTCCGCGTCTGGTAGTCGCACAGCAGCCAGCGCAGGCGGCCGGCGGCGAGTTCGTCGTGAATCATGTAGGACGGCAGGCGGACGATGCCGACGCCGGCCAGCGCGGCCTTCTTCAGCAGGGTGTAGTGATTGCTCGCCAGCACGCCGGAAACCGGCACGCGGAAGAGTTCGTGTCGGCGCTGGTAGAGCCACTGCTCGTGGTCGGCATAGTGGGTATTGAGCAGGCAGTTGTGCTGCGCCAGCTCCGCCGGCGTCGTCGGCTCGCCGTGCTCGGCCAGGTACTGTGGCGCGGCGCAGGTCAGCTCCTGCAGGGCGAACAGCGGCCGTGCGACTAAACGCTCGTCACCGGCCATGCCGGAGCGGATCGCCAGGTCGAAACCGTCGGCCACCAGGTCGCGGCGGTCGTTGGCCAGGTCCAGCTCCAGGCGGATGTCCGGGTGTGCGCGGGAGAACTCCACCAGCCAGGCATCGAAGAAGGTTTCCCCCAGCGACACCGGCACCGTGAGGCGTACGGTGCCGTGCTCCTGCTCCTGCATCCGCGCCACAGCCTGGCGGGCACGCGCGGCCTGCGCATTGAGCGCCTGCGCCTCGGGCAGCAGCGCGCTGCCGGCGGCGGTCAGCGACAGGCGCCGCGTGGTGCGGTGCAGCAGGGTCACGCCCAGGGCCTGTTCGAGCGCGCTGATGCGCTTGGACAACTGCCCCTTGCTACAGCCCAGGCGCTCGGCGGCGCGGGTGAAGCTGCCGCTTTCCAGCAGCACGGCGAAGGCCGACAGATCTTCCAGTTCGCCCATTATTGTTTCCCCATGAAAACCAAAGGTTGCCGATTGCCCGGATTATCAAAACAAAATACGCCCCTAGACTGGCTCCGTCACTTTCCCCCAACAGCAGGAGCCAACATGAAGATCATCCTCATCGGAGCCAGCGGTACCCTCGGCCAGGCCGTGGCCAACGAGCTGGGCCAGCGTCACGAGATCATCCGCGTCGGCCGCAGCAGCGGCGACTTCAACGTGGACATCACCGACAGCGCCTCGATCCAGGCGCTGTTCGACAAGGTCGGCTCGTTCGACGCGCTGGTCAGCGCCGCCGGCAAGGTGCACTTCGGCGCGCTGTCCGAGATGGGCGAAGCCGAATTCGCCGTCGGCCTGAAGGACAAGCTGATGGGCCAGGTCAACCTGGTGCTGATCGGCAGCCGCTACGCCAACGACGGCGCCTCCTTCACCCTGACCACCGGCATCCTCAGCGAAGACCCGATCCGCTTCGGCAGCTCGGCGACCATGGTCAACGCCGCGGTGGAAGGCTTCGTCCGCAGTGCAGCCCTGGAACTGCCGCGCGGCCAGCGGATCAACGCGGTCAGCCCGAACGTGCTGGTGGAGTCGATGGAGGGCTATGCGCCCTTCTTCCGCGGCTTCAAGCCGGTGCTGGCGGCCGACGCGGCGCTGGGCTTCGCGCGCAGCGTGGAAGGCGCACAGACCGGGCAGGTGTACAAGATCTGGTAACGCGTCAATGAGGCTCCCCTGTAGGAGCGGCCCTTGTCCGCGATTCGCGCGCATGGCGCGCTCCTACAAGGGGCGTCAGCGCAATGGATTTTCGCGGATGAGATCCGCTCCTACGCGTCGCGATCCGCATAGCAGGTCGGCGAACTCCCCGGCTGCACCCTTTCCAGTTCGTCCTCGAGGAACTCCGCCAGCACCCGCGCGTTGTTGTGCTCGGTGTCGCGGGCGCCGTAGAGCAGGGTCAGATTGCCCTTGCCGGCAATCTCCAGCAGCTTCCACCAGTGCTCCGGGTGCGCCGTGAGTTCGGCGTGATAGGCGCTACGAAACGCCTCGAAACGCGTGGGATCGTGGTGGAAGCGCCGGCGTAGTTCGTTGGACGGCGCGGCTTCCTTCAGCCATTCGTGCAAGGCCAGATCCTCCTTGCGGATGCCGCGTGGCCACAGCCTATCCACCAGTACCCGGTAGCCATCATCCGCCCCGACCGGGTCGTAGGCGCGCTTGTAGAGAATCATCCTGCCCCTCCTTTGTGCCGATGCGGCACCGCATCCCTTGAGATAGCACGGCACGCTCGGTAACGTGGGCGCATTTTTCCGGGAGCCCCCACAGCATGCGTCCAGCCCGTTTCGCCCTCTATAGCCTCCTGCCCCTGTTCGCCGCCTGCCAGGTGTGGAAACCCGCGCCCGTCGACACCCACGCGCAAACCCGGGTGCAGGGCGAGCTGACCCGCCAGGGCAACGACCTGATGTTCCGTCCGTGCCAGGAGCAACGCCACTTCCTGCTGGTGGACGGTCCCAACGGCAGCGTAGCCCGCGAGTCCCGCGACCTGTTCGCCGATGGCGCCGCCAAGCTCTTTGTCGACGTTCGCGGCGGCTACTCCGGCGGGCAGTCGAGCAACACCGACGGCAAGCTGGAGGTCGACACCCTGTACCGCATCCAGGGCGAAGGCCGCGGCTGCGAAGACCCCAACTTCAAGCACACCATCGTCCAGGCCATCGGCAACGAGCCGGCCTGGAACGTGATGATCAACGCCCAGGGCCTGCTGCTGCAGCGCCCCGGCAAGCCGGCGCTGGTGGTGCCCTACGTGGTCGAAAGCGTGCCCGGTGGCAGCAGCAGCTACTCCAGCGAGGCCAATGGCGAGAAGCTGGAACTGTGGGTCGCCCCGAGCCGCTGTGTGAACAGCATGACTGGCGCGGTGACCCAGATGTCCGCCGAGCTGCGCCTGGACAACCAGGTCATGCGCGGCTGCGCCTATCCGGGCGGCGCCTACGCCGAGTGATCCCGACGAGGGCGGCCCGCAACGGGCCGCTCCCGCTTCAGGCGCGCAATCCCAGGCTGCGGATCTCCTCCGGCAGCGGCACGCCCTCTTCCGCGCAA
Organism: Pseudomonas knackmussii B13; assembly: GCF_000689415.1. Taxonomy (NCBI): domain Bacteria; kingdom Pseudomonadati; phylum Pseudomonadota; class Gammaproteobacteria; order Pseudomonadales; family Pseudomonadaceae; genus Pseudomonas; species Pseudomonas knackmussii. The sequence continues at coordinate 1,536,332 of NZ_HG322950.1, read as the reverse complement.
CGGCGCACGGCCTCGATCAGCGGGTCCAGCTCGAAGCCCTTCTGCTTCAGCCAGAGCGGATCGTAGTAGCTGGTGGCATAGCGTTCGCCGCCATCGCAGAGAATCGCCACGATCGACCCCGACTCGCCGTGCGCCACCATGTCCTGGGCGGCCAGTAGCGCGCCTATCAGGTTGGTGCCGCTGGAACCGCCGACATGCCGGCCCAGGCGCTGCGCCAGGTAGTGCATGGCAGCGAGCGACCAGGCGTCGGGCACCTTGGCCATGGCATCGATGACCGAAGGCAGGAAGGACGCCTCCACGCGCGGACGGCCGATGCCTTCGATGCGCGAGCCGCAGTCCAGGGTCAGGCTGCGGTCACCGGTGCGATAGGCGTCGAAGAACACCGAGCGCTCGGCGTCGGCGCAAAGCACGTGAGTCTCGTGACGGCGATAGCGGGCAAAGCGCCCGAGAGTGGCCAGGGTACCGCCGGTGCCGGGGCTGGAAACCAGCCAGCGCGGCTCGGGGAAGCGCTCATGGCGCATCTGCTGGAAGATCGACTCGGCGATGTTGTTGTTCGCCCGCCAGTCGGTGGCCCGCTCGGCATAGGTGAACTGGTCCATGAAGTGGCCGCCGCTTTCTCGCGCCAGGCGCTCGGACTCGGCGTAGATCTGCGTGGGATCTTTCACCAGGTGGCTCTGCCCGCCGTAGAAGGCGATCTGCGCGATCTTCTCCTTGGAAGTGCTGGCCGGGACCACCGCGATAAAGGGCAGCCCGAGCAGCCGGGCGAAGTAGGCCTCGGAGATCGCCGTCGACCCGCTGGAAGCCTCGATCACCGGCGCCCCCGGCTTCAGCCAGCCGTTGCACAGCGCGTAGAGGAACAGCGAACGCGCCAGGCGGTGCTTGAGGCTGCCGGTGGGGTGGCTGGATTCGTCCTTGAAGTACAGGTCGATACCCGGCATGCCGGGCAGGCCGAGGGGGATCAGGTGGGTATCGGCGCTGCGCTGGAAGTCCGCCTCGATGATGCGGATGGCTTCGCAGGTCCAATTGCGGAAATCGACGGACATGGTCGGCACCTCGATGGATTAGTCCAGGACCCCGGCCGGCGGCGGGGCAGCGGTGCTGCGCCACTGGCTGAGCGCCACCCCGGCAAAGACCAGCGCGGCGGCCAGCGCCTGCTGGCCGTTGAGCCGCTCGTCCAGCAGCAGCCAGGCGAAGACCAGGGTGAACACCGGGATCAGGTTGATGAAGCCGGTGGCCTGGCTCGCCGGCAGGCGGCTGACACCGAAGTTGTACAGGCCATAGGCGCCCACGGTGACCACGCTGCCCAGGTAGATCAGCGCCAGCAGGCCCTCGCTGCTGGGCACGGGCGGCGCGCCGGCAGTCAGCGCGGCCACCGGCAGGAAGAATATCGAGCCGATGAAGGCCTGCATGGCGGTGAGGATGAACGGCGAGTAACGCGCCGACAGGTGCTTCAACAGCAGGGTGTAGCCGGTGGCGCAGACCATCGCCAGCAGCTCGAAGAAGTTGCCCAGCAGCGGCGCCGGCGCATGGCTGTCAGGCTCGCTGGCCAGGGTCAGCCAGAGTGCGCCGAGCACCGCCAGGGCGAAGCCGGCCCAGGTGTTGCGGGAGATCTTTTCATGCAGCAGCAGGAAGGCGCCCACCGCGACCATCAGCGGCAGCAACGCCGTGATCATCCCGGCCTGGGCGGCGCTGGTGTAGTGCAGGGCGAAGGACTCGAAAACGAAGTACAGGCAGGGCTCGCACACGGCGAGGCCGACCAGGTACCTCCAGTCGCCCTTGCGGTATTCGATGCGCCCGCGCCAGCGCCAGGCGGCAAGGAAGATCAGGCTGCCGATGGCCATACGGGCGAAGATGACCCACATGGCCGGCATTTCGGCGAAGGCGAGTTTCAGGGCAATGAAGGAACTGCCCCAGAGCGCCATGGCCAACACCAGGCACGCGAGGGCGAACGGCCGGGACTGCTGCACGGAACGCTCCGAAGGACGAATCCGACAAGTATAGGAGTTCGCCCAATCGCCCCGACAGGCACAGCGGCGCGGCAAAACTGTAATGGCTGTGCTTTTCGTGGGAGCGAGCTTGCTCGCGAATGAGTCGGCACGCGGCCTGTTCGCGAGCAAGCTCGCTCCTACAAGAGCCCTTTCATTCCCAGGGCTCGCCCTGGGTACCCGGAGCGCGGGCATCGCGGCGCTGCATGGCCGCCTTGGCCAGCAGGTGCGCACTGACTGGCGCGGTGATGAACAGGAACAGGGTGATCAGCACTTCGTGCAAGCTGATGCCCTGCCCGTTCGTGCTGAAGTACAGCAGGGAGCCCAGCACTACCCCGCCCACGCCCAGGGTCGAGGCCTTGGTCGGCGCGTGCAGGCGCGTGTAGAAGTCCGGCAGGCGGTAAAGGCCGACGGCGCCCAGCAGCGCGAACAGGCTGCCGCCCAGCAATAGAACCGCGACCAGGGTGTCGATCAGCAGCTTCATTCGATGATGTCTCCGCGCAGCAGGAACTTGCACAGCGCCACTGTGCTGACGAAGCCCATGACCGCGATCAGCAGCGCGGCCTCGAAATACAGGCCGCTGCCCTTCCAGATGCCGAACAGCACGATCAGGGCGATGGCCTCGATCGACAGCGTGTCCAGGGCGAGGATGCGGTCGGCCACGCTCGGCCCGCGCACCAGCCGGGCCACCGTCAGCAGCAGCGCCGCCGCCAGCATCGCCAGGCACAGCGGAATCACGTAGGCGAGCATTCGAACACCTCCTTGAGCGGCGCCTCGTAGCGTGCCTTGATGTCTGCCACCAGCGCCTGCGGATCGGGCACGTCGAGGCCATGCACCAGCAGGCTGCGGCGATCGCTACTGAGGTCGGCGGACACCGTGCCCGGGGTCAGGGTTATGACACTGGCGAGGATCGCGATCGGCAAGTCCTCGCGCAGCTCCAGCGGCACCTCGACGAAGGCCGGCCGAAGCTTGCGGGTCGGGCCGATGACAAGGCGCGCGACCTGCAGGTTGGCCACGACTATGTCGTGCAGCACCAGGCCGATGAAGCGCAGCAGCAGGCCCGGACGGTGGATACGCAGCGGCGCCAGCAGCATGTCCCGGCACAGCAGCGGGATCGCCACGGCGAGGAAGGCCGCGAGCAGCCAGTGGCCGAAGGAGAAATCGTTCACCAGCAGCACCCAGCCCAGCAGCAGGCACAGGCTGAGCACTGGATGCGGCAGCAGGCGGCGGATCATGCGCCACCTCCGACCAGGATCGCCTGGCGGTAGAGGTCGACATCCAGCAATTGCGCAGCCGTGGCCTGTGCATAATCCAGCAGCGGCTTGGCGAAGATCACCAGCGCCGGCGCACAGGCGAGCAGGCCGACGGCCGCGAGCAGACGGATCGGATCACGCTCGGCGCTGCCTAGCACGCTGCGTCCGCAACGCCAGAACAGCGTGCTGCCGGCGCGCGCCAGGGCAATGATGCAGACCAGCCCACTGACCAGCACCACGCTCCACAGCGCCACCGCGCCCCAGCCCGACGGCAGGGCCTGCAGCAGCAGGAGCTTGCCGATGAAGCCGGACAGCGGCGGCAGGCCGGCGACGGCGATTGCCCCGGCGAAGAACAGCGCGCCAAGCAGTTGCGGCTGCAGCAGCGCCGGGCCCTGCACCAGTTCCCCGGCCTTGTCGCCGCGCTGTCGGGCGATCAGGTCGGCGAGCAGGAACAGACCGCCAGCGACCCAGGTGCTATGCAGCAGGTAGTAAAGTGCCGCGCCCAGCGCCGCCTGGGTGCCGATCGCCAGCGCCGCCAGCAGCGTCCCGGCGGAAAGCACGACCAGGTAGGCCAGCAATCCCTGCAGAGTCGTC